>JAPLRF010000029.1 GCA_026399315.1 Gammaproteobacteria bacterium
TATGAATCATACAGAGTGAGACTTAAGGAAGTATGAAGTAGAGGCGATAATATGCGCGTTCGCACGCACCCTGCCGGGATGCGTTTCTGAGCTGATTGGATTTGCTTTTTGCGATGAGAGGCCTGTTGCGATAAATAATATTATTATTTCAGAAAGACTCTGTTTCCGGGTCCATTTATTGGAGTATGCAAGTATGTGATTTAGAGCGTGGACACCCTACTTCTAATACATCACAAACCTAATTCACTGTTTCGTACGAAACAGTAAAAAAATCCCAATCAGCAGAAACAAGCACGTTGGAATTACTGCTGAAAACAAAGGGGGGAATTGGTAAACAAGTGTAATCGGTCCAAACAATTGATTTAACATATAAAACGCAAACCCCATTAAAACACCTGTTAATAAACGCAATCCCATTGTTGCACTTCTGAAGGAACCAAACACAAAAGGCACAGCCAACGTAATCAATACAAGTGACGTAATAGGTTGCAATAAGCGTTGCCAAAACGTAAATAAATATTTATCAATGCCCAATCCGACCGATTGTCGATAACGAATAGTATGATAAAGCGCGGTTAATGTTTGTTCTCCAGAAACAGTTTTCATTTCAACCTGCAATTTGGGCTGAAAAACCAATTGCAAGCCTTCTTCATTTTCCTTTTTTATTTCGATTTGCTGATGCTCAAAGATGGTTTCTTTAAGGTTAGATAAAGTCCATTGACCATGAATCAATTCACCTGATTCTGCTGCTGTTGCTTTTTTTAAACGACCCTGCGGTCCAAAACGATATCGCGTTACATCCAGCATTTTGCCTTGATCCGTTAATTCACCAATATGCGTAAAACTGTTCTCTTGATGCAACCAGATGGAATTCAGCAAATCATTGTTGTGCGGCGGATACAATGCTTCTTGCTGCATCACCGCTGACTGCTGTTGCCAAACAGGGCCTACACCTTCTCCGATAGCGGTAACCACAATAATCATCAGCAATGCGGTTTTAATCACACTCCACATTATCCGCATGATCGACATACCTGATGCACGCATCACAATTAATTGGCTGCTTGACGATAGCCGACCCAATCCTATGAGCGCACCTAGAAATCCCGCTATCGGAAATAGTTGATATATCTGTGCTGGAATTTGCATGCCCACATATAAAAGCGCTTTCAGCATAGTGTAATTTTGTTCACCCACAAAATGCACTTGCGCAATCAGTGATAAAAAACTTTGAATGCCGACAATAACCGCGCTCACAATGAGCGTAGAAAAAATAATTGCATTACCAATATATCGGTCCAATATTTTCATTTTTTATTTCCTGAAAATAATTTTTGAATTCGCCGCCAACCTACGCGATATAACATTAAAAGTGCTGCCAACAATAAAGCAGATCCGTGCACCCACCACATTCCCCACGTTGCGGATAACTTACCAGCGCTAATCCATGAACGCGACAGAAAAATTAAATCTGCATAAGCAATATAAATTAAAATAGCAGGAAATAATTGTGTAAACTTTCCATATCGTGGACGCACTTCACTTAAGGGCACGGCCAATAATGCAAAAACCAACACAGAAATAGGCATTGCCAAACGCCATTGCAACTCAGCAGCAGCACTTTTATCTTTAGGACTGATTGACCATAATTTCATGAATGAATAGTATTGCACGGCATTGGGCGTTGGAATGTCAGCGACCGTTAAGCGCGCACCATATGTTTTAAACCGCAATATTCGATAATTTTTCTCGCCTGGCACGCCTGAATAACGATAACCATCACTAAAAATAACGTAATGCCCTTGATGATTTGGAAATTTTTTTTCGACTGCGGATTTAGAAACAATCACACTCCATTTGTTCACAATTCCTGCGCCGTCCTTCGCACGCTGTGCCAGAAAAACACCTTGCAATGCCGTATGTTCATGTACTTTTGCCGCGTAAAAAACAATGGGGTTTTGATTGGCTCTTCCAAAAACCATAAAACGACCTGGAATAACCTGCTGAACCGACGCAGTCACAGCCGCTTTATTTAGCATCGCATTTATTTGCCCCTGTGCTTTCGGCACGATGGAAGCCATTAACCAAGCTACAATTAACGCGACAAACAGGGCGATCGCCAACACCATTCGCGTTATTTTCGCGCGACTCACGCCACAAGCTGACAACACTGTCATTTCAGAATCAAGGTGCATGCGACTCAATGTTAACAACACACCCAAATACAATCCGAGCGGCAACACATAGGGTAACAACAGCGGTATTTGTAGCAAAATCACATGCAAAATTTGCGTTGCGGGAATTTGCCCTAATGCGGCGCGCTGTAAAAATTGCAAGGATTGGTTTGTCACAAAAATAACCAATAGCAACAAAGTAGCCGCCAACAGGGTCGCCAGGATTTCTTTTGTAAGATAACGAAAAATTATCACGACAAAGCACGCCTTTTATGAAAAAATACCCCGATTGTTCGCGCTACGAACATGGAATTTCACCGCGAAGCTGAAAATTCACCCAGGTTCTAACTTAATAGATTCTAACAGATTAATTTAATGATATAAGTAGAAATTATGATAAACAACGAATTAGAAAAAACCTATCAACCTACCGAAATCGAATTCAAGTGGTCTGACCATTGGGAAAAACAGGGGTTTTCAATTCCTGCGGGGACCGGCGCACCTTATTGCATCATGTTGCCACCGCCTAATGTCACCGGTACTTTGCACATGGGGCATGGATTTCAACAAACCTTAATGGACACCTTGATTCGTTATCATCGCATGCAAGGCGATAACACGTTATGGCAAGCAGGCACTGATCACGCGGGCATCGCGACACAAATGGTTGTTGAACGACAATTGGCTCAGCAAAATATCACACGCGCCGATTTGGGTCGCGAAGCATTTTTAAAGAAAGTATGGGAATGGAAACACCAATCAGGCCAAACCATCACCAGCCAAATTCGCCGAATGGGCGCATCCATTGATTGGACGCGCGAACGTTTCACAATGGATGATAATATTTCACGCGCAACCGTTGAAGCCTTTGTTCGATTGCATGACGATGGCTTAATTTACCGCGGTAAAAAATTGGTAAACTGGGATCCTCAGTTAAAAACTGCCATTTCCGATTTAGAAGTGTCCACTGAAACTGAAAAATCACATTTATGGTATTTGCGTTATCCTATTTTCGGTTCTGATGAAAAAATTATTGTTGCGACCACTCGCCCTGAAACCATGATGGGTGATGCTGCTGTTGCTGTGCATCCAGAAGACGAACGCTACCAACATTTAATTGGAAAACAAGTTTGCCTGCCATTAACCGATCGATTAATTCCTATCATCGCCGATGATTTCGTTGACCCTGCTTTTGGAACAGGTTGCGTGAAAATCACGCCCGCACATGATTTTAATGATTACGCGATGGGGCAACGCCATCAATTACCCTTAATTAATATCATGACGCTTGATGCAAAATTAAATGACGACGTCCCTGAGAATTATCGCGGCCTTGATCGCTTTGTTGCACGTAAAAAAATTATTGCAGATTTAACAGCCCTGGATTTAATTGAAAAAATTGAAGACCACGAAAATAATATTCCGCGCGGTGATCGTTCAGGGGTAATTATCGAACCTTTATTAACAGACCAATGGTTTGTAAAAATGGATTTGATGGCAAAAGTGGCGATCAATGCGTTTGAAAAAGGCGACATTGAATTTGTTCCCGAAAATTGGGGGAAAACGTATTTACAATGGCTTGAGAATATTCAGGATTGGTGCATCAGCCGACAATTATGGTGGGGTCATCGCATTCCTGTTTGGTATGATGACAAAGGAAATCACTATGTTGGCTTACATGAAACCGATGTGCGTGAACGTTACGATTTAAGCAATCAAATTGAACTCAAACAAGATGACGACGTATTGGACACGTGGTTTTCATCCGCATTATGGCCTTTTGCAACATTGGGCTGGCCTGAACAAACAGATGATCTTGAAACATTTTACCCAACCAGCGTATTGGTAACTGGTTTTGATATTATTTTCTTTTGGGTTGCACGCATGGCGATGTTAGGCCTGAAATTCATGGGTAAAGTGCCATTCAAACAAGTGTATATCACGGGGTTAATTCGTGATTCGCAAGGCCAAAAAATGTCAAAATCAAAAGGCAATACGCTCGATCCAATTGATCTGATTGACGGCATTTCGCTTGAAGCATTATTAGAAAAACGCAGCTCGGGATTAATGCAACCGCAACTCGCAAAAGCCATTGCGAGACAAACAGAAAAAGATTTCCCTGACGGTATTCCCGCAAGCGGTACGGATGCTTTGCGATTTACATTTTGCGCATTGGCTTCAACAGGCCGCAATATTAATTTTGATATGGCGCGATTGACGGGCTATCGTAATTTTTGCAATAAAATTTGGAATGCAACACGATATGTTTTGATGAATATCGGTGAAAATCTTCCTTGCCCTCCCTTTTCAAAAAAGCGCATTGCTGACGAATGGATTCTCAATCAATTAAATAAAACCATTGAAGAAGCCCATTTGCATTTTTCTCAGTACCGTTTTGATCAGCTAGCAAAATTACTGTATGAATTTGTCTGGAATACCTATTGCGATTGGTATTTAGAATTATCAAAATGCGATTTATCTGAAAATAAGGATTCTTCTGGCACAAAACACACTTTAATTTTTGTATTGGAAAATATTTTACGATTGTTACACCCCATCATGCCTTTCATTACGGAAGAAATTTGGCAAAAAATCGCGCCGATGCTCGACATTAAAGGTGACAGTATTATGTTGCAGCCTTATCCATCTGCAAATACGCTATCTAATGTGAATGAAAGTGAAAGCGATAGCGACCACGTCATTACTTGGTTGCAGAAAGTAATTACAGTCATTCGTAATATACGCGGCGAAATGAATGTTTCTCCTGCCAAAAAAATTACTGTTATTTTTGACAAGGGAATTACACAAGATAAATTATTCTCTGAAAAGTGCGCACATTATTTGAAATCGCTCGCCAAGATCGAAGAAATAAAATGGCGGCGCGATGATGAAATTATTCCAGAATGCGCTACCGCTATTTCTGATCAATTAGAAATATTTATTCCGCTCGCTGGATTAATCGACAAATCTGCTGAATTAGCGCGTTTAAATAAAGAAATTGAAAAGCTTGAAAAAATTAAAATGCAAACGGAAGCGCGATTGGGCAATGCCACTTTTACAGAAAAGGCGCCGGTAAATGTCGTTGCAGAAGTGAGAGCACAATTAGAAAGCTGCTTACAAACACTTGAAAAATTACATGAACAGAGCGTACGTATTGCGCAATTGTAAAACAGGACGGTTTATTTTATACTCGGCGTTCAAAAAAATAATAAGGGGTTTTTCATGCGTACATTAACAACATTGGTCTTTGCAACAACTTGTTTTATCACAAGTTCTGGTTATGCCCTGGTTTCATGCCCACCCGGATCAACAAATCCTGATACAAAAACAGCGTCGACCTGCGTATTAATTCAAGGTGATTCGAAAGCGCATTACGTTCAACAAAAAATTGTTGGTTTTTCACAAACAGCAACTGAATGCGTGGCACCAGGTGAAGATTTGTTTATTGATAACGCTGATGTGCCCGATGCAATCAGTGCAGGCATGTTGCATTTGGGCGGAAATACTTTTAAATACTTCCAATGTTCAGATCAAAGCTGCACAAAAAAAATTCTTATCGACACCTATCGCTTCACCTTAAGCGAACAACCCAGCAGCATTTACAATGCGGCGCCAGATCATCACACCATTACATTGGTTAATAATGATGATGCAACTTGTACGCCGGATCTGTCGCCAAAGAAATATGCTTTTCTGAAGTAATACAGCCAACGCGACATCAAAAGTGGGGGCAGCCGCCCTCACGTACTTCTTGCAAAGCACTTTAACCATAGCGATAAAGTATTCATGAACAACACCGAACTCAAACGCGCAGGCCTCAAAATAACCGCCCCTCGATTAAAAATTCTCGGATTTTTAGAAAATGCAAAACCACACCATGTCAGCGCTGAATCAATTTATCAGCAATTAAAAGATCAAGGCGATGACGTGGGGCTTGCGACTGTTTATCGTGTATTAACGCAATTTGAAACTGCTGGATTAATTCGCCGTCATAATTTTGAAGGCGGTTTTTCTGTGTTTGAAATTGAGCAAGGTCATCACCACGATCACATGGTCTGCGAACGCTGTGGAAACGTAAAAGAATTCTATGATGAAGCGATCGAAAAAAGGCAAAGTGAGATTGCTAAAGAATCAGGTTTTAAAATCACAGAACATCATCACACAGTTTATGGACTGTGTCAGAAATGCCAATAACACAATAATATACGGCCATCAAAAAATCAGCTATTATTCTCAGCAATTAAACCAACGCGAGCAACCCATGAAACTATTACGCCTATTTTTAATTCTCATCACAACCACGCTATGCGGCTGCGCTTATCACCAAGTTTTTGAACAAGGCAATATCTTAACGCCTGCGAAAATGGAAACCGTTAAAGTGGGCATGTCTTCGCAAGAAGTGGTTAGCTTACTTGGCTCGCCAATTTTAGAAAATATTTACGCGGATAATCGCTTGGCTTATATTTACACGCAACAACCTACGCGCAATAAAACAGTGATTACGCGCTTTATTATTACTTTCCAAAATAATCATGTGGTGGATATGAAAACGGATTTACCCAAAAATTAAAAATCCTAATAACACCCAACATTAAGGCCACATTAATTTCTTTATTTGACGCATTGCGCCTTGACCTGGTTTAATTTCGAGCATAAATTGAAGGTGATTTTAAATAAAAAACCGGAGAGAAACATGCTAGACAAACCATCTAATTCTAAATCAGCCGGCACAGGTCAACCCGCTTCTAAATCAGCCCACACAAGGCGAACCTCTTTGTTTCCAGGCGTTTCAGCTGCGGCACGTGAACTAGAATCACCATTATACACAAAACAACGGCTCGACAATGCTGGAAACAGTGACCACACCAAAAAAGAAAACGTATACCCACACCCTTTCAACCACATGGTGTAAAAGCCCCATAGCGACACTGATGTCTATTTCGAAAAATCACTTCTTCGCTTTCAATCGCCGCAATTCTTTCGGATCAATTATGAGTGGACGATAAATTTCAATGCGATCGCCCGATTGTAAATTAGCATCTAATTTCACCCGCTGACCAAAAATGCCCACTGCAATAGTGGCTAATTTAATTTCAGGAAATTCATTGATGATTTTTGAACGTTGAATGGCTAATTCTACCGTGCAACTTTCATCGACAATCAATGGGATTTCGACTTGCTTTTGAGGTGTTGCGTAGGAAACCGTAATATTCATCATAGGATACATCTCTCAATCTCAATACACCGTTAACGCACGCGAGGGCTACCGCTTCTGTGCTATTTATAAATATCCTTTGCGCGCTGAATAAACGCATCCACCAATGATCCAGCGACTTGATTGAAAACAGGCCCAAACATCATCGCCATTATTTTATTGGATAATTCAAACTCCAAATCCAGCCTTACTTCAGAATGATTTTCATCACGTTCCTCAAATCGCCAAAACCCTTCTAATTTTTTAAAGGGTCCGTCAATCAATTGGATTTCCATCGAGCGATTTTTTTGTAGCCGATTTAAAGTGGTAAACGATTTTTTCACTCCTTTGGCAGACAATACCAATGTCGCGCGAATTGCATCATCTGTTTTTTCGTGAACAATACTCGACGTGCAATACGGTACAAATTCTTGGTAATGCGCAATGTCATTGACCAAATCATACATATTTTCTGCGGTATAAGGCACGATGGATGAACGATGAATAACAGGCATAGGTTTTTCTCATACTTTTTGTTAAACTACGCGCATTATGAGCAAAACATCCCCAGAAAACAAATTAATTTCCAGTAATCGAAAAGCATGGCATGACTACGCCCTTGAAACGCAGTTCGAGGCGGGTTTGGTATTGGAAGGCTGGGAAATCAAAAGCATTCGCGAAGGCCACGTGCAATTGAAAGAAAGTTATATTCTTTTAAAGGGCAATGAAGCCTGGCTTTTTGGCGCGCATATTACGCCCTTAAAAACGGCATCAACCCATATTGATCCCGACCCGCTCCGCACGCGAAAGCTGTTATTGAATCGAAAGGAAATCAATAAGCTACAAATCGCAAAAGAGCGTGAAGGTTACACAATCGTTCCGCTCGATTTACACTGGCTTCACAACCGCGTGAAAATTCAAATCGCCATTGCCAAAGGTAAAAAGGAATACGACAAACGCGCTGCCATTAAAGAACGTGATTGGAACCGCGAAAAACTGCGTGTGCTGAGGCGGTAATTTTCAATCATTTGATTTCAATAGTCTTTTTTAAATTTCCATTTTCCTGTCATTTCTTATTTTTATACTACAATTGTGATATACAAATTAGGAGAATGAACATGCGAAATCCATTTTCAGAACAGAATGAAATATCCAAAAACTTATCCGAAATCGATCAAAAATTAAAGACGGGAGTCACTCCCGCTTCACCTGACCTTCTTGCAGGAAAGGAGAATCTTACTAATAAATTCATTGCAAAATTACAAGAGATTGGGCGTAAATTGCTAACAATGAATCCAAAACATCCTTTATATCCAGAGGGTAAAAACTATATAATTTTAGCAATTTCCCAACACAAATTAGCAGATAAGATTCTCGCAGCGATAATGAATGAGATTTCACAAAATAATCCTAAAGACGTTAACGAGATTGTGAATATTTTATCTATTTACTCAAATGCCGATCCAACCGCATTAAACAGCGCAGCCAACTTATTAGCCAATGAAAAAACCAAAAATGACCCCCTTCTGCCACAACTACTAACAATGCTCATTTTTTCAAACCAACCTTCATCTGTCGCAGATGCTGTTACGCAATTTAATTCAGCAACGAAATTTCATGATTCATTAACAGAAAATTCCGGCCTTCAGGCGCTTTCCAAAACACTTATTGGCCAAAAGGAAGATGCCGTACTAGAAACCTTCAAACAAAAATTGATTGATTGGTTAAAAAACCCAGGGGCAGACGCAAAAGAAATTAAGGCGCTTGAAATGCAATTAATGCAGATACCAACTCTTTCAGAAATTTCAAAATCATCAGTAGAAACATTGGCTAAAGTGGCATTCTTAAAATTCGAACTGTTAATAGCAATGAATGATTTTGTCGATAAATTAAACACCATAAAAACAGGAAATGAAAGTTTAACGGAACTTGTCAGCACAATTCGCTACCAAATAAATCATCTTAAGGTCAATTTACCAAATCCCGAAATAACACATGAGCAAGCAGAAACGGTTTTTTTGAAAATATTATCTGCAGCAGGAGAAATAAATGATAAACACAAAAATTCGAATTTTGCTTTTCTCAGCAAAGACACTACCGTCCAAGAACGTAATAATGTCAGGAAATTGTTAACTAAAACCGAAAGCGAAATTATATGCGCCAAAGTTGAGCGCGGCATAACCCCGGACGACGATAATTCCACAAAACTACAACAATAATAAGCAGTTTAGGTGCTAGTGTGCATAAATCTTGCTATTTCAACTATGACAGGTAAAATGGCAGTACTTAATTGGGGGCGATCGGTTTCGACGTCGATATTAAGGTCAAAGGTGCATGTCGAGCAACACAAAAAGGCTCGTTAAATAAATATTGTAATTTCTAGTTGCAAACGATAGCAACTTCGCTGCAGGGGACTTGGCTAAAGCTGCGTAAGCAGTCTAACCTGGTTTTCCGCGCCGCCTAAGAAACGGCACAGCCTATTGACCCGGTTCGCTTATCGGTTGGTGTCAATAGTCATATAGGTAAGATCGCAAACGGATCATGGCTCATGGTACGGTTGTTAAAACCAAAGGGCTCGCTGTTAGATAATCCCGACTGCTGGAATGCTAACGGTTAAACTTGAAGGCAGCTCTAAACATGTAGAGCCAATGAACGAGAGTCAGCGGACGCGGGTTCGATCCCCGCCGCCTCCATTTAATATTGGAATTGGTGATCTATGAATACCTTTTCAGTACGCGACCTACGGGAACACACGGGCGCACTAATACACGGTGCAGAAGCAGGCAGAATGTCGCTGATCACTAAGCATGGGCGACCTGTTTTTCTAGCAATCCCCTTTACCGATGAACTAATCGAATTTGGTTTGCGCCCGGCATTAGCTGTGCACTTGTACAAAGAAGGTGTGCTGACATTAGCCAAAGCGGCAAAGCTCTCCGGTGAGTCACTTGAAGGGTTTATCGCAACACTAAGAAAATTAGGAATATCAATTATTCATTACACGATGAAGGATGTCGACGAAGAGCTAGCGAATTTTAAATAAAATTATCATTCATCCAGCGGTCCCGCACCTTCATTTAAAATATCAAGATATTTTTGATAAACATAAATTTTATTGCGAACTTTACCTGTGATCTCTTTAACAATATCAAAGTCTGCCAAATGATGCAGTGCTTTATTGGCGGTTGGCAATGTAATTTTGCAATGCTCCGTTATTTTTTTAGCATCAGTGATGGGATGCTTTTGTAAATAGCTATGAACGATCAATATAGATGCCGAAGGTTTACCAATCGCTTCACACTTTGTACGGTCTGCCGTAAATAATTTTAAAATTCTCTGCGCTGTTTCGATTGCTTGATTGGCTGTTTCGATAACACCCTTTAGAAAAAACTGAATCCATTCTTCCCAATCACCTGTTTCACGAACCAATTGTAAATGATCATAATACGCTTGTCGGTGAGTTTTAAAATATAAGCTGAGATAAAGCATAGGCTCACGCATAACGCCCGCGACACACAAAATAAAAGTAATCAATAAACGCCCTAATCGCCCATTTCCATCTAAAAATGGATGGATAGTTTCAAATTGATGATGCGCCAATGCCGCTTTAATTAACGTGGGCAGCTGAACTGTTTCATCATGTAAAAACTTTTCCAACGAGCCTAGCAAGTCCATCACTTTTTCTGGAGGTGCCGGCACAAATTTTGCATTTCCGGGTCGTGTACCGCCAATCCAGTTTTGCGAACGGCGAAATTCACCAGGCTGTTTTGAACTACCACGGCCATGACTTAACAATACTTCATGCATTTCACGAATTAAACGTAATGATAAAGGAAAGCCACCTTGAATCCGCTTTAAACCATGCTCCATTGCAGCAACATAATTTGAAACTTCAACCACATCCTGATTTGGTACACCAGGCACATTATTGTCTTCATACAACAAGAGATCTGACAATGACGATTGCGTTCCTTCAATTTGCGAAGATAAAACCGCTTCTTTTCTAATATACATATATAAAAATAAAGAGGGTTCAGGCAAAATAACACTTAAGCCATCTAGTCGACCCAGCGCTACATTTGCTTGATCTAATAAAAGGTAGAGTTTCTCCATCTCGATGGCTGGAACTGGCGGCAAAGGACGCGGCATATAAGAACAATAAACTTCACCGGCAACTGAACACTGAATAGGTTCACCTACTCGCTCTAAAAAGACTGTCATTTTGACTCCCGCTAATAAAGGGAAACCGCATTTCGTTTATTAAGGATAACTGTAACTAAAAGAACTTTATTAAGCAATAGCGTTAATAAAGAAAAGTGGCTTTTCCTTTATTATAGATTATATTAGTGGCTAGATGCATCGGAGCTGGGGGCACAACAAAAAATCGAACTGAAAAAATCTCATAAAAACAATAAATTAAACTATCAGTTCAATTGACGCCGCCCCATTTGACACAGCTGCAGTAGCATCGCTATTGAAAATAGAGATTTTTCGCGAAAATTTGAAAATGCTTTTATATTTACTGTGCTGCAAGCGCTAATCGAATTTGCTGTTCTACATTATCCAGCACCTTATATCGATGTTTATACATGGCACGTTTATTTGTTTTAACGTCTTCAATTAATTTTCGCTCATAAGTAAGCGGCATAGCATAAAAATTTTCATTTGCTGGTTTTCCACCAAAATCATCCCAGAAAGCATCCATGTTTGCTTTTATTCGCTTTCGCTTAATGTGAGAATTCATTTTTAACGCGAGAATTTCTTTTAGATTATATGATGAGGCAATCACGGTTAATGCAAAAATTAAAAACATTTGCGGTCTCATGCCGCCGGTTTTTTTCGTAAAATCTTTTATAATATGATTGAGCTCATGGAAATCTTTTCTACTTGATCCTTGCATCGTGCTAATAAAAATTCCACTGTCGCCATTTTCATTTACCGTGAAATTGAAACCAACAGATATAATTTTTTCTTGTGCAAACAAGCTAATTAAAATTTCACTCTCATTTTCATACCGCGTTCCACCTGTTTGTTCTAATGCAATATAAAAACGAGCGTCTTGATCAAAACTTATTTCAGCCAGATGCATTTGTTTTTTATGATAAACCGCATTGGTCAATTTTTTATTCCAATATTTTCTTATAAATTGATAATGATTTCTGATCGAAGAAATACGATCATTTATTTTTAAACCCCGGTAAAGATACGGGAAGAAAATTTTTGTATACTGACTTGGGTTGTCGATAATGATTTGATTTAATTTCGGATGACTAAAAATATCTTCAATTTTTTGAAGGCATTTTTTGCCGTTCAACAACACTCTCAGAAAAAATTTAATTCTTCTTCTAGCTGAGTTTGGGTAATTTAAAGCTGCAATTTTAGAAACGTTCATGAGGTATTCGTCAAAAGTGTTTGACTGTACAGTCACGATTTCCCTATCAATTTATGATATTTCTTGCAGGATACAGTAGCGATCGGAATTGATCAATATTTATCAAAATTTAAATCGAAATGAATTTCTGAAATAGTCTAAAGGTACATATAAATTCTCAAAATTAATATTTCCTTCAGGATCACCTGATAGCATAATCATAAAATCAAAAAAAGGTTTATGCCATGCCATCATATGTAAAATTAATCAACTGCTTACAAGGAAAAACCGTTCGATGGATTGAAGGAAGTTCACCCTGTAATGGCTTATACACTGGCGGAATTGAAACGTGCAGAATTGTCATTTTATTTGGAAAAAAGGGCGGGAAAGATGCCATGTCCATGATACATTTTGACCAATTTTCATTATTCGATGTAATTCTGAATGAAAAAAACTGGATGGACAATATTTTAAAAGCAACAGTGAGCTACAAACCCAGCGAACATATCGGGATGGAAAAAAAACGCCATGTGGATTCTTTTATAAATAATTTATTACGTCACTTCCCGGAATTAGAAATAGAAAAAATTCCCGCGCGTTGCGGCGCAATTAAAGCAACGTTTCTAAATTCTGAATCTGAAATACATGTACTTAATTCAGACACATTATCAACGAAAAATATCACATTAATGAATCACCCAGACGCACCTGAGATATATTCATATTACATGTTAAATACGAAATTCTTTTTTCTTCAGTGTTATTCAACACCTGTTTTTGAAATGAGCAACTTAATGGCTGCAGCAACGCAACTCAAAGAAATGGATAACAATAACTTTATCAATGAAAAATTAAAAAAGCCGTTTAGACACCAGCAAATTATTTACGATGGAAAAGATTTTCAAAAACCGCTTAAACACGATTTACAATTTTCTAATTTTTTAAAGGAATGTATTTATCCACTTCATGATAAAGCGTCCTTAAAAAAAGTGTTTGGTGAAAAAAACATGCCATCTGAGCTTGTATTATTAGAAATTGTTTTTAACAATCTTTGCAGGTTAACAAAAAAGCCTTTTATTGAAATGGAACTTGTACATAGAGATCATATAAAAACCTGCATTGAATTTGATTTTTTTTCTTATTTAGCAGATAATTTTCAAACGATAGACCCTGGATTTCTATTGCTTTTTCAAGAAATTTTGAGTGATTCTTATCAACGCAAAATTGAAATGTCATTTTTAAGAGCGGGATTCCGAACAGAAAAATTTAACCCGGGATTTTTCAGCCTGAGTCGATATGCAACCGAAAAACAACCCTACGGCCCATATCGGGACTTACTCTGCGCTGGAAAAACACCAGAACTTCAAGACAATGAATCAGAAAGGCCTTATTCCTACTTTAAATAAGAGATTCTACTGCGGAAATGGGCTGACTCACATTTAACACAATGCGGCGATATCTTTTTTTAGCTGCTCCGCCTCATCCTGCATTTCCTTTTGCGTAGCGACGGCTAGTTTTTTTTCTACGTGCGTATAATGAACCACAATCGGCGTTACTTTAAGCTCAAGCAAACACTGACGCATATCCTCACAATGCTTCAAACTGTCATCTATAAATAATGCTTGCGTAACACCTGAAAAAAATTCACAGCCAACATCAGTTTTTAAAAAAGCATTTAGACATGTTTTTTTAGAACGACCACTACAATAAATTTTACCAGCGTGATATACCGCATTATCAATACCCGCTTTTTTTTCAATGTCTAAATCTGCCGACTGATGGTTATAACCGGAAAATTGAATACCCAATTCATCTAAACGGCGAGTAGTTATTTCGGCCAACCTCGATGAACGCGCAGTGATTCCTAAAATAGGAATGCCAGCTGCCTTTAATGATAATAGCTCTTCTATAATGCAGTCTTCTGTCGTGGTATGTTTAACATAATGCTGCGCTCTAGAATATTCTGCGACAAGCATCATAAATAATTTAGGATAGTCCGGTGACGCCGAATCAAGCTGCTTCGCAATTTCAGTAAACCAAATATCACTGGCATAGCCTGACTGCCTAGGAACAGGCAACGCTGGTTTATAACCCACCGTAAGCAGCAAGGTATTGTCTATATCAAAAATGGCGACGGATTTTTTATCAGAGCCTTGTATTAGCCTGACCGAAGCACTGAAATCGGTTGACTCGCTAATAGGGTGGTCAGTGTGCAACTGGAAAAAATTAACGCCGGATTGATTGCCTGAAGGTTCTCGCATGATTTGCACCTTTTTTTCATTATTTTTCAATCATATCAAGTACTGTTAAAAAAACACAGTTAATTTAAAGCCTAAAAGACAAGGTGTTAATTTCACGTTTAATGCGTTTCTCATAAAGAACAGCCACAATCAGGTCATCGTCATGCATTGCAAAAGGTTTATATAAATCATCATCTAAAGGAATTAATAATTTTTTATTTTTTCTATTTTTAAATCACGATAAATAAACAAATCTTTTTCCGGCAAATAAACAATGACAAAATCACCATCATGCACTTGTAAATTAGTATGAAATATCAATGTTGAGCTCAAACCAAAACGAATTTTCATCGCGTTGTTTGTTGATGTCATGGCAAAAAGTCGATGATATTCCGAATCATCTGTTAACTCATATTCTGGAGTTATTGTATTTAACATTAACTTATTATTAATTAATAAGCTTTTATCTAACATACGTGTTGTAAAAACAGGGATTCGATGAAATTTATTGAGGATCATTAAATTATTTTCTAAGTCTATTTGCCCTGTTGAGGACTTACCTGTTAGCAACCAATCTAAATCAACACCGAAATATTTTGTAATGGGAAAAACAGCTTTTGAATTATATATTTTGTCCGCACATAACTGACTTATAGTTTGTTTAGTCACCTTTACTTTATCTGCCAATTCTTGCTGTGTTACATTATTACTTCTTAATAGATGATTTAATCGCCCGCCAATCGTTTTCATGTTTAGACCTCCCGTCGCTAATTTGAGCGAGAGTAAACAATAATTTACAAACATTGTAAAGTAAAAATTTCGTTATCCCGGATTACAAAGTCAAATGCGATAGTTTATGATGACATCCTTTCACATGGAGACTAAAACATGAAACAAATAAAAGCGCGCTTGCTTGAAGAGCAGCAGAACCTAGCAGATTTTACTTATATTATTACGATTTCTGATCACAACGGAAGAGTGATTATTGGCTCTCCCCTTCTTTTTTCTAAAGACAGTGAATTAATGCGGCACATGCAGGATGCACACTGCAATCGAATTTATTATTTGGCCGCGCAGGAAAAAGAAAATCAAAATATAAGCTGCCGAGATAAATTCAAAACGCACAATACATGTTGAACATTATCAATTCGAATAGTGTTGTCATATACACTGTTTCTGAATCCACCTACGGCAATATTATGTTGAAAATTTCGCTCTGTGACCTGTATTTGCAAAAGAAATCGAATCGCCATCAAAACAGATTTTCCATATGATTTCATTCTGGCAGTATCATTAACGTAAACTGCAACACTGTAGGCAGCCAATAGGCTTTCTGCGAGTGTTGCAGTACTTCGGCAATCTCCCGACACACTGAAACTGCCAGTCAAGTCAACGTCAGCAAAACCCGCAGGAATTTGATACGGAAGTATTAAATCATTTATTTCAAATATAAATTTCGCATATGATTCTTTTTTTTTCTCAAAAAAAAGCTTTTCGCAACACTTTGAAAGCCAGTGAGACATCATCATTTTATTATTTGTCATTAAAAATAATGACTGGTAGTAAGGGAAAAGAGATTCGCACAATTCAAGATAATATAAATTATTTGATTTTTCAAACAACATTAGTAGCGCCAACATCGCCTCAGCAGGATAAAGCAAAGCTTCATCACCTGATACGAGAAAACATTGCTTATCAACACTGATTTGTTTTTCAATACAGGTGATTAACGTCATTTGCTCATTTTTTAAATAATCATCTTCATTCACCGCTAAAATAGCCATTAATAATAAGCTATTGACACCCAAATGTGTTTTCCCAGAAATACTAACACCTTGGCCGTCAACAAAATAATTTAAAACAATAAATTCAAGCGCCCTTTTTGCCTGAACCATGTTACTTGTCAGCTGGTAATCGTGAGATGCGACCAATAACTGCCAAATACTGCCAATAACGCGCGTAATGGCCGAAAGTGTTTTTTCTGTTTCTGTTTTTCCAGTGGCAGAATGAACGAGATAAGTCATTTCACCAGAGGGCAATATTGACTTAGCAATATAATTAACAGATGAAAGAAACACCTTCTTCAAATTGGATTTATCGATTTCTGATTGTAATATCAATGTGTTTCCCCGATACAAATCACATAATTGATTTTGATTATCTTCTGCGAATTCCAATGCGTCATACGCTCTCACTTCAACATCATCTTCAAGATAAGCAGTTTTTGACAAGCCAGATTTTTCTGATAGTTTTTCCAGTGTTTTTTTCAAGTTGTAATTTTTATTCATCGGAACTGAATTTTTGAAAAAGGCAATCTTGTCGTTTTGTGAAATGGATAATCCATGCAGCCCAAGATGAATTAAATCTGGTTTTGTGAGTGTTTCGTTGAATAGCAAACACAGTGAAATTTTAAATTGTTTTTTTGAAAATGATAAGCCAGCATCAATTATCTTTTTTGAGGTAAACGCCAATGCCTGATCCATTGCAAAAAGAAGATTATTAGCACTTCCTAAAAAGCAACTGAATAGCCTTCCCTCACTGTAAACCGTGAGAAAAGAGAGCGCATTAACGATCTGCAATATTGACGGGATTGGCGGTAAGGATTGCTTGACTGACGCAGGGTTAGTCGCTTGATTTAATTGACTGCGACAATACGAAAGGCAATATTGCCGAGCTGACGCATCAAGCGGCAATTGGCGATAATATGCAGCCAATGCAGCGAGCATTTCATTATCAATCTCACTGGATTGAAATTTCATATCGATTAACCTTTACACTAAAAACAGATCGCAGCATAATACGCTCCAAAACAAACAGATAAAAGAGGATTTTTTATGGCGAAAATACTAGAGTATACATTTGACGACAATCAAAAAATTGAAACGCCAAAAGCATTTACGCGTTTATCACTTAATCAAACACAAATGATCGATGATTGCTTAGATGAGTACATTCCAAACGATGAAGCATAATTTTCTCAGTCATACGCATCATGTCGGTAAAAAACACTAATCACCTTGAGCCATATCATCATAACTTCTGGATTGCCAATTTTGTCAATGCCTTGTTTTTCTCTGGCTATCTTATTCTTAAGTTCCCTCTGGCATTTATTTTGGCTCACCAAGGGATCAGTTTAACCCAAGCATACACACTCACGACAACAGCAAGCATTGCATTTGCACTGTGTTCATTGGCACTGACATTGATTATGAAAAATTATCATGATCAAAAACATGCATTATTTCTAGGCATTACACTCAATCTCGCTGCTGCATTGTTATTAGAAACCAGGCAATATCACTTAGAAGTTATTGGGATGGCTTGCTATGTTCTCGGCGGCGGCCTTTATTTTTTCAATGTGACTTTATTATTCAATAAACAATTTGTTGATCCAGAAACACGTTTACGGGGTAATTATGTTGTTCAAATTTACCTAAATATAGGTGCTTTTATTGGCTCCCTTGTTTTCCTTTTTGCCGTCACCACAGGCTATCGATATTTTGCATATAGCATTTTTTTTATTATCGCTTCATTATTATTGTTAATAACGTGTTATTGGTTTTTAGAGGATGCACATGCCTCATTAAAGCAACAGCTGATTTTATACGGAAATTGCATTGCTCTATTTTTTCTGATTTTATTGTGTTTGCAACACGCTGTATTGACACGATGGTTAGTATTGACTGCTTTTATCTTGGTTACATTGCTCTGCTTATATCAATCAAATAGAAACCACGAACGCGGTTATTTTTCATTTATTATTTTGGTGCTTTTATTTAGCCTGCCGTACTGGATAGGTAATACGATTTTATATAATCAATTTTTTGTTTTTCTACACGCCAGTGTATTGCCTTTTATAGGGTTACCCGCTACTTTTATCATTTTACTAGACCCACTGGGAAATATTTTATTTGGGCTGTTTTGGGGTAGGGTGACACGAAACGCCTCCACTCGCCCCTATTTTAATTTGCAGCTTGGTATTATTTTAATGGCAATTGCATTCGGCATTCTAGCACTGGGCTTATTGCTACATTCACACGCCACAAAAATCTCAGCAATTTACCCGATTGCAACATTGCTGCTATTTGCCAGTGCACAGTTTTTGATTCAACCCACGATGAGCTCTCGCGTCACTGACCTCATTCCCAATCATCAGCACATGCTATTTGCGCTAGGCGTATTACGTTCGGTGCGCGCTTTTGCAGCTATATTGGCATTTTATTTAATTAATATGACTGTCACTTCAAATCAAGCAGGGTTGATGCAAAAAGATATGATGTTATATGCGGCAATGGCTGTTATTGCATTGCTGGCATTGGGGGTGTTTCGTTGTATCACGCGCACCCTGCCGGGCGCGTTTCTGAAATAATTATAATAAATTCAATCTTTGCAATACTCTTTCTTTTCCAATTAACTGCATCGTCAGATCAATAGACGGTGAAACAGTACCACCCGTTACTGCCACTCGCAGAGGTTGTGCCAACTGCCCCATTTTCACACTTTGCTCTGTAGAAATAGTCGTAATTGCCTGATGTAGGGATTCTTTCGTCCATTCAGTCATGGCTGAAAAATAATCATGCGCTGCTTTTAATAGCTGCAATGCTTCTGGTGTTAAATATTTTTTGACAGCCGCATCATCATAAATTAATGTATCGGTGAAAAAATATCGGCTATTTACAGCCATTTCTTTCAATGTTTTCACACGTTCCTTTTGTGCGTCCATAACTGAAATGAGCGAAGGGCCGTGAGCATAATCAACATTTAATTTTTTTAACTGATCCGCAAAAGCATTTTCATACTCAGCAGGATTTTTAGTTTTCAGGTAATGTTGATTTAACCAATTCAATTTTTCCATGTTAAATGCAGCGGGAGAATTATTAATATGCGTCAAATCAAAGTATGAAATTAATTCTTCGCGCGAAAAAATTTCTTGATCGCCATGGGACCACCCCAAGCGCACCAGGTAATTAATTAAGGCTTCAGGCAAGTAACCTTCATCACAAAACTGCATCACACTCACTGCGCCATGACGCTTCGATAGTCGCTGACCATCGCTTCCTAAAATCATCGGCAAATGCGCATAACGTGGCAATGGTGCACCCAATGCTAATAACATATTAATTTGTCGCGGCGTATTATTAATGTGATCATCACCCCGAATAACATCGGTAATTTTCATGTCATAATCATCCACAACAACACAAAAATTATACGTTGGAACGCCATCGGTACGCGCGATAATTAAATCATCCAACTCTGAATTATTAACAGCAATTTTTCCACGAACAAGGTCATCAAAAACAACCGTGCCGGCTTGTGGATTTTTAAATCGTACGACAAACGGAGAATCATCGGAAAGATTTAAATCGCGGCAATGGCCGTCATAACGCGGCTTTTCTTTCTCAAGCATTTGCGCTTCACGTAATTTTTCCAAACGCTCTTTTGAACAAGTACAACGATACGCATGACCATTTTTTAGAAATTGTTGGACGACTTCGCGATAGCGATCCATGCTTTGCATTTGATAAAACGGACCTTCATCATAACTTAATTGCAGCCAATTCATCCCATCCAAGATGGCTTGAACGGACGCTTCGTTTGATCGTTCTAAATCCGTATCTTCTACCCGCAAAATAAAAACGCCCTTGTGATGGCGTGCAAAAAGCCATGAAAATAAGGCGGTTCTTGCGCCGCCTACGTGCAAATAGCCTGTTGGGCTCGGCGCAAAACGGGTTCTGATTTGAGATGTCATTGATTCATATCCTGATTTTTAAAGGCAATAATGCAGTTTATAGCAGCATTCCTGAAAATAAAACACTTTAGTTTTATTTCTATTGAAATGATCGAGACGCCATGACTATTTAAACAAGTTATTTAACACCATCGCCAATCGATCGCCCGACAGCACAACTTGTTCACGCACAACTGTTTGGCCTTGTGCAATATAGGCATCTGTTGGCACCGCATTAGGTTGAATTTGATATACTGAAGTCACCGCCAACTGATGACTTTCCTGTGCCCACTGCATTGGCGACATCACCCCTAATCGCGCCCCAAAAAATGACTTTGGATATTCTGCCATTAATTGTTTTGCCAAGGTCTCAACTTGATAATAATAAAAATGATAATGGCCTGGCGCACTATAAAACAGTCCCAATCCTTCATCCCAGTACTGATGTAAATTATCGGAAATGGCGGTTTTAATTTGAAACCGATTACCGCCTTCATCCCCTTGAGGAAATGTAGTGTCATATAAAGTTGTGCAATGCAGTGGCTGGTGAATATCACCTAAAAAATGAATTAAAAAACTTAAATATTTTGCACGGCGATTATTTTTTTCTGACTTATCCGCAACAATTTTTTCAGCCTCTGTGATTTCGGTCGCCACATTTTGGGCGTTAAGAGCTGCTGTTTTGATATTGTCTTTCACAAAAGGCAAATCAATAAAGTGCCACGCGCTATATTGCGGTGATGTTTTTCTAATTTGATCTGGCCATGTCGATGCTTTTAAAAATCGTTCATCCGGGTATTTTGACTTAAAACGAATTTCCGTTAACGCATCAATTTTCTCTTTTGCGCTGGGTGTTAATTGATCGTAGGCAATTTGTGCTATTACACGATGACCACTACCATTCCACGCAAAAATAGCCGATGAGAAAAATAAAAATAGAATAAAAATTATTTTATTCATAATGCGTCCATATGATTTTAAAAACGAAATCATAGCAGATCATAAATAATTTTATATACGTAGTCAGTTGAGTACATCGCTCACTCTGGCTTCTATGTCAGGATATAGTTTCGCCATTGAAACAGAAACTCCCGTGCTCGTCACAATTCTTGCGTGATTACGCGTTAATTCTCTTGGTTCATGGACGCCACACGAATGACACATCACACCTACTTCATAATTCACCCGTCGCACATAATTTGCCACATTTAAGGCTTTTGATTTTACATCAAGCCCACTTACTTTTCGTGGATTATGCGTGGTGATGCCTGTTGGGCAAGTATTATTATGGCAACGCAGCGCTTGAATACACCCCAATGAAAATAGAAATCCGCGCGCTGAATTCACAAAATCAGCACCCGCACATAACGCCGCCATCACCGCGCCTGCCGTCACCATTTTTCCCGATGCAATGACTTTGATTCGCTCACGCAAACCATATTCTTTTAATTTATCAACCAGTGTTGGCAATGTTTCGGTAATCGACAACCCCATGTAATCAGCAAGGGATTCAGGTGCTGCACCCGTTCCGCCTTCTGCACCATCGATCGTAATAAAGTCAGGCGCTGAGGCTATGCCACGCTTCTGAATCAATGAAAACAATTCATCCAGCCACTCAAAGCTCCCTAAAACTACCTTAAACCCAACCGGTTTTTCACTCACATCGCGCACATGATTAATAAAATTAATTAATTCTTCAGAGTTACCGATTTCAGGGTGGCGATTGGGGCTCACAGAATCTTCCATCGGCGTAATGCCGCGAATTTTAGCAATTTCTGGCGTTACTTTAATCGCTGGTAAAAGACCGCCTTTTCCCGGTTTTGCGCCTTGACTCAATTTGACTTCAAACATTTTAATTTGCGGCAATGCGGCCAATTCTTTCAGCCGTTCATCAGAGAAATTCCCAGCAGGATCGCGAAAACCATATTTTGCGGTACCAATTTGGGCAATCAAATCGCAACCCCCCTCGAGATGATATTGCGATACACCGCCTTCACGCCATATGATAACGCAGCTATCGCATTTTTTGATAAAGCACCATAACTCATTGCAGAAATATTTAAGATTGAGTAAGCAACATAGGGATTTGTTGTTTGAGGGCCGAAAGTAATAGGCCGTGCTTCTGCTGCATCCTCTCCCAATAAAGGAAATGGCGCATCGACAAAAAGAATGGTACCCGGCTTTTGTAGATCACGCGTTGTTCCAAAGCCTATTGTGGTATCCACATTTTCTGCTGCGCGATAAATCCATTCACGCTGATCGCGATTAAAAGGCAATTCCTCACGATCACGCGCATAAAAATACTGGCGCAAATAAACCCCCAAATCCTGCGCAAAGTAACGAATACGGCCAATCACAGGGTAATTACGCAGGATTGTGTCTTTCGTTTGCGACACATCAAGAAAATAGGTAACAAAGACCGTTACGAAAAACAGCAAGACAACAATATGAATGATGTATTTGTCGGTGATACCAACCAACGAGAGTAAATGCTCCATGCCAAAGATCTCCTGATTTTCCTCATAACCTGAGCTAGTGTATCTGAGATAGTAGCAGCTTAAAATATGAATTGTCATTTTTCGGCGCATCACGCTAGAATGACGCTTTGAAACTATTGCCGGGAAACACACATGTCTTTTTTTGCTGCTTATGGTCTTTTCTTTTTAAAAACACTCACCATCGTCATTGCGATTCTTGCTGTCGTTATCGTTATCATTGCCCTTAAAGCGAAAGCAAAGGCCGACCAAGACGGTACTTTACATATTAAAAAGTTAAATGAGAAATATGAGGATATCGCTGATATCGTTAATAGCGAAATACAATCCAAGGCTGAAAAAAAAGCGCTCAAGGCAGCCCAAAAGAAAGAAAAAAAGGAATCCAAAAAAGATGAAATAAAAAACCGTATTTTTGTGATGGATTTCGATGGTGATATTAAGGCATCCGCGGTTGATGATTTGCGTGAAACCATTACTGCAGTTTTATTAACAGCAAAACCAACGGATCAAGTTTTATTGCGATTGGAAAGTGGTGGCGGCATGGTGCATGGTTATGGATTAGCATCATCACAGTTACAACGCTTACGCGATGCAAAAATTAATTTAGTAGCATCAATTGATAAAGTAGCAGCAAGTGGTGGATATATGATGGCCTGTGTTGCAAACACGATTATTGCAGCCCCATTTTCAATTATTGGATCCATCGGCGTCGTTGCACAGCTACCCAACTTTCATAAATTATTAGAGAAAAATAATATTGATTTCGAACAAGTAACAGCCGGGGAATATAAACGCACGCTCACGCTATTTGGAAAAAACACCGCAGAAGGACGCGAAAAATTACAAGCTGAAATCAATGAAACACATGATTTATTTAAATCATTTGTGAAAGACCATCGCGCCAATGTGGCGATAGATGAAGTGGCAACTGGCGAGCATTGGTTTGCAACACAGTGCATTGAAAAAAGACTGGTCGATAAATTACAAACAAGCGATGATTATTTGTTACAACATAAAGATGAATTTGATATTTATGAAATTGCTTTTAAAATAAGACAGTCATTTGCAAAACGCTTGGGATTTTTTGCTCAGAATACATTAAACCATTTATTTAAAAACAGCGGTTACTGATTATGGCGCACAAACACACTCACGATCACAAACACACTCACGATCATTCTCACGGCAAAAACGCGCCATCGCGCGTATTATCAATTGCCATCGGCGTTATTTTAATTTACGCCTGTATTGAAGCATTAACCGGCTGGCATGCAGGTTCTCTTGCGCTGATGGGTGACGCAGGTCACATGGTTTCTGATGCCTTGTCATTAGGCATTGCCGCATTGGCTGTTTGGGTTGCTAAAAAACCCGCTTCACGTACACACTCCTATGGCATGGGGCGCGCTGAAGTGGTTGCTGCATGGTTTAGTAGTTTGCTGATGCTGGTTATTTCATTGGGTATTATTGTCGCCGCAGTGGACCGGATTCATTCACCTGTTAAAGTGAATGGCGTAACCGTAATGATCATCGCCTTTATCGGCATGTTAATTAATTTATTCATTGCGTCAATGCTTGCGAAAAGCGAACGCACATTGAATATGCGTGCGGCTTTGTTGCATGTTTTAAGCGATTTATTGGGCTCCTTTGCAGCGCTGGTTGCAGGTGCTGTGATTTATTTTACGAAATGGTATCCAATCGATCCCATCCTATCTATTTTAATTGGCGTATTAATTATTATTTCCAGCTTTCGTTTATTGCGTGAATCACTGCGTATTTTAATGGAAGGTGTTCCGATGCACATTAACCTAGAAACTGTTTCGCAAGAATTAAAATCTGTCGATGGCGTTTTAGATATTCATGATTTACATGTTTGGACATTATCATCCGGCAGTATTGCATTGTCTGCGCACGTCAATATTCATGAAATCGCAGAATGGCAAGTCATTTTAAATAAATTATCAAAATTACTCGACATGAAACATCATATTCATCACATTTCACTGCAACCAGAAGCCGATATTTTCGACTGTAAACCTTGCGATAAAAAAACACATTGACGAGGAAAAATGACACTCACTGAGCTGAATTATATTGTTGCATTAGCGAAAACAAAGCACTTTGGCAATGCAGCAAAAGCATGTCACGTCAGCCAACCCACCCTCAGTGTCGCTGTTTCAAAAATAGAATCGTCACTGGGCATTGCTATTTTTGAACGGCATCACCACGATATTCGCATCACTGAAACGGGTGAAAAAATTATTCTGCAAGCCCAGCGTTCTCTTGAAGAAGTTTCAAAAATAAAAGAAATCGCAATGCACGACAAAACACACTTAACGTCAACTCTCAGAATTGGTGCAATTTATACCGTCGCACCCTATTTATTTCCCGCATTAATTCCAAAAATAAAAAAACATGCGCCGAAAATGCCGTTAATTATTCAGGAAGATTTTACTGCTAATTTAAGAACCAAATTACAACACGGCGAATTGGATGCGATCTTTATTGCACTGCCTTTTACAGAAACAGGGATTTTATAACCAAAAAATTATACGAAGAGCCGTTTGTCGTATTAATGCCAAATGAACACCCCTTATCTAAGCATAAGAACATCACTTGCGCTGATTTAAAAAATGAAAATATTTTATTACTGGGTGCGGGTAATTGTTTTAGAGACCAGGTTATTAAAGCCTGCCCGCAATGTTGCAAAGCAACAGGTGATCAAGAAACGATTGAAGGCACCTCATTAGAAACATTGCGTCACATGGTTGCTGCCGGCATGGGCATTACCATTTTGCCAAGTACTGCAACGCAAATTAAGCATTACGATAAATTGCTTTGCGTTCGTCCTTTTAAAACAAACATCCCGCAAAGAACAATTGCCTTAGCGTGGCGATCAAGCTTCCCGCGCACTAAGGCAATTGATGTGCTTATTCAATCGATTTCGGATTGTCATTTGAATGGGGTTTGTTTGATTTAGCAGTATCATTTAAGCGATAGCAAAAGCCTATCAATACGATAGAAACTTTCAATTTCATTAATAATTCTATTTCTTCTATCCTGTTCATCTGTTTCACTAATCAGGAGAAAGACAATGAGAATACAACCTAATGCAACTTTTAAAGAAATAACCCAAGCGGGACGTATTTTTAAGGTTGTCAAAATTGAGCGCTGGAATCAACTAGCAAATGCATTAGTTGACCCAGAACTAAGGCGTCCAAATTTACCTAAACGCGTTCCCCTTGTTTTGGACCGTGCAAATCACCCCGCTTCTCCGAATTAATTGAGCATTTTCGTATTCACACGCAGGCTACCGCCCATGCGCGTCAAGCTAAATAATAATTGCTTAAAATACCTGCATCATGAGCTGTATGTCATGCGTGATATGGCTATTCTTTTGCACTAGTGCATGAGTACGGAAGCCCCCGCGTTAGCGGGTGGCGAAGCGTTTTATCCTTATAAATAAGCTATTTTATTTTTCGTACTGGCTAACGCCAGCACTTCCGTACCCATTCACTAGCCCGCTGAAAAACGACGCACTATGCATTTTATGACACAATTATTGCTTAGCTTGACGCGCATGGGCGGTAGCCTGCGTGTGCTGAAATGAAGACTTTGTTTACAGGTCCGGTTTTTAGGGAATGAAAGCATGTGATTTAGGGCTTTTTTGGACACCCTAACCCAGAACATAACCGCCCCGAACTAAGAGCAAGAATATAATCGACTAAGTCACAGTAAAGCGATGTCCAGACTCAGCAATCCAGCGGTCACTGATAGCAATCCACTCAGGTCCAAATTGCATACGTTCACCATAAATTTTTATTTGAAACCCAATGAGGGCAAGACGATCTTTAAAAGTGAGGGGTTGATCCAATGCTATGACAGGTTCTCCCAGCGGCTTTGTCCCTTTTTTTTGAATATAAATAGCATAGCCAAGCTGCGCATCGCTTGCGAATGAACTACTGTGTCCAACGATATCAGTTCTTCGTCGGCAACCTGAATGTCAGGTGAAATATGAAAATCCGGAAAAACAGAATGCCAAAAATCAATGGATTCAAAATCTATTAATACTTTGTTTGTCATTTTACTTCCCTGTTGACTTTTTTGACCTGCAGCTTAATTGTAAAATTGCATGGCTAGAAATAAACACGTCATGACTTTAATAATTTTTCATCACGCAGCGTCTTGGGCAACGCAAAAGTAATTGTTTCGGCCGTTCCCGGCATTTCTTGCGTGATTTCAGCGCCCCATTCTTTTAATTGTGCAATGACTCCCTGCACTAAATCTTCAGGTGCTGATGCGCCAGCAGTAACACCGACCGTTTCAACTTCTTTAAACCATTCGCGTTGCAGCATGGAGGAATCATCAATCAAATACGAGCGACAACCCATGCGCTCAGATAATTCTCTTAATCGATTTGAATTTGAACTTTCAACAGAACCCACCACAATCATCACATCACATAGCTTTGCTAATTCAGCAACCGCTTCTTGACGATTCGTTGTTGCATAACAAATATCATCTTTTTTGGGGCCTTGTATTTTGGGGAATTTCTTTTTCAATGCTGTAATGATTTCCATCGCATCACTCACAGACAAAGTAGTTTGCGTGACGTAGGTACATTGATCTGTGTTTTTTAAATTTAATTTAAAAACATCAGCAACCGTTTCAACCAAATACATAGCGCCATCGGAATTCTTATATTGCCCCATGGTGCCTTCAACTTCAGGATGGCCGGCATGACCAATCAAAATGCATTCAATATTACGTTTTGCATAACGCGCCACTTCCATATGCACTTTCGTGACTAGCGGACATGTTGCATCAAATAAATTAAATTCTCTTTCCGCCGCTAACTGCCGCACCGCTTGCGATACACCATGCGCACTAAAAATGAGTGTCGCGCCCTTCGGAACATCAGCAATATCATCGAGAAAAATTGCACCTTTTGATTTTAATCTTTCAACCACAGGTCGGTTGTGCACGACTTCGTGTCGCACATAAATTGGCGGGCCGAGTTGATCTAACGCGCGCTCGACAATATCAATTGCACGATCAACACCAGCACAAAAACCCCTAGGATTTGCGAGCAATACCTTCATACAATAATCTCAACACTAATAGAATTGCACCAATACAAACAGCCGAATCAGCCACGTTAAACGTCGCATAATGCCAATTTCCCACATGGAAATCGATAAAATCAACAACACAGCCATAATGAACACGATCAATTAAATTTCCTAAAGCCCCGCCCAATATTAAACTAATAGGCACTGCAGTACAGCAATCTGATCGCTTTAATCGACATAACCAAATTATTAAAACAGCAGAAATAATAACGGAAATTCCAGACAATAAATACAGCTGCCAACCATTTTGCGAACCCAGAAAGCTAAATGCCGCACCCGCATTAAATCGTAAAATAAAATTAAGAAACGGGAATATAGGGACAACCTGTTCCACAGAAATATTCTGCAATACAAGTTGTTTTGTAAATTGGTCTAACACAATAACAAACACACTGAGTAGAATCCAAACAGAGGCGTTCCTATTTTTATTTTTCATTTTATGATTCACTCAAGGTTATGTAATTCTTACCACTGATAATACTTTTTCCCAATTCTTTTTCAGTGTCTTTGCGTGCATTACCCGCTACTTTTCCACCACGTTTGGCTACTTTTTTATGCGCAGGCATCTGTGTTGGTTTTTCTTGTTTTGAAATCTCGGTTGTTACCTTCTCACCTAACATTGTAAAAATCAACTCTAAATCCGTCATATGATCACGAAGATTTTCTTTTAACTGCACAGGCAAACTTTTAAATTGTCTGTACTCATTCGGCGTCATGCCAAACGTTGCCTTTGAAATTTCTGCGGTTAAAATCGCATAATCCTGATTATTCGAAATACCCCGTTCTTTCCATTCGTCCGTTAAATTTTGTCGAATGGCGATACCACGCAGTCGTTTATCTATCCAATCTTTCGAATATCCTTCAAATAACCGTCAGGTTGCGGTGAATCCGTCAACGCCCTTACAACATCCACAATCACAAACCACCATTCATTTTTATGCCAGATACGGCGAATTTCTTTTTCTCTAAATAACACAACCGCCGTCTCTGGAATCATGAAATTTTCCTCGAAAATGAAAAAACGTACAGTATCATGAGGTGTAAATAAGTTAAATACCGTGTTTTTTCAATGTGTTAAGGCAAGGGGGGGGGGGCAAATTGCCCCCCCCCCCTTTGCATTAATTGTTTGATTTACAAAGGTTTTTAGGCAAAATGCCGTGTTTCACCCGTTCCAGCAATATTTTCAACGCAACGACCACACAACCCCTCATAAGCAGGATTTGCATTCACATCGAAACGTCGATGCCAGCAACGTTCGCATTTGGGATGTGCAGAAACATTGACCTGTATCCATAAATTAGATTCGCTGGCAGCACACACACACCCTTCCGGATGCGTTTCTGCGTTATTAATAATTTTCACATCCGAAACGATCAATATAAAACGTAAATCATTCCCAACGATTTCTAATTTTTTACAGACTTCATCATTACCATACAAAACCACTTCCGCTTCTAATGCCGAACCAATGCGTCCGTCGGCGCGATAGGTTTCTAATACTTTATTTACGTCGTTCCTGATTTGAATTAGCCATTGCCAGAATACGCTGTCGCCATCGCTTGAAGTCACCACAACAGGAAATGCATCAAACCATTTATTTAAGAAAACAGATTCATTGCGTTTTCCTGGCATATGCTGCCAAATTTCATCAGCCGTAAAACTGGTTATCGGCGCCAACCATCGCACCATTGCTTCCAATAAATAATATAATGCGGTTTGCGATGAACGTCGCGCCATGCCTGTTTTTGCGCAGGTATATTGACGGTCTTTAATCACATCTAAATAAAAACCACCCAATTCCACGCTGCAAAAATTATTAATGAGCTGGTAAATTGTTGAAAATTGATAAGCATCATATGCCGCAATAATTTCCTTTTGTAATTGTTCAGCACGCTTAATCACCCACGCATCCAAAGCCAATAAATTTTTTGCATCAACAATATCTTTTTCAGGGTTGAAGTCGGAAACATTCGACAATAAAAAACGCATCGTATTGCGAATGCGGCGATACGTATCGCTACAGCGTTTTAATATTTCATCAGACACACTAATATCATCGGTATGATCCGTTGACATCACCCATAATCGCAACACATCCGCACCGAAATTTTTCACAATGTCTGCAGGTGAAATGGTATTGCCGACGGATTTCGACATTTTTCGACCTTGCGCATCGACAACATAACCATGCGTTAACACGGATTTATAGGGCGCAGCATCTCGCATTGCAACAGAGGTTAATAATGAAGATTGGAACCAACCGCGATGCTGATCAGAGCCTTCAAAATATAAATCAGCCGGTACCGTTAATTCTTTTCTCGCTTCTAAAACACAAGCATGCGACACACCCGATTCAAACCAAACGTCTAATACATCTGTTACTTTTTCATAATCATCCGCATCAGAAATTAAATCGCGAATATCACAATCATGCCACGCATCAATACCCGTTTTATCAATTAAATTCGCGGCTTTCTCCATCACATTTAAAATATCAGGATGTAATTCACCTGTTTTTCGATGAATTAAAAGTGTGATTGGAATACCCCACGCACGTTGACGTGAAATACACCAATCAGGACGTGCTTCAACCATATTTGAAAGACGTTGCTCACCCCAGCTTGGAATCCATTTTACTTTTTTAATGCCTTCTAACGCCAATCCGCGAAGATTTTTTTGATCCATACTGATAAACCATTGCGGCGTTGCGCGGAAAATTAAAGGCGTTTTATGACGCCAGCAGTGCGGATAACTGTGTGTAATATCTTCGCGATGTAATAAATGCCCTGATTCATTTAATTTTTCAATAATCGGCTCATTGGCTTTAAAAACATGCAATCCGGCAAAATGAGGCACATCATCTGAAAAACAACTTTGCGAGTTCACGGGGTTTTTCATCGGTAAATTGTATTTTGCACCGACCACATAATCATCTTGTCCGTGCGCAGGCGCTGTGTGAACACAACCCGTTCCCGCTTCAATTGTGACGTGATCGCCTAGAATAATAGGCACTTGACGATTTAAGAAAGGATGTTGGCATAAAAGATTTTCAGCATTTTTACCTTGCATTACGCCGAGGATTTTGTAATTTTCAACTGCAAAACGTTTCATTACATTTTCTAATAAACCTTCAGCTAAAATATAATATTTATTATCGGCATTAACCAAAACATAATTAAATTCCGGATTAACAGAGATCGCTTCATTCGCGGGCAATGTCCACGGTGTTGTTGTCCAAATCACCACGCTAATTTTATCAATCGGCAAATCCAATTTGAAAATCGATAAGCATTTTTTTACATCAACCACATCAAACGCCACATCAATAGCCGGCGATTTTTTATCTTGATATTCGACTTCCGCTTCTGCCAATGCAGAACCGCAAGCCGTACACCAATGCACCGGTTTTTGTCCCCTTAATAAATGGCCTTTTTCAACCATTTTTGCCAAGGCCCTAACGGCGTTTGCTTCATAACTCGATTGCATTGTTAAATAAGGATTTTGCCAATCACCTAAAACACCCAAGCGTTCAAAATCTACTTTTTGTAATGCAACCTGCGTTGTTGCGTAATCGCGACACGCTTGTCTGAATTCAGTGGCATTTAATTTATCGCCCACTTTTCCGTGTTTTTTTTCAACATTTAATTCAATCGGTAAACCATGACAATCCCAGCCGGGCACATAGGGTGAATCAAAACCAGACAGCGTTTTTGATTTAACCACTATATCTTTCAATGTTTTATTTAATGCCGTACCCATGTGAATATTTGCATTCGCATACGGCGGGCCATCATGCAAAATAAATTGCGGACTTCCCGCCATTTGCGCTCGAATCATCCCGTACAAGTCAATCTGCTGCCAATGTTGCAATAACTTGGGTTCGCGTTGCGCTAAATCCGCTTTCATCGGGAAATCGGTTTTGGGTAAGTTTAGGGTATCTTTATAGTCAGCCATGGTCATCATCTTGGTTAGGGAAATTAAGGTCAAAACTATAGCATGATGAGACTATTGGCGACAGCCGAGTTTGATGCTGATTTAGCAAAAAAAGACAATAACATTGCATTGACGATTCGCTTTCTCGGGCGTAGATTCACCACCTACAAGTCAATTTGTCGTAATTTCACCTTTTGGAGTAATTTACATGAGAAAAGTAACGTCCGTTTTAGCTTCCTCCGCTGTACTGTTTTGCTTAATGACAAGCCAATCTTTTGCGGCAACAACGGCAACTAACAGCATGCATTATGGCAAGCAAACTGCCATCCTAAAATCTGGATCAACTGATGCGCCGATTGTGATTACTAACTACACCTATCAAGCAGACAATGTCACTGCTACATTTATCGACGGCTCATCAAAGTCCATGACTATTTTTCCTGTATCTAACCCTCCTTACAATGTCATCAGCATTGGTGATTCCTCACCTTTCGTCTTGATTGAAATTGACGCGTTAGACGGTACGCCTTTGTTTGGACCACAAGATGTTTATCCAGGCCAACAAGTGAGCATTGGGTTTAATGCAAAACACACAACGGCTGTCACTTTATCAGCACGTTAAAACCAATGAGAGTTTAAGTCATGAAGCAATTTTATAAATGTGTTTTGGCTTTGGGATTAGCCGCTACTTTAGGCGGCTGTGCTCCATACAATTACTACCCGCCCGTCAGTGTTACACCAGCTGCGCCTGCATCTAACAGCATGCATTATGGTTTTCCATCCGCACCTGCTTCCAGCAGCATGGGATATGGTTCATCACCGCATTCTCCTGTTAGCGTGACAAGTAGCCCTACGCATTATAGTCCGCCACCAGCACCCGCTTCTAACAGCATGGGATATGGTTCATCACCCCATCCTTCTACCGTTGTTGTAACAAATAGCAGCGGCGCTAATAGTATGCATTATGGTAATCCACCGGCACCTTCTGCTGTAGCTGTAACAAACAGCAACAGTGCAAATAGCATGCATTATGGAAATCCACCTGCTTCTACTGCTGTTGTCGTAACCAATAGCAGCAGTGCTAATAGCATGCATTACGGGAATACACCGGCTCCTACCGCAGTCGCAGTAGCGCAGCGTCAAACACCGGCACAAACAAAGATTGTAACCAGTACTCCAGCAACAAAGGGAGTGGTAGCAGTTTCAAAACCTGACAACACCACCCCGGTTTCAGTAAAAACGGTAACGCCTAACGGAAATTAAAGATTCTTCTTTTGAATATCTGATATTATGATCAGGTATTCAGAAGGAGCCTTTATGCGAACCACCAAAAAAACAACCCATTATCTCATTATTTTGCTCACCTTTTTATTGGGCGTGCTTTTTTATAATTTGTTTTTCGATGAGAGCAATAAAGTAATGCCAGACCATGGAACACTCACAATCACCCCCTTCACAGCAAAGGAACAAAAGGATTTAATTCAGGCGCAACAAGCAGAAACACGAACAGTTAACACAGGGCCTTTGGTTGCAACAGCAACCGCGATGAATGCGCAAGCTAAAGTATTGAATCTCAAGCATCAAGCGTAAAATATTTTTTCGCAATGGCGACATCTTTTTTAATTTGAACTACCAACGCATCAATAGATTCATATTTTTCTTCGTCACGTATTTTCTCTAAAAATTCAACAGTAATGTGACAACCATAAATCAATTCATCAAAATCAAATAAAAAAACCTCAAGGATAATTTGCTTACCGTCAAAAGTAGGACGATAACCAATACTGGCAACACCCGGTAAAATTGCATTATTCAGGCCATGAACACGGACAATAAAAATACCCATCATCGGCACTTGTTGTCGAGATAAATAAATATTGGCCGTTGGAAATCCCAGCGTTCTACCGATTTGATTTCCGTAAGATACTTTTCCAGATAAAGTATAAGGGCGATTTGCTAATACAGAAACAGTTTTGAAATCACCTTTTTTTAAGGCATCCCGAATACGCGAGCTACTAATACGAACATGATCATGCATCAATTGCGGCATGGCATCGACTGAAAAATGATATTTTTTCCCGAGTATTTTTAACAATGCTACATCACCCAGTCGCTTTGCGCCAAAACGAAAGTCATCACCCACTATTATTTTTTCTGCATGCAGTTGATCAACTAAAATTGTTTTAACAAATTCTTCCGCTGATAATTTCGCTAACGCATTATTAAATCGCGCACAGTAAAAATAATCGACGCCTGCTTTTTTAACTTCATTCCATTTTTCGGAAAATCGCATTAAACGTGCAATGGGTTTATCGGGTGAAAAAAATTCAGCAGGATTGGGCTCAAACGTTAATAAAACAGAAGGTAAATTTAATTGACGGGCATCCGTAATCAGGGTGTTAAGCAATAATTGATGCCCTTTATGCACGCCATCGAAATTGCCAATGGTGACAATGGATTTGGTTAGAGCATGAGATAAATCACGAATTAGTTGCATGGTTAAACAATCTCATCTGCCCACAGTTTGCCTAAAAACTCCTTCCATGGCATTAATTCAATATTATCAATACGCCGCACTATATTATCCTGACTTACTAAAATATACCGCTGACAAATTTTTTCTTCGGCCAAGGCCTGCAATCCTTTTAAATGTTTATCTTGTACGTGATCAGCGGATTTTACTTCAATCGCAATGGTATCACCAATAATAAAATCTACTTCTTGACCATTTTGCGCCTGCCAATAGGATAGAGGAGAATGCTTTCGACGATAACTTAAATAGGCACGTAATTCCAATGCAATAAAATGCTCAAACGCTTTCCCAAATAAATCAGATTGTACTGGAATTTGTGTGATGTTCGCTAACGTATTTTTTACACCAATATCAAAATAATAAAACTTAGATTTTGTTGCTGGTTTTCGTTTTACTGTTCTTGTCCATGCTGGCAACATAAAACCAATAAAAGTATCTTCCAAAATTGTATAATAATCACGAATTGTACTAGCAGGAACCATCGCGTCATTTGAAATATTTGCAAAATTTAGCACGTCACCGCTCGTTAATGCAGAAAATTTTAAAAATCGCGCAAATGATGATAATTGTCGAACTGCGGCTTCCGCCTGAATTTCTTCTTTTAAGTAGGTATTAACATAAGCATGTAAATCATCAAGCGGATCATCACTCTGATAGACCATTGGCAATCCACCAAATTGCAAGTAACGCTGCAAATTGAATTCGGGAATTTCAAAGGATGTTAATGGGAATAATTCAGCTTGCCTTGCCCTACCTGCCAACAAATTAGCCTGATTACGTTTAAGTTTTCGCGCACTACTGCCTGTTAATAAAAATGCTATTTTCTTTTTTTCAATTAAGCGATGCACTTCATTTAATATTTCAGGAATTCGCTGCACTTCGTCAATTACGACCATTGTTGCGTTAGGATTAATCCCGAAAATGAGAGATTCAAGCTTCTCAGGATTCGTACTGAGTCGCAAATATAAATCACTTTCCAGTAAATCTAACAAAGGCACTTCATTCGGTATTTGTGCTTTAATTAATGAGGTCTTACCTGTTGCACGCGGTCCAAACAAGAAATAAGACTTCTTTTTCAATAAGCTATAAAGATTCAACGTACGCTTAATATTCATATTTCAACATCGCTATCGCTATTTTTAGATTAATATAGCGGAAGATCCGCTGAATAACAACAAACTTCAGCGAAATGAACGCTGGAATCAGACATATCAATTTGGCGATCTAAAATGCCGCAGCCGAATTCCCATCAACCCCAACATCAAACAATAACTGCCGATACCCGCAACAATCACCGCCAGTAGATGCAATATACGAATTAAAATCGACCAATGTAACCAGGGCGTAATAGCGCCCGCTAGAAAATAAATACAGAAGGCCATCACGCCGTTAGAAATCACGAGTTGCATAATGGTTTTTTTCCAGACATTCAATGGCGTGAAAATATTTTCCCGAACCAATAAAACCCACAATAAACCCGCATTCACAATAGCCGATATTGATGTTGCCAACGCCAATCCAGCGTGCTTTAACGGGAAAATTAAAATAAAATTAAAAATTAAATTCACAATCATTGCAATCGCTGCAATTTTAACAGGGGTTTTAATATTTTGTCGCGCATAAAATGCCGAGGCTAAAATCTTAATTAACATAAATGCTGGCAAACCGACAGCAAAAGCACTTAAGCTTTCTGCTGTCATCATCACATCAAAACTGTTGAATTTTCCGGAGTGTAATAAGGTTGATAAAATAGGGCCTGCTAAAATAAACAGACCAACCGCGCAAGGCAACCCAATAAACAAGGTGCAACGCAAGGCCCAATCGAGCGTTTCAGAAAATATTTTTTCATCCTTGCTCGCATGATTTCTTGATAAATAGGGCATGACGACAGTTGCCAGTGCTACGCCAATCAAACCCAGTGGGAAATAAATTAAGCGATCAGAATAATATAACCAAGAAATACTGCCCTTTGGTAAAAACGAGGCGAAAATATTATCGACCAACAAACTGATCTGCGCGACCGATACACCAAATAAGGCCGGAATCATGCGCTTCATCACGCGTAATGTGCCTTCGTGATGGAAACCCACTTTAAATTTCGGCATTAAATTAATGGCTTTCAAAAATGGAATTTGAATTAATAATTGTGCCGTACCACCGATCATCACCCCCCAACCCAAAACATAAATCGGTTGCGCGGTGTGCGGCGCCCATAATAATGCAACACCAATTAAGGCGATATTCAATAATACAGGCGTAAACGCAGGCGCTGCAAAAAGACCATAGGTATTTAATATTGCCCCTGCCAATGCTGTTAAAACAATTAATAATAAATAAGGAAACATTTCGCGACATAAATTAACAGCAATATGATAACGCGTAGGATCATGTAAAAAACCAGGCGCAAAAATCATAATTAACAATGGCGCACCAATTTCAGCAGCTATCACAACCGCAGAAACAATTAAAGCCAAGGTGCCAGACACGTGATCTACAAACGATTGCACTTGCTCGGGCGTTTGATTGGCGCGCTGATCCGCTAATATCGGGACGAAAGCTTGCGCAAAAGCGCCCTCGCCAAACAATCGCCTTAAAAAATTTGGCAGCTTAAAGGCAACAACAAAAGCATCAAACAATCCACCTGCACCAAAAATATTAGCCAAAATAATATCGCGCGCAAAACCCATAATGCGTGAGAGCAAGGTGAAAAGGGCGACAGTAGATGTTGAGCGGACTAATTTTTGAGACATGATTTCATAAGCCTATGCTGCATTGAAACCAATCTTTGCAGAATAGGCTTTGGAAATCAACTGATTAAATTGCGCCATATTTTTGTGTATTAGGCCGATCAAACGTTATAAGCGACCCTGTATCATCCTCGCTTGTAGATTTGTTTCTATTCGAAAAAAGGGCTATGTTAAATTGCGCCGGGTTTTGCTGCAGTGTTTGCAGAATATTATTTGACTCTAGGGCCCCCACTGCCAAACCAGATGATTTTGGTGCAAGCAGATCTCCACCTGCCGATATCGCGTCACCAATGATTTCGCAGGCTGTCTTTTCTGTTTTTTTGAAATGATTTATTATCTTAGAAACACATTTTTCAGCATAGATAAAATTAAAAAAGCCAGATGAAATATTGGCAATGATATTCGCATAAGCAAACATCATAAAATAATTCATCAGTGAGTTTTCACACTGACCCTGCTGTTTCTCTGCCGTAAAACCTGAGAAACAAGTAACAATCAGTGCAATGGCAGCAGACAATGCAGTGAGCGCTGATACATTATTACTGACTTTCCGATATTTTATAAGATTTGAAGTAAAGTCAATTAAAGAAGATGCCACGTAGTATCCACCGACCACACTTAAAAAATCCTCTCCGAGCATAAAAAAATTACCAAACGAAACACCTAGCGCAGAAGACATTTTAAATGGCGGATCCTTTTGCAAGCTGACATCAGTCGCGCAAGCAACAGCCAATGCACTATAAAGCGGTAGCGCTTCAAAAGCCAGTTTCACAACAAAGGTATTAAAAGCCCAAACAAGCCAATTTAAAGCAATCGGCATATTAATAAACGTTGGTTTTGGCGCTAAATGTGAATGGTTAAAAATGAGATTGAGGCCCAGCAACACCTTCAATTCTGAATCATCTCTTTCTTGAAGCATTTTTACTTCTTCAGGCGACACGGTTGAATAATCAATCACGTCATGTAGTTGCATTAATGTTTTCATATTTTCAATACTATTTTTTTGTTCGATACTTTTAGTTGCGCAATATTTCTTTAAACCGTCAAATTCATCACTCAATGATTTTAATGCCAGGCCATTAATAACAAATCCACCAATCACACTGGCTACCGCCTCAAATAACTTACCCCCTTTGTTTTCATCAGTTGACTCATGATAAGCAATAAACCCATAAGGCAATGACCACAGAAGCGCAACAGCCAGCGTGGATACAAAATAAAGTGTGTTTTTAATTTTTTCAGCATCATTAGCGTTCGCAATATTATTTTTTAGCGTTTTGAGATGCTTCGCTGAGTTATAAGCCGCAAAGGTATTCACAAATAAATTGGCGCCCAATCCGCTGCTGATATTATACCAAGCTGCATTTTGGGTTGTTACCCAATAATAAGCATCTGCAAAAATGCTGGCCAAAACAGAAATTGTTTTGATAGCCAATTCGGAATCTGCCTTTTTAGCGTGAGCGGTTTGCGCCTCATTTACCATTGGATCTTCTAAATTTTGAATCATTGTCTTTTCTCACTGTATTTGTTATTGGATGAACACAGCTTATCGTGATTTATTGAATAAGAATAATGAATTGATTTTATGAAGTGATGAAAATAAATGAGTTAACAAGTCTCACTTTACGTTGACAGGCCTGGCGATTTCTCCTGCTGATCTGAAACAGCGCTGATTAACTTTTCAAGGCAGGTATCGTATCGACTTTTTCCAGAAGTGCGAAATAATTCAAATTCGACTTTATTTTGGATTTGTGCGCTTACCAGTAAAAATTTGATTTCTCTGGCATCTGGACAATTGCCTATATTTTTAATTAGTGTTCTGGCATGGGCCACTTTCTTTTCAGATAGTTTTTGATTGCGTACCACTCTTGTAAATAATCCTGCTGTAAATTGTGTTTTAGCGACACCCGATAATTCGCCGAGCGAATTAATATAATCTAACAGTTTTTGCATGGATGATTGCTTTAAATTAGTGAGCGGTGAGCGTGGAATAACAAAATTTTTCTGTGATAAATAACCATATCCCGCGAATCTGGGTTTCGTCAATTCAGGCATATATTCCGTTGTCAAACTACAAAGAAAAGAAATTGTTTCTGACTTTGGAGAATAATAAAATTTATTACAATTTTCATAAGGATTATATACCGCCGTTGTTAGCATTTCCTGATTTAATTTTTCACTGTTATGGTCGAGGAATAATTTTACAACTTCTACACTGGCACCGTATGCTACAAGCGCATGCAAAACAAGTGCGATTGATGCCTTTTTGAGGAGATCACTGTCAATATTTATTCTTGCGCGCATTAATAATGCTGCACAAGCATATGAAATCATACTTTGATCAGGGTTTAATTTATCAAACAGGATAGGAAGATAGCTAACGTTGGATTTAGGTTTATTCAAAATCTCAATCAACATGGTCTCGGAAACAAGGTCTGTTTTGCCTGGATTTGGCGAGCGCATTTCATTGTTGCTTGTAATGATATAGTCTAAAATCGCGATTAATTTCACTGAGTCATTTAATTCAACTGCCGACTTAATTGCGCTCTGCATGATTAATGATCGAGTATCTTCATAGATACTCGAATAGTAAAGCACCTCCTGCACGTAAGTAACAAAACACTTGACTATACTAAAATTATCGTTTTTTATGCTCATATTTATTGCTGTGGATAGGTTTTTTACGAATAGAGATTCTCTTTTTAAAGAATAGCTTAGCTTTTGCTGACTTGAAAAGTTCTTATTAGCCTGCCAGAATAAACTTTCGCGGTAATATTGACAAAAATAGTTACCTGCTGCTTTAGGTTCGATTTTGGATAGTAAAATATAAAGGTTTAAAAACGCTTGATGCGATGTTGGTTTTTCAAACTGGCAATTTACGTTCTGAGAAAGCCCTTTTATGGCTGTTATGTAATCCTGTAACGCTTCATTTTTTGCTGCGTCAATTAAATCAGCTTTTTTTCATCATCAGTATAAATTAAAAAGTCAGGATAAATTGAAACAGGTACAATAATTGTATTATCTGATAATTTTATTCTTAATTGATTTTGAAGGCTGATTGCACGCGCCTGCGCCAAAAGCCGACTTTCCAAATTGTCGGTAAAAACAGTAATATGTGAGCTGGCATCCACATTCCATTTAAAGCCAGTCATGACTTCATTAATTCTATCTTTGTTTTCAGCTAAACCCGTTTCTTGAAGATCTGCGATTGAAGTTTGATATGTTTTCTCTTTTAATTTTCCATCAAGATATTGCTGTGCTTCTTCTCTTGTTTCGCCGTCATAGGGTCGAACAATAGTTCCGCCGTCATAAAGCATAATCCGTTGAAAAAGGCAGTCTTTAATATCAAATGAAACGCCAACAATTAAATCTGATCTGTCTGAGTGGTATCCGAAATACGGTGAATCGTAGCCTACTTCGTAATTAACATAAGAAGTGGATTGGTGTTTTGTGTGTTGTAATTTTTGATCGCCATGCAGTGATTGTCTTTCTGATTTATCGGTTGATACTATTTCATAAGTGCCGTTTTTTAATCGATTTGTAAATGCGCCTCGTTCTACTCTTCTTAATTCAGGGCGATGGCTAGCGGGGTCGACGAGGGATTTTGTTATATCGGGCCAAAAGCAATCATCATCGTTACGAATGGTTTTAATGATTCTTCCCTTGGAGGTGTTTTTTGATACATCATTTACATCCGAAAGAACGAAATTAAATTCTGCTGCATTTTCAATACTCAATAAATAAGCTTCAAATTCAGCTAGCGATTTAATCGCATAATAATTTAATAAAATGGCAATCTTATTTGCTTGATCGCTTGTTGTAATTTTTCCAGAAAATGCAACAAGCCGAAAACAAATGTCAGGATTGGTATTGGCCAATATAAATAATTTCGTCCGGTTCCGAATAGGCGTATCGAGAAATTCGCTTTGATCGTTAATGGAAGATTTTCGTGAATTGCCTGTTAGGATTTGCTGTATTTCGCTTTTGATAAATAACGCATTATCTAGATTATGCTTTTCCTTTATCATTTCTTCTTTATTGTTGCATCGTGCAAGATCCAGCAAGTGGCAAGAATATAATATCCCTCTTATTTTGTCGGACTCAGGTTTGCCGCTCTTGTTGTAAGGATCTTTTACAGCGTCCTTATAAATTTGTAATTCATCTTTTGAAAACAACAATCCACCGTTTTCTTTTTTTAATTTTTCTGCGTAATTATAAAATAATTCAGATGATAGTTTTCGATATTTATTATAAGCATTAGCGTTAACGCTAAACGATACTTCGCTTTCACGACCAGCACCATAAAACGCACAGGCGATTTGAATCTTATCTATTTCATCGTCGCTTAATCCGTCGCAAACATCAGGTACTTTTGAAACGACGCGAACGGTATGGGCTGTGCCATGATTCGGGCGAAAAACAGCTTCTGAATTTTCAAGTGGCGTTTCATTTGGCCGGTAATTTTGATATCGACCATTTTGATCGATGTAACTGCCCCTGTTTGACGCGCTGTCGCTATACGGCTTGCTTAAAAAATTATCGTGAACGTAGTGAAGGGCTGATTTGACTGATTCTCTCATGCACCCCTCCGCTGTTTGTGTCTATTTTAAACAGTGTAGCAGTTGAATGTTAAGGGAATATGAACGGGCGGGCAGTCTTTTCAAGCTATTGAGGTAAAAGAACAAATCATCAGAACAGCAAGCGCTTTATCACAGGTTAAACGCATCTTAATTTGACTCATAACCGAAAGCGCATATTGATTCTGAATAGGCGAACAGGGTGTTTTTACAGTAAGTGAGCGAATGAGTACGGAAGCCCCGACCTTAGTCGGGCGCGAAAAATTAAATGGCTTTCGCACTCCGCTCACGCGGAGGCTCCGTACGTATTTACTAGCCCGAAAGAATAGCGGCATCATGCTTTGTAAATGAATAATGACGCTCTATATCAATGCCCATTTGCTGTTATGAACAAAATTACGATGCGTTTACCCTGGCTTTATCACTTTCTATTTGACATTCAGCGCATAAAACGGCATCATTTCGCCTCTTTAGATATCAATTTTTGGAGCAATCCCTTGGCAAACACAGCATCAGCAAAAAAACGCGCAAAACAGTCCGAAGCAAGACGTGAACGTAACTTCAGCCAAAAATCGGCAATGCGTACAGCAGTTAAAAAAGTTTTGAAAGCGGTTCAAGGCACAGACAAAGCAGTTGCGACTGATACTTATAAAGCAGTATCGGCATTAGCGGATCGCGCAGCTGGCAAGAATCTTATTCATGCAAACAAAGCATCACGCATCAAAAGCCGTTTAAACGCGAAGTTAAAAGCACTTAAATAATACCGCACAAGCTCTGAGCACCCCGAGCGCCTCAGAGCCCCGAGCGTCAGCGAGTGGAATCCACCACAAGCAAAAAAATAAAATCCCAGAAAAAAATGTAACAGCTCAGCCCCACTATCATTAATTTAAGCAATAATTTTGACGCTCGCGATTACCCCCTTTGAAAAAGGGGGTCGGTTTGCGGACGCAGCAAATAAATCAATGTGCGATAAATTATCGCGTCCGTAAACCGGGGGGATTTATCGAAATGGCCTGGTATTAGGTCATAAGCGAAAGGGCTGATGTATTCATCCCTGAAAAATAATCCTGCAACAAATTACATAAAAATTTAAAAGAACTTTTTTGTTGCAACCTGCAAGTCATATTAATTGACGCACTTCTTGCAACATATTCGGTTCCATAATTAGATCGAGTGCAAAAATATTTTTTTCGCCATATAACAGATGGTCGTAAACTTCTTTCGGCGTGATTGTTGGTTGGCTCAACATCTTCAGTTTCCAAAAACGTCCAAAGTGCATTAAAATTTTGCAGTAAATTTTTGCAAAAGCGCGCTGCTTTTAATATCGGATCGGTATAGGAACCTTGTTCTAATAATTCGCCGATGCGCTGTCGAATAGGTTTAGTCTGTCGCAATAATTCGTCACGTGATATTTTTTCCGACTTAAATTCATGCCATATTTTAAAAAACGCAGATTCGCTTTGAAGTAAATTTTTCCCTATTCGCGCGACAATTTTATTCTCTTTTTCCGATAATTTCGTAAAATCTCGCTTTAAATGTGCCCAGCACATTTGTCGTTGACTACTATCAAAAATGTTATAGGCAGCATATCGATCAGAAACAACGATATTTTTAAAATCACCCATCATTGCACGTAATACTTTTTTGCCGCGTGACGCATGAATAGAAAAATGGGCAGCTGTGTTTGAAATAAATCCCCACATCCATTGATTTTTACCATCACGATTATGACCTGTTTCATCTGAATGAACACTGGCGCTTTGTTTTACGATCGGCAGTAGCTCAGAAACAGGGTACAGAAGTGCTGCATTTACTATTTTTTGCTTATTAAAAACAGTGCCGAGACTAATGTTAAAATTAAAATGTTCGCTCAAAAAACCCTTCTGCTCGCGACGCGATAATCCGTATTTCGTAATAAGATCTGACATAAAACCCGTCAATCGAGGTCCGGTAATTCCCCATGTAATACCTTTCGGCAAGGGTGCAATATGATTGCTCCTGCAGTTTTCGCAGCAACCTTTTTGCAATTGATATTCAGTAACATTTAATTTTAATATTGGCAATTCATGCACCTAGTGTCGCATATAATCACCTGACAGTTTTATTTTTCCACCACATAAACAACTTTCTGGTAATGCGCAATTCTGAAAGAAATCAACTTGATTAGTTGGCAGTAATTCTCGATGATGACCTTTGTGGCCAGGTTGGCCGCCGCTCTTTTTTCCGCTGGATTGACGATTGTTTTTCTTCTTTTTGAAATCACTCGAAGGTCGCAGGGATGAATTCGATGAGTTGTTATTGAGACGTTCTTTTAATTGTGTATTTTCAATTCTTAGTTTTTTGCATTCAACTTCAAGCAGTGTAAAACGATTGGATAAATCATTTAACGCATCTGATAACAATTGTATTGCCTGATGACATTCTTCGATTGTGTTTGGCGACTTATTCATACATTTCTGCAAAAAAAATTTGACTGTGCAGAATGTACATTATTCTGTGGGAATTTCAAGAGGGTTTATTACGCGGATTGGAATAAATCCCCCCGGTTTACGGACGCGATAATTTATTGCACATTGATTTATTTGCTGCGTCCGCAAACCGACCCCCTTTTTCAAAGGGGGTAATCGCGAGCGTTAAAATTATTGCTTAAATTAATGATAGTGGGGCTGAGCTGTTACAAAAAAATTAACTACATCAGAAAATCGTGAATTTAGGCCGCATTCTTCGTCGAGTTTTCCACTCGCTAACGCTCTGGGCTCTGAGGCTCAGGCTTCTGAGATTCCAAATACCCCATCAAATCAAAACACAATGCTTGCGTATTTTGCTTTTTAATAGCAGCGACGGAATACACAGGGCCTTTCCATTTGATTTTCTTGACGATAGATTTTATGCGAGACTCAATTTCATTTTCAGGCATTGCATCAATTTTATTGAATACCATCCAACGCGGTTTTTTCAAGAATTCAGGGTCATATTGCTCTAATTCTTTCTGGATTGATTTAATATCATGGATTAATTTTTCATCATCAGGTTCGCTAATATCAACCACATGCCATAAAACAGCTGTACGGCTTAAATGCTTTAAAAAACGATGTCCCAAGCCTACGCCTTCGCTTGCCCCTTCAATTAATCCAGGAATATCGGAAATAACAAAGCTGCGCAATTCATCAACACGCACAACACCCAAATGAGGGCGAATAGTCGTAAAAGGATAATCAGCCACTTTTGGCGTTGCATTTGACACAGCACGAACCAAAGTAGATTTTCCAGCATTCGGCAAACCCAACAACCCCACGTCTGCCAGTACTTTTAATTCACATTTCAAGCGACGTTCTTCACCTGCACTGCCCTTACTGGTTTGACGAGGCGCGCGGTTCGTACTGCTTTTATACCGGGTATTACCCAAGCCGTGAAAACCCCCTTTTGCGACACACAATCGGTCGCCATCTTTGGTCAAATCACCAATGAATTCTAATGTGTCCGCATCATAAACCATCGTACCAACAGGAACAGCAATAATTCTATCCGCACCTGTTTTGCCTGTGCGCATTGCACCCATGCCGGACTGCCCTGTTTTTGCCCGATACACACGCTGATAACGCAAATCGATTAGGGTATTTAATGCGGAATTTGCTTCAAAATAGACGCTGCCGCCATCACCGCCATCGCCGCCATCCGGTCCGCCGAAAGGGATAAATTTTTCGCGGCGAAAACTCATACAGCCATGGCCGCCATCGCCGGCAGAAACTTCGATGATTACTTGATCTATAAATTTCATAAAATACTCAGAAAATAAAAAGCCCCGAAAACGGGGCTCCTTGTTTCAATATCGTGATTAAACGCGATATCGACGAATTAGTTCACTGCTACTGCTTCAACAGAAACTGTTTTACGGTTGTGCGGTCCTTTGATCGAAAAAAGTACCTTGCCTTCAATCAATGCAAATAAGGTATGATCACGGCCAATACCAACGCCCTGTCCAGGACGACAATTTGTACCACGTTGGCGAATAATAATATTGCCTGGAATAACGTGCTCTCCACCAAACTTCTTTACACCAAGGTATTTAGGGTTAGAGTCTCGACCGTTACGGGTACTACCGCCTGCTTTCTTATGTGCCATTTTCGTTGCCTCTTTATTGGATAGCTGTAATCTTTACTTGTGTATAATATTGGCGATGCCCAGCGCTTTTCATGTGATGTTTACGACGTCTGAACTTGATAATGCGGATTTTATCTGCTCTGCCATGTTTCACGACTTCAGCAACCACTTTTGCACCTGTTAGCAATGGCGCGCCAAATTTGATTTGTTCGCCTTCGCCAATCATCAACACGCGATCGAAATCGATTGTGCTGCCAGCATCAGCTTCTAATTTTTCTATTGTGAGCAGTTGCCCTTGTGCGACACGGTATTGTTTGCCGCCCGTTTCAATAATTGCGTACATGATTCTAACCTTTTTTTGTCGCCTGGCGTCATATGCCGCTTCAGCAAACCATTTCGAAGAGCCAGCATTGTAGGCAAAAAATTCGAAGCCCGCAAGCTCTTTTCGTGATTTTCACAGGTCTTCTTCTATTTAGGCTACTTATCTCAAGGGGCACACGCGGGTTACCGCGCCTGTTTCTGTGTTATTTCTTAATGACACGCAGGCTACTGCCCTCGTTTCTGCGGCATTTTCAATGCTTGACACATCCGAAGTCACCCCCTAGCATAGCCGCATGCAAACAACTACAGCAAAAATGGAACATTCCACAGGAATTCTGCAGCGCATTCGTGCACTGGTCGCAGACGATTTGACCGCGGTCGATCATTTGATTCACAAGGAACTGTCATCCAGCGTGCCGCTCACGCGTGAAATCACACAACATATTTTTAAAACGAAGGGGAAGCGATTACGTCCTTTATTAGTGATTCTGGCCTCACATGCTTTTGCTAAGAATAAAACACTGTCAGCAATGCATTACGATCTTGCCGTTGTTATCGAATTTGTTCACACAGCCACATTACTGCATGACGATGTGGTTGATCATTCGGATTTGCGACGCGGACAACAAACCGCCAATGCGATCTGGGGGAATGCAGGCAGCGTTTTAGTCGGTGATTTTCTGTATTCACGCGCGTTTCAAATCTTGTCGCGACACGATCAACGTGATGTCATGCGCGTATTATCGCAAACAACCAACGCAATCGCTGAAGGCGAAGTCATGCAGCTAATGAATCAACATGATGCCGACTTATCAATTGACAATTATTTTCACGTTATCACACAAAAAACAGCGCAGCTGTTTTCTGCTGCCACCGAAATTGGCGCAATACTCGAAAACACAAATCAAACAATACAACACACAATGGCAAAATACGGCATGTATCTTGGCATTATTTTTCAAATAATTGATGATTTACTGGATTATGAAACTTCCGCAGACGTCACAGGAAAAAATATTGGCGACGATCTAGCAGAAGGCAAAGCAACATTGCCGTTAATTTATGCGATGCAAAACACAAGCCCTGAAAAATCCCGATTTATTCAGGATGCGATTAAAAACGGGGATGCAAATGCGCTGCCAGAAATATTAATTATTTTAAAAGAAAGCAATGCCTTTGAATTAACAAGAAATAAAGCCGAAGAATATGCTGTATTAGCGCATGCTGAATTGAAAAATATTCCTGAATCACCTTACAAAACAGCCTTAAAAGAATTAATCACCTTCGCCGTAAAAAGAAATTATTAATCTGAATCTTCTTTTGTAATCCCTTCCGCTTCAATTAATCGACGCAATTTTTTCAAGCCATCAATTTGCACCTGACGTACGCGTTCTCGCGTTAATCCTACCGCCACACCCACTTCTTCTAGCGTGCTTGCCTCATGCTCTTGCAGTCCAAAACGGCGCAAAATCACTTCACGCTCACGCTCATTCAATAATTCCAGCCAATGCGTCATGTGCTCAGAAAAATCTTCACGCTGCACCAAATAAGAAGGATCGATATTGTGACTGTCTGCAATGACATCCACCAATGTTTTTTCGCCATCTTGCATAATCGGCGCATCAATTGAAACCGTGTCCGGCAATAGAGCCAATGATTCACGAATTTCCTCTACAGGCTTATCAATTATTTCAGCGATTTCTTCTGGCGAAGCTTTATGATTCAATTTTTTTGTCAGTTCTTTTCCGGCGCGCAAATAAATATTTAATTCTTTGATCACGTGAATTGGCAAACGCACTGTACGGCTTTGATTCATGATCGCCCGCTCTATCGTCTGACGAATCCACCATGTGGCATAAGTTGAAAATCGAAATCCACGTTCTGGATCAAATTTATTAACCGCTGTCATTAAGCCTAAATTGCCCTCTTCAATCAAATCTAAAAAGGCCAATCCGCGATGGCAATAATGCCGCGCAATTTTCACAACCAAGCGCAAATTACTTTCGATCATTTTTATTCTGGCTGATTCAATTCCTTTTTTGACATGGCGCGCAACAAGCAATTCTTCTTTCGCCGTTAATAAAGGTTTATAACCGATATCATGCAAATAAATATGTGTCGGGTCTTGTGTTTTCCATGCGTCTTCTTTTATTTCTAGCGATTCTTCTAATAAAACAGCGGGCTCAGGCAATGCTTCCCCTGCAAAAAGCGCCGCATGTTTGTCATTCTTTTTTGACGATTTTTTATTGTTCACTGTTTTCTTAGTGCTCTTTTTTAAAGTTTCTTTTGGCTTTTTTTTGACTTCTATTTTTGTCGTTTTTGGTTTAATGAAATCAATGGCTTTAGAAAGAAGGCCTTTTTTTTGTTTTTGTTTTTTCTTCATGTTTGCATCCTTGCAAATTGAGAATCTATTGGTGTATTTGCGCGAGGGTTACCACCCCCGCTTCTGTCCTATTTGAAGCATCCTTGCAAATTGAAAACTTATTGTCTATTTGCGCGAGGGTTACCACCCCCGCTTCTGTCCTATTTAAAGCATCCTTGCAAATTGAAAACTTATTGTCTATTTGCGCGAGGGCTACCACCCCCGCTTCTGTTCTATCTATAAAAATTCATTGGATCTACCGGCACACCATCTCGCCGAATTTCAAAATAGAGCAAGGTACGCCCCGCATCATCCTGCCCCATGCGCGCAATTACCTGACCTTTGCGTACACGCTCACCTACATTCACCAAATTACGTTGATTATGCGCGTATGCGCTCAAATATTGATCACTTTTCTTGATAATAATCAGGTTACCATATCCACGTACATTGTCACCACTATAAACAACCACACCATTTGATGCGGCATGTATTGGCTCACCCAGCTGACCACCAATTGATATGCCACGATGCCCGTCAGAACGCATAGAAAAATGCTGTAACACGCGACCCTGAGCGGGCAAACACCAATCTGAAGACAAAAGCAGCGTATCTGAAAATTTAATTTTTGCAGGGTAATTCGCGAATTGATTTTTTGCTGACAGGGTCGGTCGATGCGTCATCTTCAAACGCTGACCCGTTCTGAGCGCATAAGGGGGTGTTAAATTATTTACCATCGCCAAATCGCGATAATTTAATCCAAATGCAAATGCAACGGAGTAAATCGTATCATCCGATCTGACAACATAAAAATGTGAAGCAGAACCCGCTTGATACCACGCATTTACCACCGGCGGCGGCGTTGAATCCTCAAAGCAAGCCGATAATAAAAAAACATAGAGAAGAAGAATACATAACAATATTCGCTTAACGCTACCAATCCCTGACACTGACGTTTTCCCTATTTAAACTATAATCATGGGTTTTTGATTTTTTTAACCCAGTTTGATAACACGTCAAATGCTTCATAATGCGTTAAATCAATTCGCAATGGCGTAATAGACACTTTATTTTGGCGAATGGCATAAAAGTCCGTACCAATACCAGCATCCTGTTCCGCACCTGGCGGACCAACCCAATATATTTCGTGCCCCCGCGGATCAATTTGCCGGATCGTTGGCGCCGCACAATGGCGCGTACCCAGACGCGTAACTTCATAACCACGTAATTCTTCAAAGGGAACATCAGGCACATTCACATTTAAAATGGTCGCAGGTGGCAATGGCTCAGTTAAAATATGATGGATCAGCTCACACGCCACTTTTGCCGCAGCGTCATAATTTTTCTCACCAGCCAAAGACATTGCGATTGCGGGCAAACCCAAAAACCTGCCTTCCATCGCCGCCGCCACTGTGCCGGAATACCACACATCATCACCCAAATTGGCACCAGCATTAATCCCAGAGACAACCATGTCTGGCATTATCTCTAACAAACCTGTAATCGCAACGTGAACACAATCCGTCGGCGTGCCTTCAACACTCACATAACCATTGTCGAGCGTTTTTAAATGTAGCGGCGCCGTTAAGGTAAGTGAGTTACTCGCACCACTTCGGTTACGATCTGGCGCAACAACATCCACCGTTGCGATTTTTTTAATTGCTTCGGCCAACGCCACAATGCCTTTTGCATAAACACCGTCATCATTTGAAATTAAGACACGCAACATAAATCACCCCTTGAAAAAAATATTTTACCTTATTAATTTCATTTAAGGAAAGCTTAATAATTTATTGTTAGGATGTGCGCTCGTGAAGAATATGCTCACGAATTTAATTAAAATAATAACAAGGAAATACAATGAGAAATTCAAAACAACAATTTTTTCAAGCGCAAAGCCCAAAAAAAGAACTAAAAAGTCCTTCGAAAGAAGCAGCTAAAGGAAACACAACACCAACAAAAGAAAGCGAAGCAAGTCGCATTGCTGCAAGCTTGATGAATCCTAAATAATTTTAAATCATCACACACTCACTCGATTTAATCGTCAGGTGAGTGTATTAGCAAAGGGAAAAACATGCTTAAACGATTAAATGGTACAAGTACAAGCGGTAGAAAAGCGATGTCAAAGGAAGGTAAACGAGCCGAAGCTCATCAAAAAACAGAAGAGCAGAAAGCGCAAAATAACGCATATAGCGTTTCACTTTTTTCACCAATAAAGAAAGTAGCAGAAAAACCAGCGCCAAAACAGGCATTGGAGCCAAAAAAAACCATGTACGATGACGGCGGATTTTAAAGAAAACGCTCAGCCATCAGCAAATCTTCCGGGAAAGTAATTTTAATGTTTTGCGCATTGCCCAAAATTATTTTGGGATGATATCCTGCATTTTCAATTGCACTGGATTCATCGGTCATTATTTTATTTTCAAGCAAGGCTTTTTCAATGCTCGATTTCAACAATTGGTAACGGAAACACTGCGGCGTTTGCGCCTGCCATAATTGTTCGCGCGAAACAGTTTCCACCACCTCATTATTTTTATCAACGCGTTTTACCGTATCAACTATCGGCAACCCCAATAATCCACCCACATCATGATTTTTTAACGCTGATATTAATCGCTTAATGTCTTTTTCTTGCAAACAAGGCCTTGCTGCATCATGCACCAGTACAAAATCATTTTCATTAGCGAAATCTTTTAAAAAATCTAACCCCAGGAAAACGGAATGCACGCGTTCCTGTCCGCCGATCACGGTTAATATTTTTTCAGGATGATTTAACGTTAGGTTTGGCCACCAATGGTCATCCGCATGTAAAACAACAACAACCTTTTCTATATACGCTTGCGCGGAAAACAAATTAACAACGCGTTCTAATAACGGTTGATCGTGAATTTTCAAATACTGTTTTGGTTTGTCTGATTTAAAGCGTGCGCCAATGCCGGCAGCAGGGATAACAGCAAAATAAGAAGTCATTTCTTCACCACCTGGTAGAACACCTCACCCTTCTTTACCATCCCCAAATCATTTCGTGCACGGGCTTCAATGGCAGCATTACCACTTTGTAAATCTTTAATTTCAGCAATTAACACTTGATTACGCTTATCTAATTGATCATTGGTTTTTGCTTGCGCTGAAATGCTTTTTTGCATTTGAAAAACCGTTTTCATGCCGCCATCGGAAAACCAAAACTCATACTGCAGTAATAGCAGCAACACAATTAATGCGCCTAAGATTATCTTCATTTGAATACACCATTCAGTGTGCGGGATCGGTTATCTGTTATCTGTTATCTGTTATCTGTTATCTGTGCAAATAATATCAGTCCATGGCGAGTATTGGCAACCAACAATCAAACACCGATTACCGATTACCGATTACCGATTACCGATTACCAATTACCGATTACCGATTACCAAACATCACCTGTTCACCCAGCTCTCTTTCAATGTGCAGCAAACGGTTATATTTTGCAATACGGTCAGAGCGAGAAAGCGAACCTGTCTTAATTTGCCCTGACGCAGTCGCCACCGCTAAATCAGCTATGGTCGTGTCTTCAGTTTCACCTGATCGATGTGAAATCACCACGCCGTAGTGATTTTTTTTCGCCAAACCTATTGTTGCCAGTGTTTCTGTAAGCGTTCCTATTTGATTTAATTTTACCAACACAGCATTGGCTACTTTTTTCTCAATCGCTTCCGATAAAATTTTCGCATCCGTCACAAAAATATCGTCACCCACCAATTGTACTTTCTTACCCAGTGCTTTTGTTAATTTTTGCCAACCCGCCCAATCATTTTCTGCCAATCCATCTTCAATAGAGGTAATCGGATAGGCCTTCACCCATTTTTCCAATTGTATAATCATGTCGTCCGTATCCAGTTTTTTATTTTCGATAGTGTAAACACCATCACGATAAAATTCTGAGCTCGCGACATCCAACCCCAATGAAATATCTTTTCCAGCTTTATAGCCCGCCTTCTCAATCGCAGACAAAATTAACTCAATCGCTTCTTCGTGGCTCGATAAATTTGGTGCAAAACCACCTTCATCACCCACGGCGGTAGAATAGTTTTTATCGGCCAATAATTTTTTTAACGTGTGAAATACTTCAGCGCCCGCACGCAGACTTTCGGAAAAACTCAGCAATCCCGCAGGAATAATCATTAATTCTTGCATGTCTAATTTATTATTCGCATGCGCACCCCCGTTGATAATATTCATCATCGGCACCGGCATTGAAAAAGGGCCATCGCCGCCAAGATAACGGTATAAAGGAATTTTCATTTCATTGGCCGCCGCATGTGCAACAGCAAGCGACACACCCAAAATTGAATTGGCGCCCAAACGACTTTTATTTTCAGTTCCATCCAATTCAATCATCAAATGGTCAATATCTTCTTGTGAATCAGGGTCTTTTCCCAGTAATTCTCCTCGAATCTCGCCATTCACGAAATCAACTGCCTTTAAAACGCCTTTTCCGAAATACCGTTTCGGATCGTGATCACGCAATTCTAATGCTTCCTTTGAACCCGTTGATGCGCCGGATGGTACCATTGCAGATCCCTTTGTTCCTGACGCTAAAGTAACTTCTACTGCCAGTGTTGGATTGCCGCGCGAATCGAGAATTTCGAGCGCTTGAATATTGGAAATGGAAGGCATGCATTGATCCCTGATTTGATATGAGGGGTCATTCTACGTTAAAAACACGGTATTGCAAAACAGGTAGTTAGGGGATAGTTTCTCATCACTACTTAACGGTTTTGATAGATAGGCAGTGACACTTACTCAGAAACCAAAAATGCTGCTATTTAATTTTTCGGACACTTCTTTTCAGAACCCTCAGGCAGATGATCCCTCAAAAAGAATTGAGAGCGCTGAAATATTAACATCACCTTCTCTCTACCGAGCACCGATCCCTGATAGTTGATCCCTGATAACCTCCCGCAACAGCAATAGCATTGATATCACCCTGAAAATTGGAGCGAATACCCACTTTCGGTGTTAAAATTGACCAATTTTCGGCAATTATGGGCAAGCAACACAGAAAATGAGTTTTAAATTTTTATTTTCATCACAATAGTGGTAGTATTCAATTGTTGTTTTTTAAACGGTGGAAACACCAAATTTTATATGGGTTAATTTTATGGCAAGAGAAACAGGTATTGTTAAATGGTTTAACGACCAAAAAGGTTTTGGATTCATTACACGTGATGCTGGTGGTGACGATGTTTTTGCACATCACAAAGCAATCAACGCAACAGGACGCCGCACTTTGCAAGAAGGCGATCGCGTAGAATTTTCTGTTGTAAAAGGTGATAAAGGATTTCAAGCGGAAGACATAACCGTTATTTAATCTTCTTGCTTGCAGCAGATCAATTGCCGCAGGTAAGGAAGTAACTGATCAGCCCACCCACTTTTCGAAGTGAATGGGCTGATTTTTTATATAAAGTATATTTCTACAGGCGGCTTTCGTCGCACATAATCAGCTTCACCACAGTGTAAATCATTAACTCTCAGACAATTTAACCCATTCTTTTTCTTTGGCTGAAATTTCTTTTTTGAATTCACCTTGCTGCTGCATGAGCTCACGGAGTTTTTCTTTTTTATCGTTCCCGTAAATCGACGGGTCTTCCAATTCCTTTTCAACTTTTTTCAGTTGTTTTTCCAGCGCCAAAACATCACGCTCGATTTGCAAAATCTCCTTTTTGGTTTCCTTGTCGAGCACTTTAGGAGGCGTTGCTTTTTTATTGGCCGAAGGAGACAACAGCGCCAATTGCGATGCTTCATAATCCGCCAAATTGCCATCGTAATGCACAACCGTGCCGTTATTAACAAGCCACAAGCTATCAACACAACACTCAATAAAGTAACGGTCATGCGAAACCAACAACAATGCACCAGTAAATTCTTCTAGCGCCATAATTAGGGATTCACGAATATGCATATCTAAGTGATTGGTCGGTTCATCGAGCAATAATACGTTCGGTCTGCTCCATATCATTAACGCCAATGCCAAGCGCGCTTTTTCACCGCCAGAAAAAACAGAGACTTTATCAAATACGCGTTCGCCCTTAAATCCAAATCGACCTAAAAAACCGCGCGCTTGTGTTTCCGTGATGTCAGCGAATCGCTCTCTGAAATGATAAAGCGGCGTTTCCTCGAGCTCCAACATGTCCACTTGTTGCTGTGAAAAATAACCAATTTGCGTTTGCGGGTGAAAATTAATTTCGCCTTCAGTGACCCCTAATTTTTGTGAAATAGTTTTCAATAAAGTTGATTTTCCGCTGCCATTCACACCAATGACGCCAACACGATCGCCTTCACTTAAATTAAGGCTCACATTTCTTAAAATGGTTTTATCACCATAGCCACAATTGGCACGGATAGAAATAGTCGGGTAGCCTGTTGGTTTGGCTTCAAGAAACTCAAAGGTGATGCTTTCTTCTTCTTGCCAATCTGTTGTCTTTTGCATTTTTTCCATTGCTTTCACGCGACTTTGCGCTTGTTTTGCTTTGGATGCGGTTGCTTTAAAGCGATCCACAAATTTCTGTAAATGCGCGCGTTTTTTTAAAATTTTCGAATTCATTTTTTCTTGTAACAGCAAGCTATCTGAGAATTGTGTCGCAAAAGAAGAATAATTCCCGTTCCATAATCTTAATTTTTGATTCGCTAATTGAATGGTGTGCGTTGTTACTTCATCTAAAAAATAACGGTCATGTGAAATCACAACCATGGTTGCCGTGCAGGATTTCGCCCATTGTGTTAACCAGGCAATACTTTCTAAATCTAAATGATTGGTTGGTTCATCGAGCAATAATAAATTTGCATTCGACATTAATACACGTGCCAATTGCAAACGCATTTGCCAACCGCCAGAAAATGATTTCACGGGGCGTTCAAATTGGTCTTCAGGAAAACCCAGGCCATTTAAAATCACTGCAACGCGCGCATCAATGCGATAGCCGTCGATTGCATCCAAATCGCCGTATAATGTGCCTAGCATCAAACCATCATTGTTTTTTTCAGCGATTAATAATTTTTCTTGAATCTCAACCCATTGCGTATCGCCGGAACGAGCATAAGCCAAAACCAACTCATCTGTTTCTGGCAGCTCTTGTGCCAAATGCGCTATTTTCCAGGCGTTGGGAACAAAAAATTCGCCGTGATCTTCATGTAATTCGCGCATGATTAATTTAAAAAGGGATGTCTTGCCAGCGCCATTTCTGCCGATTAAGCCAGCCTTATAGCCAACGTCAAGTCGCATGGATGCCTCTTCCAATAAGACTTTTACGCCGCGGCGGAGGGTGATTTGCTTGAGTTCGAGCATGGCTTGTATCCCGTTATTTTAGTGGGTGTTATTGAAAAACGGGATATCTTATCCGATTTTACTTTTGTGAGTGAATAGTTATCATATTTTTAAAATATAAACAACGAAATCCTGTTTAATCAATTGAAAAGATATTTTTATGTCTAATTTTCTTCTTGTTCTCTGAGGTCTTGTAAAATGGCCTGATGCGATTTTAAAATGTGCCATATTTACCGTACGTTCCCTTTCCTTCTGTTTGAATTGTATCATTATCTTCTGTTTTTGTTGCGCTGTATTTTAGAATGACTTTTTGAAGCCGCGCTCCCAATTCTGCTTTATCTTTAGAGTCAAATAAGTTATTAATTTTTTCTGCCAGCGCATAAAGACTGATTGTTTTATTTGCCTCTGTGCCTGAATTTAAGAGCCCCATTTCCGATTCGGAAAAATTAAAAATAATATCTGTTTTAATTTTTTGGGAAGGCATGCCAAAAATGCGGGTGAGGTTATGCTGCGTCTGTATTTTTCTAACGTCCTCAGAAAGAAACTCAAGGTCAATAAGATAGTTGTCCTTGCTGAAATTTGTAATTCTATAGAGTAAGCGTTTCATGGATTTAACCTCAGCTACAGTTTATTTAGGCTAAATTATAACAGGTGAATATGAAGGAAATATTATGAAGGTTTGCTGAATGCGTGTGTTTACCTGTAAACACATCAGACACGCTGGCTGCCGCCATGCGCGTCAAGATAAGCAATAATTGCTCAAAATCCATGCATCTTGCGCTGTATGTAATGCGTAATATTGCTTATCTTGACGCGTATGGGCGGTAGCCTGCATGTGAGCACACGAAATATTTTCTACAAGCGTATAAACACATCCAGGGTAAACACATCGAACACCCCATTCGTATCCGCTCCATTTTTCAGGGTGATGCTAATATTATTGCTGTTGCGAGAAGTTTTCAGGGATCTGGTGTCAGGGATCGGTGTTCGCATTCTGATACTGATCCCTGGTCTCAGATCTCCGATCACTTTTCAGTCGAATGCTATTTCCGTTCCCCTCTAATTTGGAGCGGATACGCTCAAGACGCATGGATTTTAAGCAATTATTTCGGAGCGCGATGCGCGAGGGCTACCGCCGCTCGCTTCCGTTGGTTCGTCGCTAGATGTTATCGCGCCCGCTTGTGGTCGTTCATTGCTTGATTGATCACGCTGCCGTAGGCGCTGTGTATTCCTGAATCGCAATTCCCAACGCACCCGGTCCAGCATGCACAGCCAAACTCGCGCAACAGGGTAATATATAAATCTCATCAATTTGGTCTGCAAATTGTTGCTTTATGAGCGTTGCCAGTTTGTAAGCCTCGGTTTCTAAATCAGCATGCACCACTGAAAAACGATATTTTTTATTCGGATCAATTCTGTTCTTCATGAATTTAAATAATTTACAGGATAGGTTTTTTCTGCCGAACAGCAATCGATGGGGTTTGACCTTCCCTTCATTGTTGACGGTAACAAGCGGTGTTAATTTGAAGAAATCCATAAAATATTTTAATTTAATGGGTAGACGACCGCCGTGAACTAGAAAATCAAGCTGGGTAATAGCGGCGTAAAATTCTGTTTTATAAATAATATCGTTTGTCATTTTGACAATATCATCATGTGAGCGACCTGCAAGAGAAGCTTCGGCCGCATATAATGCAATTAAGCCTTGCCCAGCAGATACATTTAATGTGTCTATGACAGTAATTTGTGTTTGTTCTTTTAATTTCTCGGATGCCTTTTCTGATGCGCTGAGTGTTCCGCTAACAGAGCGTGGAACATGTAGCGCAATAATGGCGTCAAAATGCGTCGAGAGATATTGATATTGTCGATGAAAATCACCAAAGCTCGGCTGAGAAGTTGTCGGATGAGCTGATTTACTTTTTAGCGCTTGATGAAATTCTTCGGAGGTCATCGACACTTTATCAAGATAGGTTTGTTGACCAAAATTAATTAAAATAGGCACAACGTGAATATTATATTTTGAAATAACCTCAGACGGCAAATCCGCTGCGGAATCGGTTAATATCGCCACCGTACTTTTTCGATTGGCGTAGGATTTTTGTTGCTTGATCATGTCATCGGCTTTTTCACCAGATGTATCGCCGTATTCTCGACAAACTGAAAACACTGCGCCAGGATCATTTGTGTGAATATGAATTTTTGTTTTAATGCCAGAGCCAGCAACAATTAAACTTTCACCGATTTCATCTAGTCTTTGGCGTAATTCATCTTGGTCGATTAATTTGTCACCACATTTATTGATTAAGCATTCCGTGCAAAAACGGAAGCGTTCATCGATTTCGTGCACCATTTCGTCATGTGATTCAATGATCGGAATTTGCACTAAATCTTCTTGTAATTGCTTGATAGAACCGTTGACGACAAATTGATAAATACCATTTAAAAACTCGACAAAGCCTTGTGCACCCGCATCAACAACACCGGCATTTTTTAATTCCTTTAATTGCATCGTGGTATGTTGCAATGCTTTTTTTGCGCGTTGAATACCGCAATATAATAAATCAACAAAATCTAGCTCATTATTTTCCAATTGTTGATGTGTAATTTCATCTGAAAAATCTCTTAAGATAGTGAGAATGGTACCTTCTTTCGGTTGTGATAATGCTTTGTGTGCATAATTCACCGCTGTTGCAATGGCAGCAACAAAATTTTTAGTCGTCATAACTTTGTTGACTGTTTTTGCGCCTTCACTTAAGCCTTGAAAAAATTGCGCCAGGATTGCGCCAGAGTTGCCGCGTGCGCCGTTTAGCGCTGAGTTCGCAACGGACTCTAGTAATTCATGAATGGTAATGCTGCGACGCGCATAGGTGCCTTCTAAAATTGCATTTAAAGTAAGCGCCATATTGGTGCCCGTGTCACGATCCGGAACGGGAAAGACATTGATGCTGTTCAAGTATTCTTGCTTGGAAATCACTTGGCGAATGCCAGCCACAATCGCACGATAGAGACGTGTTCCATCTAGATAAATAATCTTTGAGCTATGTACTGTCATCGAACACATGCCTCCGTTCAGTTTTCAGAAGTGAGGCATGATAACATGAAGTTTTGCCAGTGTCAGTGGCAGCGACAATGTGACTAAATTGGGAGAGTTCAGTGAAATTATATTGTATGCGGCATGGTGAAGCCGTTGCAGTGCCGTTGGGTGCTGAGCGATGTTTAACGGAACAAGGGGAGAAAGCCGTGCAAAAGGTTGCCGAGTACCTAGCGAAGATTCAAGCACCTATCGCTCACATTATTCACAGCGATACACTACGAACAAAACAAACGGCAGAGGTTGTCGCCAATCATTTGAAGATTTTAAATATGAGCACAATGCCCATTCTGCTGGGTGAAAATTCAGAGATTGATATGTTATGCGATATGTTGCCTGCATGGGATGACAATACATTGCTGGTTGGCCATTTTCCCTTTATGACCCGTTTGGTAAAAGTATTGGCGAATGCGGATGTGAAATTCAAAACAGCAACGATTGTGTGTTTGCAGCGTGAGAATAATAACCGGTGGACTGCTGAGTGGGTTTATTAGCAACAGCGCTTCCGCGAATCTTGTAACACAACACGGTATTGTGAAATCCCTGGCTTGCAATACAATGCATTATGCAAAACACATTTACGCCAGCAACATCCAAACTACGGTTAATATATTTAATTTTAACGCATTTATTTGCAATGTCTTGCGTGTGTTCACTCACGCTGCCGCCTGAGCTCTCGATTTTTTTTATTTTTTCTTTTTCATATTATCTGACCGCTAAAGAAAGAATAATTTGGTTACGGCATGATAAAAAAACAGAATGGGCGCTGCAATTTTCCGATACTGAATACGCCATTTTATTGGGTTCCAGTATTATGCTGCCACATTTGTTGATTTTGAATTTTAAATTGCTCGGTGATTCAAAGCGAAAAACAATCATCTTGTTTTCAGATTGTTTTTCACGCGATGAATTTAGTGCTTTAAGGCGCTGCGTGCGGATGGGCTATTTGGCATAATGTGCTGCAATTAATGATGCCACACACCCTGTTAATTTTTTCACATAATCGATATGCAAAAATTCATTTGGCCCATGCGCATTAGATTGAGGGCCAAGCACGCCGGTAATTAAATATTGCGCTTTCGGAAACATTTCGCCGAGCATGCCCATAAAGGGAATAGATGCGCCAATGCCGATATACGCCGCCTTTTTTCCATAAAATAATTCAGAGGCATCATCATTTGCTTTTGCTAACCAAGGTGCTAATTCAGGTGAATTCCAACCGGCGCCATGATCTTCGGCTTCGTAATGCACTTTTGCATTGAATGGCGGATCCACTTCTAATATCTTTTTTAATGCAGCGCTTGCCTTTTTTACATCACAAGTCGGCGGCACACGCATGGATAATTTAACGGAAAGTGAAGGCAAAGTTACATTGCCTGCATTTTCAATGGCAGGCACACCATCCATGCCCACTAATGACAATGCCGGTTCCCATGTGCGATTTAAAATAATATCAACAGGGTCGTGACACAAAGGTTGAACACCTTCTAAGAAAGGAATTCGTTTAATGATATCTCCACCCAATGTGTTTGCGGCTTCACGAATTTGCGCAAGACGATCGGCTGGAATTTTCACGCGAAGTTCATCAATGCCAATTTTTCCATTATTCGGGTCTTCAATGCGATCAAGCAATAATCTCAAAATATGAAATACGGATGGCACAACGCCGCTGTTAATGCCAGAGTGAATGCCATTTTCCAAAGTGTCAATTTTTAATGTGCCGCCAATTAATCCGCGTAATGAAGTGGTTCCCCATAATTGTTCATAATTGCCACTTTCTGAATCTAAACAAATAATTAAATCAGGGCTGCCCATTTGTTCTTTAATCAATTCTAAATAAGGCGGTAAATCAACACTGCCACTTTCTTCGGACGCTTCAATTAATACGACGCAACGCGCGTGCGGGATAGACAATGATTGTAAATGCGCAATGGCAGTGAGTGCGGAAAACACAGCATACCCATCATCTGCGCCGCCACGACCATATAATTTCCCGTCTTTTAGAACCGGTTTCCACGGACCCAAATCATCATGCCAGCCGACCATTTCGGGCTGCTTATCCATGTGACCATATAATAAAATGGTTTCTTCAGAATCACCCGGAATATCAATTAATAAAACAGGTGTGCGATTTTCGATTTTCAGTAATTCAATTTTCATATTTTTGATGGTTTGTTTTTCACACCAATCTTTAATTAACATCATTGCTTCAGACATGTAGCCATTCGCTTCCCAGTTTCGATCAAACATAGGGGATTTATTCGGAATGCGAATATAGTTTTCCAATTGCGGGATAATGTCTGCATCCCACTTTTCGCTGATTAGATTGAAATTGTCTTTTATTTTTTGCTGAATGCCTGACATGTTGTTTTCCTGCAAGTGTTGCACATAAAAATCCAGGGTAAACTAACGCAGGTAAGAGTGCCAGTGCATTTAGCAAAAAGTGACGATGAGGGTGTTGAAGCGCAAAGCACGTATCCGCCCTAAATTTTAGGGTGATGCAAATGTTATTGCTGTTGCAAGAAGTTATCGGGGATCTGCTGTCAGGGATCAATCAGCCGTAGCACATTCATAATTCCTTATTGCTTTGTTTCCGTTCGCTCAATATTCGAATTAGGGTGATGTTCGGAAGGACGCCGTAAACCCATCCTTGGGGACTCGAGATTGGCATCCATGCCAATCACGCCTTCCTCACATCCCCCGTAATTCTCATATCCGCTCACTACATCATTGCTTTGCTTCCGTTCACTTCACGTTCGGATTAGGTTGATAGCCCTAGTTTGAGCGTGCAAATCATGCTTTATCCACTTGGTTTGACGAGTCTATCTTGTTATTGTAACGGCATGATGATTTCTTCGTATTTGAAAAGGGTTTAAATGATGGATTATCGAGCAATAAATACAGCGGGTGGTTTTATAAGGAAATTGGCTGTCAAAAAGCAAGATTGTCGTGAAAATTGCGCCCTCAAGGCCATAGAGTATAAAGTGGCGATAGAGAAATATCATCATCATTCAGTTTACCGAAGGCTGGAAATTTTAACCTCTGTCATTGTCATTGCTTTACAAATTTTCAGTATCATTATGTTGTCTTTTCAGCACCATCCAACCAATTTTATTGAAATAATAATGGCAGTCCTAGCTGCTTATGTGGCAACTGATTTTATCAATGGCCTTGTTCATATGATTATTGATAATAGTACAAATTACACATCGATTATCGGCCCGTTTGTTGCAGCATTTCACCTGCATCATGCTAAGTTAATGTATAAAAATGATAACCCGCTAATGGTATATTTTTACGAATCAGGCCATAAGTTTTGGTTGGTTCTTTATTTGCTGGCTATTTTTACCCTGCAGTGTTTTTTCAATTTAAATTTCAGTGTTAATTTATTTTTAGTTACCACTGGATTACTTTCATCTGTCGCTGAGCTATCGCATTTTTGGTGCCATAATATAACGCAGTGTAATGCGATCATTCGTTTTTTACAAAAATACCACATACTGCTTTCAATGAAACATCATCGATTTCATCATTGCAACGACAACACGCATTATGCGTTTTTGAATGGCATGACAGATGGCGTTTTAAACGTCGTTGCGGATGTTTTCTATAAAGGGTATAAAAATCGTTCCGATCAGCATGTGATGCTTTTTCACAGTAATCAAAAATAACGGGGACTGCGTCGGAAGGTGCAGAAAGCCGTAGGGCTCCCGCATTAAAATTTGAGCAACTTAAACATCAAACGTAAGAAATAAAACAATAATGAATGATAAATTGTCTTTGGAAAGCGTGATTAGCATGGATGCTAATCTCGAGTCCCCATGGACGGGTTCACGACGTCTTTCCAAACACACTCCTCACCTGAGTACTAAACGAACGGAAACAAAGCGATAACATTATATTTTGTTTAAATTTTTATGCGGGCGCCCTGCAGAAAGCCGCCCTTCCTATTACGTCTCTCATACCGTATACTCAACTCCCGTTTAGTAAGCAAATTAAGTAAAAACGGGCGCAAAAACATGACACGTTATATATTCATCACCGGCGGTGTGGTTTCATCGCTCGGAAAAGGCATTTCCTCGGCGTCGCTTGGCGCTATTCTCGAAGCAAAAGGCTTCAAAGTTACTTTTTTAAAGCTCGATCCGTACATTAATGTCGACCCTGGCACCATGAGCCCTTTTCAGCATGGCGAAGTATTCGTGACGGCCGATGGCGCTGAAACAGACTTAGATTTGGGACATTATGAACGTTTTGTTCATACAACCATGTTGAAAAAAAACAATTTCACCTCCGGCAGAGTGTACGCGGATGTAATTCAAAAAGAACGCCGTGGCGATTACCTGGGTGGCACGGTGCAAGTAATCCCCCATATTACGGATGACATCAAACATAAGATTCGCGTGGGCGCAGAAGGATTTGATTTCGCCCTGGTTGAAATTGGCGGTACGGTCGGCGACATCGAATCATTGCCCTTTTTAGAAGCCATTCGGCAGATGCGATGTGAATTAGGATCCGAACGCGTATTGTTTATGCATTTAACATTGGTGCCATACATTGCAACAGCAGGTGAAACTAAAACAAAACCAACACAACATTCTGTCAAAGAATTACGGTCAATTGGTATTCAACCCGATATTTTAATTTGCCGATCTGAAACGGTTGTGCCGAAATCGCAACGTGAAAAAATTGCTTTATTCACGAATGTTTCTATTCAAGATGTGATTTCATTGCCCGACGTTAGCAGTATTTATGAAATTCCAATGATTTTGGATCGCGAAGGATTGGGTGATCGCGTTTGTGAAAAATTACACATGGAGAAACGTGAAACCCATTTGCAAGAATGGGAAGCGGTTCTCCAACGCCATCAAAATCCAAAACACAAAGTCACTATTGCGATGGTGGGAAAATACACGGATTACGCTGATTCGTATAAGTCATTAAATGAAGCCTTAACGCATGCGGGAATACAAACAGAATCGCGCGTGAAAATTAATTATATCGATGCGGATTTATTTGTGACAGAAGATCCAGCGGAATTATTAAAGTCAGCAGATGCGATTTTGGTGCCAGGCGGATTTGGCAAGCGCGGCGTTGAAGGCATGATCATTGCAACACAATATGCCCGCAAAAATAAAATACCTTTTTTAGGAATTTGTTTGGGCTTGCAAATCACGATGATTGAATTTTCACGTAATATATTAAAAATGAACAATGCCAACAGCACTGAATTTGATGCGACAAGTGATTTTCCGATCGTGGCATTGGTGAGTGAGTGGATGGACGCTTCCGGAAACCTTGAAAGGCGTGATGAAAAAAGCGAATTAGGTGGAACGATGCGTTTGGGCGCGCAAGATTGTCGCGTTACTGACAATACAATTATCAAAAAATTATATAGCAAAGATATTATTTCAGAGCGTCATCGTCATCGTTACGAAGTGAATAATCAATTATTACCGCAGCTAGAAAAAGCGGGGTTAATTGTATCGAGCGTTTCTGGCGAGAAAAATTTAGTCGAAACAGTTGAGGTAAAGGATCATCCTTGGTTTGTTGCCTGTCAATTCCACCCTGAATTTACATCCAATCCGCGAGATGGCCATCCTTTGTTTACGGGTTTTATACGCGCTGCAAACACACATCGATCCATAAACGAAGAGAAATAATATGCAATTAACACATTTTACGGCGGATAATAACCAAGCTTTTTTTCTTATCGCGGGTCCCTGCGTGATTGAATCTGAAGCGCTTGTGATGGATGTTGCGGGTCAATTAAAAGAAATGACCGATGAATTAAATATTAATTTTATTTTTAAATCTTCTTTTGATAAAGCGAATCGCACATCACATTCGAGTTTTCGCGGCCCAGGAATTGAAAAGGGTTTGCAGATTTTAGAAAAATTAAAAAAACAAATCGGCGTACCTGTTTTGACGGATGTGCATGAAGACACGCCACTGCATGAAGTTTCAAAAGTAGTCGATGTATTGCAAACACCGGCATTTTTATGCAGACAAACCAATTTCATTCAAAATGTGATGAAATGCGGCTTGCCGGTGAATATTAAAAAAGGGCAATTTTTATCGCCGTGGGAAATGAAGAATGTCATTGAGAAAGCAAAAGCAACAGGTAATGACAAAGTGATGGTGTGCGAACGCGGTGTATCATTTGGTTATAATAATTTAGTTTCAGATATGCGCTCGCTTGCGATTATGAAAGAATTTAATTGCCCTGTGGTTTTTGATGCAACGCATTCAGTGCAATTACCGGGCGGTTTGGGTGGCTCAAGTGGCGGCCAACGTGAATTTGTGCCTGTGCTTGCGCGCGCTGCCGTTGCAGTGGGTATTGCAGGGTTGTTTATGGAAACGCATCCGAACCCTGATCAAGCCTTGAGTGATCCTGCGACATCGTGGCCGCTGGCGAAGATGAAAGAATTGCTGGTCATGTTAAAAAATATTGACAGGGTTGTTAAATAGCTACTTGACGGTCCCTGCTGCTACGGCTTGAACGCAATGCACTATACCTTTATCGATCGCGCTGAACCCTAGCATTTTGATTGTTTAACGGCTGAATTTCGGTTTAATCTTTTCAGGTCGGCTAATTTATTGATTTAGGGCGTAGGTGCGTTAGCTGTAGGAAAAATCAGAACATCGAGTCTAAAGGAAAAAATTGTGCGTCCCCGAGGGGATTCGAACCCCTGTTCTCGCCGTGAAAGGGCGGTATCCTAGGCCTCTAGATGACGGGGACTTAAGGAAGGGAAATTCTATGGGTCAAAGCCCATTATGTCAAGCCGAATAGCAGACTTCTTTTCAATTAATGACTATTTTAGGATGAAATCTGATGGCTTTTCAGCCAATTTAAAATTTCTATTGGGGAATGCATTATCCAGTCCGCATTCCAGGCGGCAAAATCAACATCTGGCGGATAATAACCGTAAGTCACACCAATACTTTTCATACCCGCCGCTTTCGCCGTGATAATGTCCGTTTGTAAATCACCCACATAAACTGCATTCGCCGGATTTATCTCCGCATGTCGACAGGCATGCCATAGCGGCTCAGGATGCGGTTTACATTGGGCCAGGGTATCCCCTGAAATAATACACGCTGCGCGCTTATCAAGCCCAAAGTGCGTCACAATCGGTTGTGTTAGCCAGGCAGGCTTGTTAGTGATAATTCCCCAAGGCGTTTTTTCCGCATCTAAATGATCCAGCAGTAATTCCATGCCAGAGAAAAAAACAGTTTCCTTTGTTGAATTGTCAGAATAGGTTTTCAAAAATTCATTTCGGATCGTTTCGAATTCAGGATGAAATTCATCCATTTGAAACGCAAATGAAATCATTTTCTTACTTTCACCGTAAATACTTTCCCTGAATAAATCAAAATCAACAGGCGGTTTATTTCTTTTTTTTAGCATTAAATTAATGGCGTAGGCAAAATCTCGCGCTGTATCGAGCAGCGTGCCGTCGAGGTCGAAAAATACCGCATTGATCATACGCACTCCATAACAACACAGGGGATCTGAGATCAGGGATCAGCGTCAGAATGTGAACACCGATCCCTGACATCAGATCCCCAATAACGCAACCCCAATCACTTTCTTTGGAAATAAATCAAATAATTCACATCCACCGAATTGGTCAGTTCAAATTTATTTTTGAAAGGGTGATAAGTAATTCCTTGCATTCCGCGCAACACTAAATTATTTTTTTCGGCCCATCGGGTTAACTCAGAGGGACGAATAAACTCTGAATAATGGTGCGTTCCTTTTGGCAGTAAATTTAAAATATATTCCGCACCAACAATTGCCGAGAGAAAAGATTTCAGATTACGGTTAATGGTAGAGAAAAATATATAACCTCCTTTTTTTACCAATTGACGCGCCGCTTGAATAATCGCACAAGGATCAGGAACATGTTCTAACATTTCCATACAGGTAATAACATCAAATGCATTTTCATGTGATTGCGCAAAATCTTCTGTACGCGTTTGCACATAATTAATAGTTAAATGTGATGCCAGCGCATGTTTTTTCGCGGCGGCAATAGCCGCTTCACTCATGTCAATGCCGGTGACAATCGCACCAGACTGCGCTAATGATTCCGTGAGGATGCCAGCACCGCAACCAATATCCAATACGTTTTTATCCTGAATTTCCGCGTGTTTTTTAATATAATCCAAGCGCAAAGGGTTTAACGCATGCAATGGTTTCATGGGGCCATTCGGGTCCCACCATTCACTTGCCAGCGCGCTGAATTTCGCAATTTCATCTGGGTTGACATTAATACTCACACAAACCTGCCATGACACAGTTTATATTTTTTTCCTGAGCCACAATCGCACGCATCATTCCGCCCTATTTTTGCTGCTTGTCGCACAAAAGGCAGGACAGTGTTATCAGACTCCACCGCTTCTTGCTGAAGGTCAGCAGGCATTGGCTGCAATTCCTCATGTGAAAAATGCAGTTGCGGTGCCGCCATATCCAAACGTGATTGAGCAATCATTTCTGGCGTCGCTACTTGAATTTTTGAGACCATGGAAATTAATGCATATTTAATATTTTCTAACAAGCTCGTAAACATGTTAAATGATTCACGTTTAAACTCTTGTGTTGGATTTTTTTGTGCATATCCGCGCAACTGAATGCCTTGACGCATGTGATCCATCGCAGACAAATGATCTTTCCAATGCGTATCCAATACTTGCAACATGATTCCTTTTTCAGCTTCACGCAAGGCATCAGAACCAATTATTTCTTCTTTTTCCGCATAGGCTTTAGTGAGTTCTGATAAAATTCTATCTTTTAATGTTTCTTCGTGTAATTGTGTTTCACTTTCCAGCCAGGCACGAATATTCAAATTTAAATTAAAGTCCTGCTGAATTTTTTGCTCCAACCCTGAAACATCCCACTGCTCTTCCATGCTTTCTTTCGGCACAAATTGATGGAACAGGGTATCGACCACTTCTTCACGTAATTCTAAAACAGACCTTGAAATATCAGCTGCTTGCAATAACTCAAATCGTTGCTGATAAATTACTTTACGTTGATCATTTGCAACGTCATCGTATTCTAATAAATGTTTGCGAATATCGAAATTATGACCTTCAACACGACGCTGTGCCTTTTCAATGGCGCGCGAAATCATCGGATGTTGAATCACTTCATTTTTTTGAACGCCCAATCGACGCATCATGTTCAACAAGCGATCGCCGCCAAAAATACGCAATAGATTATCTTCCATGGATAAATAAAATTGCGATGTGCCAGGATCACCTTGACGGCCTGATCGACCACGCAATTGATTATCAATACGGCGTGATTCATGACGCTCACTTCCGAGAACGTATAATCCACCGCTCGCCACAACCGCATCATGTCTTTGCTGCCAATCTGTTTTCAATGCCGCAATCGATTCTTCTGTCGGATCGGGTAATTCCGAAATTTCTAATTTAACATTACCACCCAACACAATATCAGTTCCGCGTCCCGCCATGTTAGTCGCAATGGTGACAGCACCGGGGCGCCCTGCTTCAGCAATAATATTCGCTTCGCGCTCATGTTGCTTGGCATTTAAAACTTGATGCGGAATTTTTGCTTTGGTAAGTTGATTGGCCAATAACTCAGAGGTTTCAATCGATGCTGTACCCACTAAAATAGGTTGACCTTTTTCACGCACGCGATTAATTTCTTCCATGATCGCAGTGAATTTTTCTTCTTGGGTCATGTAAATTTTATCGGCGAAATCTTGACGTACCATGTCTCTGTTTGTTGGAATGGCCACCACTTCCAATCCGTAAATTTTTTGAAATTCGAAGGCTTCCGTATCCGCGGTGCCTGTCATGCCCGATAATTTTTCATACATGCGGAAATAATTTTGAAACGTAATCGTCGCCATTGTTTGATTTTCTAATTGCACCTTGACGCCTTCTTTGGCTTCCATCGCTTGATGCAATCCATCTGACCAGCGTCGACCATCCATCAATCGGCCCGTGTGCTCATCCACAATAATCACTTCATCATTTTTAACCACGTATTCGACATCGCGGTGATACAAGGCATTTGCGCGCAATGACGCATTAAAATAATGCATCAAGGAAATATTCGCGTAGTCATATAAACTCTCGCCGGCTTTCAATAATCCCGCTTCAATCATTAATTCTTCAATGCGCTGATGACCCTGCTCAGTTAAATGCGCTTGTTTATTTTTCTCGTCTAATTTGTAGTCCCCTCGACGTTCTTCTGGCACATCCTCATCTTTTTCATCTTCATTCATTTTTTGTAATTTTAATTTCGGCACCAATTTATTCACTAGAATATAAAGATCAGAGGATTCCTCTGCTTGACCGGAAATAATTAAAGGCGTGCGTGCTTCATCGATTAAAATAGAATCCACTTCATCAATCACTGCAAAATGAAGCGGGCGCTGCACACGCTCACTTAATTCATAGACCATATTGTCGCGTAAATAGTCAAATCCAAATTCATTGTTCGTGCCATAAGTAATGTCTTTTGCATAAGCAATTTGTTTTTCATCGTGATCCATGCCAGCGACATTTACGCCCACTGTTAATCCCAAAAATTCATAAACGGGCTGCATCCATTCTGCATCTCGTTTCGCCAAATAATCATTCACGGTGATCACATGCACACCGCGACTTGATACAGCATTTAAATACGCAGCTAAGGTTGCCATCAAAGTTTTACCTTCGCCGGTGCGCATTTCAGAAATTTTTCCGTCATGCATCACCATGCCGCCAATCAATTGCACATCAAAATGACGCATAACCAATGTGCGAAATGAAGCTTCACGCACCACAGCAAAGGCTTCTGGCAATACATCGTTGATATTCTCGCCTTTGGCTAAGCGATCACGAAATTCTTGTGTTTTTGCCTGTAATTGGGCGTCGGTTAGTGATTTCAATCCGGGTTCAAATGCATTGATTTTGCCGACGATTTTGCGGTAATTGCGCAATAAACGATCATTCCGTGTACCAAATACTTTTTTTAATAGTCCAAACATAGTTAAACTCTTCTGTGAAGATGATTTATTGACGGTGATCAGTGATCGGAAAAGATTTTCTTGTTATTTTCTTTAAAATTACCGACACTGATTCCTGGTAACTGATAACCGATAACTGACCATGCAAACAATACATGAAAAACAAGATGATTTACACCCCGTGATGGAGACATTTGGTCGTTCATCGCTCGGAAAAATCATACAAAAGGCAAAATACTTGCTGGCGCTTGATCACGCCATGCAAACCATCCTGCCGCCGGAGTTTGCAAACCACTGTCGCGTGATGAATATCAACCAAGCGATTTTGATTTTGGGTGTTGACAACGCGGCTATTGCTACGCGAATTCAGATGTTATCGGCAGATATTATACAGAAGCTGCGCGGAAATGCGGAGTTTAAAATGGTGCTCGGGATTCAGTGTAAGGTTCAGATTTAAACCGCTTCCGACTCAGCATCCAAGTAAGAAACCGGCATGCTTTCTCCATTGTTAAACGTCACATATTCCCAAGCGTCAGGCTGCAATAATAATGCATTCATTAATTGTTTATTCATGGCATGGCCGGATTTATAGCTCGTAAACGCAGCAATCAATCCATGCCCTAATAAATACAAATCACCAATCACATCCAATATTTTGTGTTTTACAAATTCATCCGGATCACGCAAACCCTCTTCATTCATCACTTTATCAACATCCAATACAACGGTATTATCCAAACTGGCGCCGAGTGCTAATTTTTTTTCGCGCATCATGTCATAGTCTGCTAAAAATCCAAATGTGCGCGCACGGGATATTTCTTTAACATACATTGCTGAGGAAAAATCAAAAGTGATTGCTTGATGACTGTGCGTAATGATCGGATGTGTAAACGCAATTTCAAATGAAATACGAAATCCATCATGCGGCTCGAGCCGTGCAAATTTATCACCGCTCTTTACTTCAACTGTTTTTTTAATGCGAATAAATTTCTTTAATGCATTTTGCTCTTCAATTCCAGCGGACTGAATTAAAAAAACAAAAGGACTGGCACTGCCATCCATGATCGGCAATTCTGAAGATGATAAATCAACAAAACAATTATCAATACCCAAACCCGAAAACGCCGACAGTAAATGCTCAACAGTTGCAATATGAATATTTTGTTTTTCCAGGCAAGTACATGAATCTGTGTTGCCAATAAACGCTACTAACGCAGGGATAGAAACAAGGTCTTTTAAATCGACTCGGCGAAAAACAATGCCCGTGTTAATTGGAGCAGGGAACAATTTTAATGCTATTTTCTCGCCTGAGTGAACACCAACACCTGTTATGCTGATGGTGTTTTTTAAGGTCCGCTGTTTCATTACTGCTCTTCTTGTTTGCGTAAAAATGCCGGTATATCTAAATATTCCGTTTCTTTTTCACGGCTACTCTCTGATGCATTAACCATTTGCGGTTGCGGTTGCGGTTGCTTTGGCACATCTTGATTTCGCAAATAGGTTGGACGATCTAATTGCTGATAATCCATTGTGCCATCCAGTCGCACTGTGCGCGCCGGGCGCGCCAATGAGGATGTCGTTCCAGCAAAATCACGGTTTCCAGTACCGGTACCCAAACCAGTAACCACCACCGTCACACGCAATTCATCTGTTAATGTAGGGTCAATTACCGTACCCACAACGACTGTTGCTGATTCAGATGCAAAGGCTTTTATCGCTTCACCCACAATTTCAAATTCACCAATCGACATATCCATGCCCGCAGTGATATTAACAAGCACCCCTTTCGCACCATGAAAATCTACATCTTCCAATAATGGACTTGCGATCGCTGCTTCTGCTGCTTCACGTGCACGATTTTCGCCGCTAGAAACACCCGTTCCCATCATGGCCATACCCATTTCTGACATGACAGTACGCACGTCAGCGAAATCGACATTGATTAAACCAGGACGTGTGATTAAATCAGCGATACCCTGAACCGCACCAAACAACACGTTATTAGCCGCTTTAAATGCATTTAATAATGAAATATTTTTTCCGAGCACGCTCAATAATTTATTATTGGGAATGGTAATTAATGAATCGACATATTTAGATAAAGCCTTAATGCCTTCCTCTGCAATTTCCATTCGTTTGCGACCTTCAAATGCGAAAGGTTTTGTCACAACCGCAACCGTCAAAATACCCAATTCTTTTGCAATCTCTGCAAAAATAGGCGCAGCGCCAGTACCTGTTCCACCGCCCATTCCTGCAGTGATGAAAACCATGTCTGTTCCCGCCAATAATTCACGAATATTATTGCGATTTTCTTCTGCAGCTTGACGTCCTATGTCAGGATTTGCGCCCGCACCCAGTCCTTTTGTAATTTCTTCACCTAACGGCAATGTTTTAAACGCACTTGATTTTCCAAGCGCTTGCGCATCTGTGTTTGCACAGATAAATTCCACGCCATCAATATGTTCAGCCATCATGTGTTCGATAGCATTGCCACCGCCACCGCCGATACCCACAACTATAATTTTTGCATTGTGTGATTGATTGTCGCCTAATTCGAACATGATATTCTCCTATTAAAAATTCCCTTGAAACCAATTTTTCATACGCGACCACATGTTGGGTAGCCCGCGATTTAATACAAAGGGTTGCGCACTGCCCTGTTGCTGCAATCCATAAAGCAATAACCCGACAGCAGTCGAAAAACTGGGGTTAAGCCTGACATCAATTAAGCCGCTGACATTTTGAGGTAAACCAATACGCACTGGCATTTGGAAAATAGATTCTGCCAATTCAATACAGCCATCCACCTGCGATGCCCCGCCCGTCAATACAATGCCCGCTGAAATTAAGTCTTCAAAACCACTGCGCCGCAATTCAGACAACACCAACGAAAATATTTCTTCGTAACGTGCGTGAACAACCTGCGCCAATGCTTTACGTTGAATTTGTTGTGGTGGACGTTGTGCAACGCTTTGCACTTGAATCATTTCAGTGGGATCAATGCGAGACGCTGAAACAGAAGCATATTGTTTTTTAATTTGCTCTGCGTTTTGTGTTGGCGTACGAAGCGCAACTGCAACATCATTGGTAACATGATCGCCTGCAATGGGAATAACCGCTGTATGACGAATTGCATTGTCCGTGAAAATCGCAACATCGGTAGTGCCGCCACCGATATCAATCATACAAACACCCAATTCTTTTTCATCGTCCGTCAATACAGCATAACTGGATGCCAATTGTTCCAGGATAATATCGCTGACTTGCAATCCGCAACGTCTAACACACTTCGTAATATTCTGTGCAGCACTGACAGCGCCCGCCACAATATGCACTTTTGCTTCGAGTCGAACACCCGACATGCCAACCGGTTCACGAACGCCTTCTTGAGCATCAATAATAAATTCTTGCGGTAAAATATGAAGGATTTTTTGGTCGGCCGGAATGGCAACCGCTTTTGCTGCATCAATAACGCGATCAACATCACTTTGATTCACTTCACGATCACGAATAGCAACAATACCGTGTGAATTTAAACTGGTGATATGACTGCCTGCAATACCGGTATACGCTTCATGAATATCACAACCAGCCATTAATTCAGCTTCGCTCACAGCACGCTGAATAGATTGCACGGTTGCTTCGATATTAATAACAACACCCCGCTTTAAACCACGCGAAGGATGCACGCCAAATCCGACGATTTCTATCTGATTATCAGCCGTAATTTCACCAACGAGAGCAGCAATTTTATTTGTACCGATGTCGAGCGCGACGATTAAGTTTTTTTCGGGTTTTCTTGCCATGTCAATTTGTAACTCCCTGTAGCGCGAATGAGAGTAATTAGTATATGTCAGGAAATTGCGTTGCACTATAAAAATATAATAAATGAGTCTATTTTTTCAGACTATTTGATTTATCCGCTTGCGTTTGATCGTACTGTACAGCGACGCCGTTGGCATAACGCAAATCTGCCACCATCATTGGGGAGTGAGATAATGCTGCAATCTTAGGGTAAATCACAATAAATTGCTTTAATCGCGGCAATACATTTTGGCGCCCCATACTCACTTGCAATTGATTGCTCAAAGTCATCGTCCAGCTATTTTCTGCGGTCACCCGCAAATCAACGACCGACAAACCCAGCAATTTCACCAGGGTATTAGCGGTTTGATAAAAATTCAACAGCGCCTGCGATTGATCAACAGGTCCTTCCAAATCAGGTAGATTTTGCGGAATGGTTTTGATATCCGGATAGAAAATGACGCCGTCTGTATTTAAAACGCCGGTTTTTCCGAAGCGCGCAACAGCTTGTTGCTCATGTAATCGCACCGTCAATGTGTCTGGAAATAAGCGTCGAAATGAAACATCAGCAATCCAAGGAAATGCCAAAATTGCATTTTTAGCAGCAGAAACATGCAATGAAAAAAACCCACCCGTCAATTGCGTCCGCATGATTTTTTGTATTACTTGCGGAGAAACATGTGTTAAATTTCCTTGCAATTCAATATTTCGAATAGGGAATGACGTTGGTTTTTGCATCCAGTATGCCGTCCAACGCCCCCCTACAAGCAAAGCAAAAGCCAAAATAACCGCAAGCAATGATAAAAAAATGAGTCGCAACGGCGGTACGGAGCGCGTCTGGTTTTTTTGATATGGTTTTCTCCGAGGAGAGGGATAGGTTGACATTGCTCACTATGCTGTTTGAATTAACTTATCAGCCATTGTGACAATATTACCGGCGCCCTGCAATATAACCACATCATTCGGTTTCAATAGGCGCTGTAAGACCGAAGGCAGATCTGATAATTGCGAAACAAATTCAGCATTCACAGCGCCCGCTTTTTTGACTGCCGCAAACAATGCCAAGCCATCCGCACCTGGAATTTTCTGCTCGCTTGCCGCATACACTTCCATTAAAACCAGCTGGTCTGCCGAATTTAACACCGCGACAAAATCAGGCATTAAATCACGCGTGCGCGAATAACGGTGTGGCTGAAAAACCATCACGACGCGCCGGTCTGGCCAAGCGGATTTAGCAGACTGAAGCGTCACCCGCAACTCAGTAGGATGATGACCATAATCATCAAACACCAAGGCATTGCCGCCCTTTACTGCCATTTCTCCGCGCGGATGAAAGCGTCGACGCATGCCGGGAAATGTTGTCAAAGCGGTTTTCACTAAGGCCTGCGGTAAATGATACTCATGCGCAACAATGATCGCAGAAATAGCATTCAGCGCATTGTGTTTTCCACCTAAATTTAAGGTGTATTCTTGCGCTTCATTTTGTTTTGTTTTTACCGTAAATGTGCTTTGCAATCCCGTTTGCTCGAACTGGGTGAGCTGATAATCAGCATCATCACTGACGCCATACGTAATCACACGTGCCGCAATATGAGGCTTCAATTCACGAACAACAGGATCATCAATACACAAGACAACAAAACCATCAGCAGGAATGCGAGAAACAAACTGCAAGAAACTTTGTTTTAATTTTTCAAAATTATGACCATAGGTTTCCATATGATCTGCATCAATATTGGTAATCACAGCAACGGTTGGTGATAATAATAAAAATGAAGCGTCGCTTTCGTCTGATTCTGCAATAAAATAACGTGACTTGCCTGAACGCATAGTAGTATCACGATCACGTAAAATGCCGCCGACCATAAAACTAGGATCTTGATTTGATTGCTCAAATACCCATGAAATTAAGCCTGAAGTGGTTGTCTTGCCATGCGTTCCGGCAACTGCAATGCCACAAAAATCTTTCATCATGTTAGCAAGCAATTGTCCGCGCGTCATTTGTGGAATATTTCTCTCGAAAGCAGCCTTTCTTTCTGGGTTCGTTTCGGGAACAGCACTGGAATAAATAATTAACGTTGAATCACCAATGTTATCCGCATCATGTGAATAAAAAACAGGGATTCCCAATGACGCTAATCGTTTTGTAATCGCTGTTTCAGTGGTATCTGAACCGGAAACAAAAATACCTTGTTGATGTAATAATTCAGCCAGCCCGCTCACGCCAATACCACCAATGCCGATGCAAAATACTTTTTTTAGCATGAAAATCCTCGCAAAACTGTCATAATTTCCGAAACTGAATCCGATCGCGCGCAAAGTTTCGCTTGATTTGACATGAGATGCAAACGTTTTGGCGAAGAAAATAATGCTTTAAGGCAATCGTTTAATTTTTCCGCGGTCAATTCTGACTCACGAAACACAATACCCGCTTCATTTTTCTCTAAAAACAATGCATTCACATATTGATGATCGTCCGCAGCAAAAGGATAGGGAATTAAAATACCGGGCAATCCGGCGGCCGCTATTTCAGCAACCGTTAAAGCACCCGATCGACAAATAACCAAATCAGCCCACGCATAAGCTTCTTCTATTTTTTCAATAAAGGCGGATACGCGATAAATCACTTCCGGCCAGGCTTGATATGCATCTTGAACTGACTGGAAATCTTTCTGCCCTGTTTGATGCCAAATAAAAAATGATTCTCGGTCATCAAATAATGACACCCATTTCGTCATTAATTGATTGATTGTCTGCGCTCCTTGGCTGCCGCCTAACACTAAAATACGATATGGTTTTTCATGATGCTCAGGGTGCGTTATTTTTTGAATAGCGGGCCGCACGGGATTTCCAACCGTAATGGCCTTGATTCTGTTTGAAAAGGTGTCTGGAAACGCCTGCAATACTTTTTTAGCAAAGCGAGAAAGTAAGCGATTGGTTAAACCCGCCTTTGCATTTTGCTCGTGAATAACAAGCGGTTTTCGCAACAGCCAAGCAGCAATACCGCCGGGACCGCTCGCATATCCGCCCATCCCTAAAACAACATCCGGATTTGTTTTCTGAATGATGCGATAAGCAAGAAAAACAGCGTGCAATAAACGAAATGGCGCAATTAATTTCACACCGATACTTTTTCCACGAAATGTTTTAACAGGCAAAAAATACAAGGGGTAGCGACCAGCAATTAATTTTTTTTCCATGCCCGCTTCGGTGCCCATCCATTCAATTAGCACGCCTTGCTTTTGTAATTCATCTGCAACAGTGAGCGCAGGGAAAATATGTCCACCGGTCCCGCCAGCAATAATCAATAATTTTTTCATGAAACCCTCTGCCGCATGCGCGCGGAATGCGTCAGCATCGGTGAATTTTGCACCTCATGCGCAACACGCAAAATGATGCCCATCGCTGCACAGCTGACCCACAAACTACTGCCGCCATAACTAATTAATGGCAAGGTTAAGCCTTTCGTTGGCAATAGCCCAATATTCACGCCGATGTTAATAATGACCTGGAATGCGATCCACAATCCAATTCCCCATGCGACAAATCCCGCAAACCACTGTTCTTGTCGCAGCGCAGTTTGAGCCAAATAAATAATGCGCGCAATTAAAATAACAAACAAACCAATTAAAAATAGCTCACCCACCAAGCCCAACTCTTCACCAATCACCGCAAAAATAAAATCCGTATGCGCTTCTGGCAAATAAAATAATTTTTGAACACTGTTTCCCAAGCCAACACCAAACAATCCGCCGCGACCAAAAGCGATGAGTGATTGTGTTAATTGATAGCCGGAACCGTAAGCATGATCCCATGGATTTAAAAAGGTGGTTAATCGCTGCATGCGATAGGGTGTTGTAATGGCTAAAGTCGACATTCCAATCACAATGCTCGAAAACATGAATATAAAGGGCAATAGACGTGCACCCGCAATGAATAACAACGACAAAACCGTCATGGCAATAACGCTTGTTGCACCAAAATCAGGTTCTAATAACAATAAAAACCCCATGATGCCAAAGAAAACAAGTGGCTTAATAAATCCTGAAAATTGCGTTTGAACTTCTTTCAAATGACGCTGCAAAAAACCTGCCAAATATAAAATCGCCATTAGTTTGACAGCCTCAGAAACCTGCAAGGAAACAAAACCCAAGTGAATCCAGCGACGCGAACCATTCACAACACTACCCACGCCTGGAACCAATACCGCCAACAAAACAAAAAAACAGAGCAGCAATAAGGGAAAACTCTTTTCCTCCCACGATGAAAGCGCTATTCGTGAAATACCCCACGCAATCGCAAGACCCGTTACTAAAAAAATAAGTTGTCGACACAGGTAATGGAATGGTTGGTGATAAAGACGATCTGAAATAACCATAGAAGCTGACGAAACCATTAACAAGCCAAATAAAATTAAAACCAATCCGACGACTAAAATCCAGCGGTCGAAGTAAATAATACATTCTTGTTTAGCCATTAAAATTCCTCTTAAGAAAGGGATCGGTTACCTGGGATCGGGGGTCAGTAAATGTCATGCCGATCACAGATCCCCGGTCACTGCTCTTATAAAATCATCACCGCGTGCCATATAATTCTCATATTGATCCAAGCTAGAGCATGCCGGGGCCAGTAAAACAATATCACCTGCTTGCGCCATTTTTTTTGCCCAATTTACCGCTTCTTTCACATTATTCACCCGCGTTATTGCAACACACTCTTGAAGTGTGTCTTGTAGCAATTGCGCATCCCGACCCAATAAAATAACATGCGACACATGCTGTTTCACAGGTAATTTTAACGGATCTAAATCAACGCCCTTGCTATCACCGCCCGCAATGAGAATGAGCCGTCCCTTTGTGCGTTGCGCAATGCTTTCAATCGCAGCAATTGATGCACCCACATTCGTCGCTTTTGAATCATTGTACCAAGCAATATTATTTTCGAATTTGACCAACTGACAACGGTGCGCCAAACCAGGAAATTGCTTTAATGTATCTAATACGCTTTGCATCGGTAATTTTAAAATAGAACACATCGCCAATGCTGCCAAATAATTTTGATTATTATGGCGTTCTTGTAAAATTAAATCAGGGATGGCAATTAATTTTTCATCGCCATGACATAAGTAATGATCATACAATCCAAATTGATTTTTACTCGGTTTTTTTAGGCTAAATTCAACAGGGGTATTTTTAAAATTTAAATCTTCCCAGCTATTTTTCTCATCGACATTAATAACCGCATTTTCACAATTCATATAAACACGCTGTTTTGATTTCAAATAATCATTGAATGTAGCATAACGGTCCATATGATCTGGGCTCACATTAATCACAACAGCCACTTTGGCTTTCAATGAATAGGTTGTGTCTAATTGAAAGCTGGATAACTCTACAACATAATAATCAGGCGCAGGTTGTTTAATCGCATCTAAAACAGGCAAGCCGATATTGCCGCAAATAATCGCTGTTTTACCGGCGTTATTAATAAGATCACCCATTAATGTGGTTAAGGTCGATTTGCCATTCGAACCTGTGATAGCAATAATCGGTGCTTTCGCATCACGCGCAAATAATTCAACATCGCCAATCACGGGGGTATTATTTTTAACGCATTGGGCAATACAAGGTTCATCCAAGGACATACCAGGGCTCACCACCAATGCCTTAGCCTTTGAAAAAACAGATTCCTGAAATTTCCCCAGATGAATTTTTACATCGGGAAATTCTTTTTGGCAGTCGGCTAATTTGGGTGGATTGTCGCGCGTATCAGCAACGATCACGGGAATATTTTTAGAAACGAGATAGCGCACACAGGATAAGCCTGTGGGGCCAAGGCCGATGACGAGATGTAAGTTGCCTGACATGGTGATATCCTGTTAAAAAGGAGACATTAAAGATGTTATTTGGATTAGCAGCAACTGATTTTAAAACACTCATGCGAATTATCATAGCGCATTCTGCTGATTTGCAGCGAGTCATCTTATTCGGATCTCGTGCACGCGCTGATTATAAAACCCATTCCGATATCGATTTGGCAATTGAATATGAACTCAGCAACAAACCTAAGCAAACAACATTGCAGGAAGAACTTGAATCCAGTTCACTACCCTGCACAGTCGATCTCATTGACCTTACCCTTGAAAAGGAAACGCCTTTAAAGGCATTTATTCAAAAAGAGGGTATTGTTCTGTATGATAAAACCTTAAAAAACAAGGGAGATTTTTGGATGACCTACGCAGTATTAAATGAAAAATTATCTGATTTCAAGCTGGCATTGCTCAGCTTAGATGAAGCATTATTAAAAAACATTGAACTAGACAGTCTTTACTTAGACGGCACCATTCAACGATTTGAATTTACCTACGAACTTTGCTGGAAATTAATGAAGGCGTATTTAAGTTATCTTGGCATTGACGCCAATAATCCAAGAGCAGCAATCAGAGAAAGCTTAAAGCAAAAATTCATTCCGGATAAAAGCGCATCGGAATGGCTCGACATGATTGAAAAACGCAATCTCACCACACACACTTATCACAAAGCGATGGCCTTGACTGTTTACATCGGCATTCAATCTTGCTTTATTCGCTTATTTCACGATTTTGAGCAAAAAATTTCGCCATTGATCTGTGCTTCTGTTGATACTACAAACTTCACTTAAAAACAGGCGGGAATTATCGAGGTCCTGCATGCGCCGAGGGTGATGTAGGCTTAGCATCAGCCAAACTCATCAATTCTCCAAGCGCTTGTTGATCAACCTGCGTACGCCACAATTCAAAATTTTCCATATCATAAGTAGTGCCTTGCTTTCTATTTTTAATAAATAAGCGTGCCATCGAAAGAGAAGATTCAAGCACTGGCTTTAAAGCATTTTCAACATGGTTTGGGTATGCCGATAAAAAATAATTAATTGCGCTGGCGTTATCCTCTCCTAAAATTTCTTGCAGCTTAGGGATGAAAAACTCGCGCTGCTCTAAAGGAGAGCGCTTAATATGCTCTATAAGCACAGCTATTTTTGACAATTCTGCGCTGGATTGACTTGAACCGGAAACATTGGATTCAGGAAGCAACACTGCAATACGTTTTAACTGCGCTAACAACATTGGCTTTGATGAAGCCCTGTATATCGCTTTTAGTAAGGTCACCGATTCGTTTATTGTTTTCTCTACCGCATTAAAAAGTCCGATATAAAGAGCCAAATGATTAAAGTCCTTCACCAGCAGTGGGAGAAAAGATTTAAGCGTAGCAATGGCGGCAGATGCGGCACCAAGCCCTTTAAAATAATCGAGAATAGATAGTTTTTCTTGATGAGATGCAGGATCAAATGCAGCAGGCGCACTTGAAAAGGCAGGGGAATTAGACTGTGGTGTTTTATCTTCGCGCATATTTTCATTCTCCAAATTTAAGGGGCTGTCTTTTAACAAGGTAACATACACTTATTAAGGAATTATTAGGTTTTAGCTTGGATTTTACCTTGTTAAACTGGATTGCGTGACTCCCTTTGCGCAGGAAAAAAATTCAGTTAAAAAACTTCATATTTCCTTAATCTAACAATGAGATAATACGCAAATAGTACATTTTCGCTTTGGCACACAAATCACAGGGCAGTTTAATTCTTCGTTATGTTGAGAAAGCTTCTTAACAGAAGCCGTTGACATTCCATCAATCCATTTAAAAAAATCATCAAGCTGAGAAACTGGTTTTACACCAACCAGAGTAGCAGCTGAAATCGCCTGGGGTTTATTGCTCGCCGAATTAAAAAACTGATAAAACAAATTTCCTGGTCTAGCGACATGAATGGCGTCGCTTTTATCTCAATTTCAACGTCGCCAAGCCCAATAAAACCAAAATAACGGTGATAATCCAAAATCGCACAATCACTTTGGGTTCCGGCCAACCCAATAATTCAAAATGATGGTGCAACGGCGCCATTTTAAATATACGTTTTCCGCGCAATTTAAAGCTGGCCACCTGTAAAATAACCGATACCGTTTCTGCAACAAAAATACCACCCATCACAAACAATATTATTTCTTGCCGCACCATCACCGCCACAATACCGAGCGCACCACCAATACTTAGCGACCCCACATCACCCATAAATAATTGCGCAGGGTAAGAGTTGTACCACAAAAATCCCAAACCGGCACCTGCTAAGGCACCACAGAAAACCATCAATTCACCCACGCCAGGCAAATAAGGCAAGGATAAATAATCCGCGAAATGAAAATTACCAGACACATAAGCAAAAACGCCTAAGCCCATAATCACTAAAATGGCTGGCATGGTTGCCAATCCATCTAATCCATCCGTTAAATTAACGGCATTGCTTGCGCCGATAATAACAAAATAGGAAAATATAAAATAAAAAAGCCCCAAATGGATCATGACGTCTTTGCAAAATGGAATAACCAGTTGCGTTGTACTGTCGCTGTTTGCCGTAAAATACAAAATAGAGATCGCGATAAAAGTAATCAATGATTGATACACTATTTTCTTTCGTGCAGATAATCCTTTGGTATTTTTCTGCGTGATTTTCCGATAATCATCCACAAAACCAATCGCACCAAAACCTAAGGTAACCAACAAAGCAATCCAAATATACTGATTCGATAAATCGGCCCACAACAAAACACTGGTACCCAACGCCATTAAAATTAAACTGCCGCCCATTGTCGGCGTGCCCGTTTTTTTTAAGTGCGATTGCGGACCATCTGTTCGTACGACCTGACCATATTGCAGTTTTTGCAAGCGTCGAATAAATGCAGGGCAAAAGAACAAAACAATTAATAAGGCTGTTAATGCAGCACCGATCATTTGAAGCGTGATATATTGAAAAACACGCAAGAAATGCGCGTCATCCATAAAAAAATGGGCCAGCCAAAAAAACATGTTCAATCCTCACCAATTAAATTTTATTTTCGCAAATGCCAATTTAGCCATTGCCTACACGAATTATCCTAGGACCTTATCTTATCAAGCTTTTCCTGTTTATTGCCACGAAAAACAAGTCTTGATTTCTCAAATGTTGCTAATTCTCGATCTTCTAGTTTCTTTGCCTTCCTGTCTTTAAGTTCAGTTAAGTTATCAAAGAAATCGAAAAAATTACCCCCTTTCTGCAACCCTTCCGCTCACTGGATAAAGACAAAATGTTTTATAAAGGATGCCCTCACGGG
>JAPLRF010000054.1 GCA_026399315.1 Gammaproteobacteria bacterium
GATGATATATTTCCAGAAATATTCAGGACGTCAATTCATCCCTGGAAATAATAACGAGGGGTATCGTAGTTGAGAAAAGATAAATTGTCCATATATAATAAATATGTGCATGCGTACTATTATCATCAAATATAATGTGTATGCTCCATTTTCGTCAAGAATATTTCTGGAGTCTCTTTTATCAGGCACACTCAATGCGATACGTGTTGTCATGTTTGTTTTGATATTCCCGGTAACCACATCTGCTGTTGATCGTTGGGTTGATAGCACCAAATGAATGCCGCATTGCCGAGATTTTTGCGCTAACTTTCCTACCGCCGATTCAATTTCATTTTTGTGTGTCATCATTAAATTGCCAAATTCATCGATAAAAACAACAATGCTTGGGAATTTCGGATTAGATTCTTTTGCCATTAAATCGTATCGTCTTTCCATTTCATTCACGCACCAAGTCAGCGCATCCATCGCATCATTGTTATCGGTGATTATCGGCATTAATAAATGGGGAATGTTTTTCCACTGCTTGAATGAAAGACATTTAGGGTCAATCAAAATTAATTTCAAACCGTCTGAAGATACGTAAGAAGTAAGGCTCATTAACATTGATTGCAGCAAACTTGTTTTACCTGATTCCGTAGCGCCCGCAATTAATATATGTGATTTTAAATCTAGGATTTTGATAAAGCCGTTTACTGTTTTTCCCAACAACAACGGCAATGTTTCGTTAACACATTCGTCAAGCTTAAATCGTAATTCCTCAAAGCCAAAAACTTCGCGATTTTCATTTGGCACCTCGATGCCAACACATGACTTACCAGGGATGACTTCTAATACGCGCACATTGGCAACACGCAAACTTCTCGCGATGTCTTTATAATGATTGCATAAGGTTGCCGACTTCACGCCAGGCAGTAACTCAATTTCGAAACGTGTGATAACGGGACCCACTTCTTTGCCAACTGGTGTTGCGTGAATACCAAAATGACCAAGACAATCAATAAGTCGTTTTGTTTGTGAATCAGAAATCACCATTTCTGAACGTGGGGAATCGTATGAAATAATCACCGGCTCACGTCGAGTTATTTCTTGTTCTTTTTGATAAGATGCTTGCGCCACACGATAATCACGTTGATCCATTTTTCGAAAGAAAAATTCTTTTCCTGCACAATAGGCAAAGATTGTGATTTCATAAAACGACAATCGGGTCATTAAAAACAGACCCACTAAAAATATACTGGCAATAACGACGATTGATTCGAGCGAACCGTCACCAAAAATACTATTCGATAATGCAGCACCCAATTCTCCACCCTGCCCGATCATTTCTAATGACAGAAAAAATAGGCAGCTGCCAATCAACTTTAGTATAAGTGTATGTGAGCCTTGAAATGGTTTATGCCAATGGATATAAAAGCAAGATCCCGCATACATAAAAAACGCTGGAACAAGATAGCGCATTTTTCCAAAAATGAGATCAAGAAAAAAAGCCCATCCGTGTTGTGAGCTTGGCTGCCACTTGAAAAGTGAAACCAGCGTCAGGATGGAGACCAGCATCGTTGCAATCAAAAACACTTCGTGCAATCGCGACAAGGCTTGAGGATCGCAAAATACACCCTCCTTCATTCCGTTCATTTCGAATGAATTGAATGACTGAATCGCTGGTGATGATTGAATGGGTTTGTAGGTTTCCATCTGACGCTGCTCCTGTAAAAATAAATCAAGCCAAAAAATCAATAACGATTTTTAGGCCAAAACAGTTTCTGCTTGTTTTGATCTTTGAAGAATTTGCCAAAAAGATTTTTTGTCTGTTTGGTTTTTTTTCACGGATCGATAATTTGTTACAGGATTTTTTTTGATGCAATCTTCAACACCATAAATCGACAAGCGTTCTTGTGCCGAAATATAATCTTTAAATTGCAGTTTCAGAGTGAAATCAGATATATTTGCGTTAGCCATTGCACTACTCCGTGTAGTTGTTGTGGTTAGTGGTATGTCGCTGTTACAAGCAACGGCATATCACGACTTTCAATCATGCATAAATTTGCGCATGTTTGACTGCCTCTATTAAATCTTGAGTTTCGATTTTCTGACCATGAAAAATCAACGCACGTAACATAGTTGATTGTTTCACGGACTTCATACCCTGCTTTTCTGTCTCAGCCCTAATGCGTTCGATAAGCTGTTCAACGCGATTAGCGTCTTCTGTCGTTAAGCGATACATTCTGGGTTCGGACATAATAACTACTCAATATTTAAATAAGACAATTCTATAGTAAATAGAAATTTATATTTTGTAAACAAAATATTTCATTAATGGTATATTTATATTTAAACACAAATCCCCTGCCCCCTAAGAACCCCCTGAGTCCCCCAGGGGCTAAAATGTGACATCAAAGAACAAAACAGGGGGTTTTCATATCGGCTTAATCTGATCAACTAATAGTCAAACTTAATATCACCTTAAGGTTAAGTCAGTATCATTACATGAATCAAATCAGATGAGAAAAATTCCATGCCAAATGGAATGCTAAAAAGCATTATCGAAAAAGCCTTCATTCCAGGTGCGTCGATGGCAACCATTTCTAGCAATGGCGATATTGAAAGTCATGTGGCAGGTGTTGCTAAAATAGGCACATCTGAAGCCATCACCCATACCACTATTTTTCAAGCAGCGTCTCTGAGCAAACCGGTGTTTGCTTATATCGTTTTAAAAATGGCGCAGCGAAAAGAACTGGATTTAGATACACCACTTTATAAAATTTTCCCTGATTTTGGACCGCCTGATCGTCCTGATCTTCTGGAACACCGAAACTACAAAATGCTGACGGCACGCATGATATTATCGCATCAATCTGGGCTTCCAAACTGGCTTCATCCCGGTGAATCAGAATATATTGCTAATGCCGGCGAGCACTTTAATTATTCAGGAGAAGCATTTTGTTTTTTAAACGACGTTATCGAACACATAACAAAAAAGAAATTAGAGATGCTGGCTCAAGAAGTCTTTGCTGATCTGGGCATGCATCACAGTAGTTTTTTACTTTTTGAAATTAGTCCATTGGTTAAATACCATCAAGCAATAGGGCATTATTCTGATGGAAAGCCTGATGAAAGAAAGTACACTCCACTCAATCCAAATCCAGCTGCATCACTGCATACAACGGCTGAAGACTATGCCAAATTTTTAACTGCTTGCATGAATGATGAATTCATTAAAACGCATATGTTTGCGCCACAAATTGAATTACTAAATAAAGACAGTAAAGCCATAGCTGCAGGAGTTTCGGCAGATACACTTGCACTAATAAAATGGGGAATCGGTGTAGGCCTACAGACAACTCCGGATGGATCAACACTCGCTTTTCACTGGGGAGACAACGGAACTTACAAAGCATTTTTCGCTATCAATTTGAAAACCAAGCAAGCTGCTGTGTGTTTTATGAATAGCGAAAACGGCCTATCAATTTTTCGGCGGTTAATTGAACCCGCAATTTCTGCTGATCTCAGCGCAGTATCTCGTTGGCTTGAAAAATACGACGGACTTAAATTACATATTGAGCCAAAAATAAGTTCCCTGTTATCGCATTCCAGCTTCTTTGGAAAATTGGCAGAAGAACATCTGAAAAGAAATCATCATGAGCATCCAGAGTTGCAACACGAACATGACAAGCGGTTTGGGTTAGTTATTAAATAGCCAACCGACGACGTCAAAATGATTCACGTGGAACATTGGTGGAGAATAATCACTCCCCTGCAAACGTCACGCTTCATCCTGTAGATGTCCACCGTTAACCTCAAGATCATCCTGTAGATGTCCCAATTCATCC
>JAPLRF010000069.1:0-14418 GCA_026399315.1 Gammaproteobacteria bacterium
GTACCAAAGCCTAAGATATAAAACAAATCAATGGCATTTTTAACGATATCCTTTTTTTCAGTTAGATTGGGATGAATATTAATTGCTGCATCAGTCAGAAATAATGGTTTTGAATAATGAGGCGCATTTATCATGAATACATGACTTATTCGCCTTCCGGTGCGTAATCCGTTGTCTCTATCAATAACGGCTTCCATTAATTCATCTGTATGAATTTTTCCTTTCATTAATGCTTCAACTTTTCCCTCTCTTGCTAATTTTACCGCTACTTCAGCGGATTCATTGCTGTGCCGCGTTGAAATTAACTCAAAAGCAGAAATATCAATATTTGCTTCAATGGCCGCAGAAAGAATTTTATCCCTTGGACCAACAAGAACGGGGATAATCAAATTTTCTTTGGCTGCATCAAAAGCACCTTCCAGTGAAAGTGCGTCAACAGGATGCACGATAGCTGTTTTTAACGGAAGAAAATCATTTTTCAGCGCAATGCGTTTTTTGTACCATATTTCCTTTGAGCCATTAACCGTTTCATTTTGAGTGTGTGACATGTGTATCAACCTATGTTAATTCAATCAATGCAGGTATGTTTTGGGGATTGTTTTCAAGCCATTCATGTAGATCATCAGGGGAAAATCCATCATATGCATAAGGCATTCCATTGTCAGTAACATTTATTAGTTGCTGTATGAAAAATTCTAACATACATTGAGAATAGGATCTTTAGTAATAGTTGCGCATGAAGCAGGAGGACTTCAAAAAATGACCTTATTATTTTTACGTCAAAAATGGCAAGCAATGATTGCGTTGCTTACATTAGGGGTGATTTTTTCAAGTTTGCTGTTACATTTTTTTCATCCATTGATGCAAAACTACCCTTTATTTTTTGTCATTATTATTGGTGGTATTCCGTTATCAATGCAAATACTGATGAAATTATACCGAGGTAATTTTGGTGCTGATTTACTGGGATTATTGGCAATAATAACAGCGGTCATTTTAGATGAATACTTAGCGGCGACCCTTATTATTCTAATGTTAGCAAGCGGGCAAACATTGGAGCTGTATGCGCTGCGAAAAGCATCTTCTGTTTTGTTGGCGTTGGCAAAACGGATGCCGTCGATTGCGCACCGCAAAATAGCCGGAAATACAGAAGATATTGCGTTAAATGACATGCATATTGATGATCACATTGTAATTTACCCTCATGAGCTTTGCCCTGTTGATGGTGTAATTATAGAAGGAAATGGCTCGATGGATGAATCCTATCTCACAGGTGAGCCATATCAGATATCAAAAGCACCTGGATCTCCGGTATTGTCGGGCAGCATTAATGGTGATGCATTATTAACTATTCGCGCAGAAAAATTACCGAAAGATTCGCGTTATGCGGCAATTGTTTCGGTGTTAACCGATGCTGAACAAAAACGACCAACAATACGACGATTGGGAGATCAAATTGGGGCGATATTTACACCGATCGCATTGACACTTGCGTTGATTGCCTGGTTTTTAACGGGCGATGTCGTGCGATTTTTAGCGGTCATTGTTATTGCTACGCCATGCCCACTTTTAATTGCTATTCCCATTACGATTATCAGCGCTATTTCAATGGCAGCGCGTCAGGCAATCATCATTAAAGATCCAATAGTATTAGAACGATTACCAACATGCCGCACAGCTATTTTTGATAAAACCGGCACATTGACATATGGAAAAGCAGTTCTGACGGAAATTATCACCGCAAATAACCATAAAGAAAAAGATATTTTACAATATACGGCCAGTCTAGAGCGTTATTCAAAGCACCCGCTCTCTATGGCTATATTAAATGCGGCTAAAAAGGAAAAATTATCACTGCTTGATGCGTCAGAAGTATCTGAAAAACCAGGGCAAGGCTTATCTGCTACGATCAATCATCACACCATTAATGTGACACATCGTAAAAAACTGTCACTTACCCATCCGGAATTAATGAGCGCGCTACCGTCTATTTCGCCAGGTTTGGAATGTATTATTTTATTTGATCAACAGTATGCTGCTACTTTTCGCTTTCGTGATATGCCAAGAGCAGAAAGTAAATCTTTTATTAATCATCTGGGGCCATCACATCAATTTGAAAAAATTATGCTGATTTCCGGTGATCGCGAATCAGAAGTAAATTACCTTGGTAAATTGCTTAATTTAACCGAAGTTTATGCATCGCAAACACCAGAACAAAAACTTTCCATCGTTCGTCATGAAAGCACCAAAGCACCTACTTTATTCATGGGAGACGGGATTAATGATGCACCAGCGCTCACTGCAGCCACAGTTGGGATTGCATTTGGACAATACAGTGATGTGACATCTGAGGCAGCAGGTGTTGTTATTATGGATAATACATTGCAAAAAGTAGACATTTTAATGCACTTGAGTAGAGATACACGAAAAATCGCGATGCAAAGTGCGATGGGTGGGATGGTATTAAGTCTTGTTGGGATGGGATTTGCAGCGTCAGGATGGATATCGCCAGTTATGGGTGCAATATTACAAGAAATAATCGATGTTTTTGCTATTTTAAATGCACTGCGATTAACGTGGAAAGCAAAAATTGAAATTGATTTTGATGACAATTCCGCTGCAATTTTAAAAGATGAACAGTAATAAAATAAATTTTTTACTGGAATGGATTAAATGAAAATTAAAAAATTATTCGGTCTTTTGGGTCCTGGTATTATTACAGGTGCTGCAGATGACGATCCTTCTGGTATTACAACTTATTCACAAGCAGGCGCACAATTTGGCTATGGATTATTATGGATGGCGTTATTATGTCGATCGCTGCAATTGCCTTATTATTTTAATTTAGCATTTGACCCGCTACGATTGACACGGTAATCTTCAAATGTAGGGTTACTGGGCAATGCGCCATGGATGCTTGTCATGTTGAAAGTAGTTACGCTCGATAAAAAACTCACGCCGGAGGAATTTTCCTTCTGGGTTCAAACCATTAATTCAATTGCCATTCGGCATTTTAAGTTCGTTCCCCTAAAAGATATTGAAACCTTGTTGTGTAACGCACAATCAGGTCAAGGACTTGTTTATATAATTTATAATAATAATAAACCTTCTGGATTTGGTGGTGTTTTGTATCGGTCAATCATGATTGATCAATGCCTTTATAATTATATTTTATTGGATATTGGTTGCATGGATAGCACTATTCGAGGCCATCATATTTTGGGAATGATTGGCATGCAGAAAATTTTACATTATAAATTTAAATCGATGCGTAATCTATTTCAGAAAACATATGTTTTGGCAATTTGTATAACGCCACAAGCCTATTTAATGTATCAGCTCATTGAAAACTGGTTAAATGTAGATAGCATTTCTGCAGCATCTTGTTTAATATATAACGAAATTTTGACATCATACTGCAAAGAATTTGATTTAATTTATTTTGGTTGTGGAAAACCAATTCAGTTTAGAACGTGGATTCCCTTTACTGCGTCAAAAGTCACGCATAGAGATGATGTCCGCATCCAATATTTTTTGGATAATAATCCACGGTGGCAGGAAGGAAGTGGCTTGCCTCTTCTTATTCCGTTGAATTGGAAAAATATGATCGTGTTAATTAAAAAAATCATTTTTTATAAAATAGAGAATATATTTTCATGTTCGATTTTCTAGTTTGACATCTGATCTTTGCCTGAGCGTCATTTGTATCCGCTCCCTTTTTCAGGCAGTGCAAATACTATTGCCGTTACCCCCTAATTTGGAGTGGATGTCGTCATTTTGTCTAAATATTAACCATTTTTGTCGAAAATTAAGAGGGTATTAAAAAAGAGCTTGTTTTTTAAATTGAGCAAACTTTAGTTTAATTAGATGACAACTTGCCAAAATGACCGTATGATAGTGCTCGCCTGACGTTCGTCCCAGTGTTTCACAACGGGGATATTGGAACTGCGCTAGGTACTTATAAACTATTGAATAGAGATTATTAAACATGAGTCAATCTAAAATTTACGTCGGAAATTTGTCTTACAACACGACAGAAGACGAACTTCGCGACCATTTTTCTCAGTACGGCAGTATTGATGAAGTGAAACTAATTATCGATTTTAGCACTGGACGCTCAAAAGGCTTTGCTTTTATTAGCTATTCTTCTGATCAAGACTGCGAAAATGCAGTTGAAAAAGCAAACGGCTTTGAATTGGATGGCAGAAGTCTTAAAGTAAATATTGCAAGAGATGACAATCGTCGTCCTGCAGGTTCCGGTGGTGCTAGACGTCCTAGCAACAACAGTCGTCCTTCATACAGAGACGATAGAAACTAATACCTTCTAATCCCTGAGAAAACATTCAGGGAACTTTTTCAAAACGCAAAATGAATTTGCGATTAAGGGTCAAAAAGGAGAGTCAGCGCCAATTTTGACAATCAGGCGTACAAGTCCTTGTGCTAAATATATCTCATATACCTCGCGCGAGGTTTTTTTTGTTTTATAAAATTAAAGAATCATTCTCATGTCATCAACTAAAAATGCTTTTGCTCATTTTGGGCTAGAAAAATCTATTTTATCCGCTATTTCTGACTTAGGTTATGAAAGCGCAACCCCTGTTCAAGAACAAGGTATTCCTATTTTACTTAACGGCGAAGATTTACTTGCGCAGGCACAAACAGGCACTGGCAAAACAGCAACCTTTGCTTTGCCAATTTTGTCACGTCTTGATTTTACGGTACGAACACCCCAAGCCATGGTTATTGTGCCAACACGTGAATTGGCTATTCAGGTTGCAGAAGCTTTTCAAGGCTATGCAAAACACGTTAAAGGTTTTTTGGTTGCGCCGATTTATGGTGGACAAGATTTCGGCATTCAGTTACGTTCAATTAAACGCGGTGCACAAGTGATTGTGGGCACACCGGGTCGTTTAATGGATCATTTACGTCGCAAAACATTGCCACTTGATGCATTAAAAACTGTGGTTTTAGATGAAGCAGATGAAATGTTGAAAATGGGATTTGTTGATGACGTTGAATGGATTTTGGGTCAAATTGAACATCCACATCAAACGGCTTTATTCTCGGCAACATTACCCGCATCCATTCAAAAAATTTCACAACGGTATTTGAAAGATGCGAAAAAAATTCAAATCAAAGCAAATGTTGATGCTGTTGATACGATTGAACAATGCTACGTGACTGTCTCAAATCGAAATCAAAAATTAGATGTATTAACGCGCTTATTAGAAGTTGAGGAAAATCAAGCGGTGATCATTTTCACACGCACGAAAAATGAATCAACGGAATTGGCAGAACGATTACAGGCACGTGGTTATGGCGCTGCGGCATTGAATGGTGACATGAGCCAAGCCGCTCGCGAAAAAACAATTAATCGTTTGAAAAAAGGCGATTTAGATATTTTAATTGCAACTGATGTTGCTGCACGCGGTATTGACGTTGAACGTGTTACCCACGTTATCAATTATGATATTCCTTACGATGTTGAATCGTATGTCCATCGTATTGGTCGAACAGGCAGAGCAGGGCGTTCTGGAAAAGCAATTTTATTTGTAACGCCTCGTGAAATGCGTTTGTTTAACGATATCGAACGTTACACTAAAAAAACAATTAAACGTATTGAACCACCTTCATTGAAAGTGATTCGTGAAAAACGTGTTTCGCAATTAAATGAAAAAATCATGGCGGCGATTCGCGAAAAAGGAAAACAAATTTCGCCCTATATTGAAATTGTGATGGGCTTAACAGAAAAAGAATCCTGCACAGCACAAGATATTGCTGCGGCATTGATGTTTTTGAATGAAGAAGAAGTGGCAACGCCAGATTCTTTCCCTACATCGACCTCATCTGAAGGATCGCGTGACAGAAATCGCGATCGTGGTGATCGCGGTGATCGTGGTCGAAATGACCGTGGAGACCGTGGTCGAAGTGATCGCGGTGATCGCCGACCAGAAGGCAGATCAGCTGGTTTTTCAGGGCCTCGTGAAGATGATAAATATAAACCACGCAAAAAATTTGGCAGTTCATCTGGTGGTCCTAATCGCAAAGGTGCACCAAACGATTCGTCTATGCGAAGTGAGCGAAGTGAAAAGCCTGCTGGTTTTGTTCGCAGCGAACGATCTGAAAGACCAGAAAAAAGCGGCAATTATGCTCGACCTGAAAGAACGGAAAAATCAGGAAGTTATGCGCCACGCAGTGAAAAACCCGCTGGTTTTGTACGCAGTAAAAAGCCAGAGAAAAAAGACCAAGGTGACAGAGGTGCTTCAAAAACGCCTTTTCCAAAAGACGATAAACCCAAGCGTGAGCGTGCTTGGAAAAAATAAGTAATGGTGTTTATATCCCCATCGTTTTTTTATAGGCGATGGGGAATATATTCATTAATCTAAAATTTGATAGTGCGTTTTTACCTGATATGCTTTTTTTGGTCCCTTTACCTGAAAAATAATACAAAAATCTTGATGTAAATCTTTTGACACAATAAGCGAAGCTTGATAATGATCTTCTTTGCATACATGATTTGCCTTAATATGCCTATCATCAGAAAAAGAAAACGATAAGAATAATTCCCCTTGATTTACCCCGTCCGCGAATAAAATATTTATTTTATTCGGCTTTAGTTGATAATCATATTCGCGTAGAAAATCATATTCACCTTCTGGCAATGCCAATTTTCCTCTTTCATGATAATGCAAAACCTTGGTCATTTTTGTTTTCTTCCAAATAGCTGTTCCTGTTGCTGTCTTTACTTCTTTTGAATGCTGATCGACTATTTCTCGATCCAATTTCCATGTGCCATGTAAGGCAGTAAAAAATTCATCAGCATGTAAATTATTTTTCATTTTGACCTCATCAGATTTTTACAGTACCACGCCCTATTTTTAGATTGATATTATGACCAACTTGTGTGAGGATTCAACAAAGGAATTACAACAGGCAAAATGATTATGCTACCGCACCAATCTGACACATCAGAACGTCAAAAAATTCGCGAACTATCTGATCGACTTGTCAAATTACAACAACCCATTCGTATTTTAGATGCCATCAAATGGGATGACGACGTCAAAGAAGATTTTTTTAAAAATAAATTCCAACAGCTTCCCAAAGTCGACCTCGATTATTATAACAAGCGCCCTTTGCCATTTGATGCGGATGAGTTAACGGCAGAATTCCACGTACTAATTCGAGAAATAAAAAATGATTTAGGACACTATTCCGGCATCTCTAAAATCATGATTCGCTTATGTGAAGAATATTGCCAAGCCATTTTAATGATAAAATCCCGAGGAAAATCCCTTTTTTCTGAATTATCAATGGAATTATATGGCGCACCTGATGATGCATTTTATCCGAATGGTCCGCGATTAAGTGACATGGGCACGATGCTGGGGAAAATATTAGAAAATTTAGTCAAAGAAGTAGTCAAAACACCTGAAGATGAAAAACGATACAGTGCAGAAGAAGCGCTTGTTATTTTGCAAGGAAAATTGTCTGAGTATTTTCATCACACCGACCATGTAACAGTCGCCTTGAGCGATAATATTGTGGCAGATGCATCCGCGGGTGCGGACTGCATTAAGTTGAATCGCAATGTGCGATTCAGCGATCGTGATATCCGCTACCTTGAGGTGCATGAGGGGTGGGTGCATGTTGGCACCACGTTAAACGGCCAGGCACAGCCCATTTGTACCTTTTTATCTAAAGGATCGCCGACCTCAAGCATTACGCAGGAAGGATTGGCGGTAACAACCGAGATTTTTACATTTTCATCTTATCCCAGTCGGATGTTAAGGATCACTAATCGGGTTCGGGCCTTAAATTTGGTTTCTGCAGGTGGAAATTTTATCGATGTTTTTCGATTTTTCAAGGAACAGGGCATGAATGACACGGAAAGCTATTATTATAGTGTTCGTGTTTTTCGAGGCAGTACGCCCGATGGTGGGCCATTCACAAAAGATTTATCTTATACTAAAGGATTTTTATTGATTTACAATTATATTCGACTGGCTGTCAGGGAAGGGTTGATCGATCGTATTCCGCTATTTTTTACAGGTAAAACGCTGATTGAAGATATTCCGACTCTGCATGAATTAAGTGAACAAGGTTTAATAGCACCAGCCAGATATATGCCGAAACAGTTTCAAGATTTGGCGGCATTGAGTTCATGGATGGGTTTTTCGTTGTTCTTAAACCAATTTGATTTAGAAGCAGTGGCATCGCATTATGGGTATATTTTGCGGAAATAAAAAACCCGGATTCTCACCGGGTTTCATCATTTCTTCTGTTTCTTTCTCAGTTTTTTAGGACCGTGTGGACCTCTTCCTCTTGGCATAATGATCACCTTGTCTGTGTTTGTTAAAAGCAGTGTATTTAACCGAGAATAGCGCCTAAAATCAATAGTTTTGTGCGATACAGCTGAAATTGATACTATAACTGTACACCTCGATAGGATTTTTAAGCATATGGATCTACTTCAAATCTCTCTTAACCTTGCAACGCTGACCTTGCTTGAAATTGTGTTAGGGATTGATAATTTGGTTTTTGTGGCTATTGTCAGCAGTCGTTTACCCCCTGTACATCAAAAATCTGCACGGCGTATTGGCCTTAGCTTAGCATTACTGGGGCGGTTCGCATTATTATTGGCAATCATGTGGATTATCAAACTCAACACTCCCTTATTTTCGGTATATGCAAAATCATTTTCCGGACGCGATATTTTTATGATTTTGGGCGGACTTTTCTTGCTGGTGAAGGCAACATGGGAAATACACCATGAACTTCAACCTAAAAAAAATTATCACACAAAAAAAAGAAAATATATTGGATTCACGTCGGCAATTATTCAAATCATTATTTTTGATATTATATTTTCACTGGATAGTATTCTAACGGCGGTGGGCCTCACGAAGCAATTATGGATTATGATGATTGCCATTACGATTGCGGTAATTATCATGCTGATTTCAAGTGAGCCTTTAAGTCGATTTATTGATAGACACCCAGCGATTAAAATATTGGCGCTCAGCTTTTTATTGTTGATTGGTACTGTCTTAGTTGCAGACGGTTTTGGCTATTCAATTCCAAAAGGGTATATCTATTTTTCAATTTTCTTCTCATTGTTTATAGAATTCTTAAATGAATATCGTCATAAAACACGGTAGTGCAAAATTCTAAAAAACGATTACAATCTCTTCATTATGTTTAATGGAGAGGCAATGTTAGCAATAAGCGAATTTATTAACGAAAAAAACATAACCTCACCTTTTCAATTATTCGAATCACAACAATTTTTGATGATCGATGATTTTATGCCGCGTGATTTTATTTATCAGTATTTTCTGCCGGAAGTAAAGCAGTGTGAACCATTTGTTCATCGGGTTAATTTAGCAGGCATTAAAAAATCAGGCAGTGTGAGTGCACATGATATTAAAACGCATGCACCCGAATTATTTACATTATACCATTCAGACTGGGTGAGAGAACGCATTGAAGAAATAGTAGGAGAAAAATTATTTGTATGTCCTGACCATGATCCCCATGCGCTTGCATTATATTATTATACAAAACCAGGAGATCACATTGGCGTGCATTTTGATAAATCATTTTATCGCGGACGACGTTACACGGTTTTGTTAGGTTTAATTCAAGACTCCATCGCATCGAAATTAATCTGCTATCCGCACGCAACAAAATGGAAGCGTAGAAGAAATCCCATCGAAATTTACACGCATCCCGGCATGCTTGTTGTTTTTAATGGCGATGTGTTGTGGCACGAAGTAACGCCTTTGGCCGAAAATGAAAAACGCGTTATTTTATCGATGGAATATGTGACAGATCAGCGGATGAGCACCGTGAACCAGTTCATTTCAAGCTGTAAGGATAGGTGGTTTTATTTTGGGAAGAGGTGTGGTAGTGATTTAGTGCGGTTTTGGGCACCCTAATTCTAAATCCGAATCATACTCCGTACCATCAGTGTCACTATCACCACCATAGACTGTTTTCATATCTTGATGTGCCTGTTCCCTCGTTAAAACAGCTGTTTTTGGACGATGAATATTTTTTTTAATAAAAGAAAAGTGATCAATAGGGTGTTGATGCTGAAGATATGTTATATATAAAGCATCAATTCGCCTGCAGGCGTCAATTACAATATTAATGTGCTTCTCTAGCGCTTTGTGAGAATAGACGCCAAATATCGGATTATTGACAAACGCATCCTTGAAATTAATAATCCCTTCTCTGAGTAATATTAAGCACCGCGCTTGAGAAACCGACATCCCAATTTGATAAATTTTATTTTTCGCAGAAAGCCACTGACTTTGTTCTTTATCAATAATTAAAAAACAAAATTGATTAAATTTGTCAGCATCTGCGATAGTTGCTGACAGATAAACTGATTTTAATTCATTTAAAGAAACCGATTGATGTGCTTTTCCATAACGTATCATCCATGAAGTCAATGTCTTCTCTTTTTCAGTCTCGTTATTAGAAAGTTTGGACAAATACGGATAAAAATCGCTGTCATAACTTCCGCATTGAGGTAGAAATACAGCACCTAATCTATCGCGCTTTGGCATTACTCTGTGCTCCAATTGCACTTTTGTTTTGCCAACCTGATAGTATTCAACAGGTCCTAAAGGTATCGCACCTGACCTCCACTGAAAATGCCATGTTATGTTTCTTGCAACCGAGATACCTAACCTGGGTTTATTTTCATCCGTTAAAGTAATAACGGCATTTTGAAAAGCTTTTTCTGAACTAATAATTAATCGTGAACTCAAACCATCTAAATTGACCGGAATAAGATTAGTTTGTTGTTGAAATCGTTGATCGATAATCTCTTCAGTCAGTCTATTTATTTTTTCTTTTTTATTGGAACGATTCGGATTAAAGAAATGTCTTTCTGCTGCATGATTTCGAAAAATTTGGCGATTCGCTGGCAAATATAGATTATATTGCCGATTAAGACTATTTTGTATTTCATTAAGTTCAATCAACTCGGCATCCAATGCGGCTTTTTTTTCTTTTAACGTACGAACAACTATTTCGTTTTCTTCATTAAAACGTTGAAGCAAAATCGTTATTTCAGTTTTTTTAGTAGCGGCTAATTCTTCTAATTTTTTAATATGTGAATTAAATTCATTTTGAATATTGTTTTCATCTACCGAATTAAACCAATAAAACTCTGGAAACCATTGCTCATGAAATTTAATCGGTAAAAGAATAGAATTTAGCGCTGCAAAATCAAAATCATAATACTTGAAACGTTCCGAAAATGTTAAAGTTGTCTGCGTAAGATCATGACACACCTGATTTTTAATCAAACGTGCTCTAGAAGCAATAACAACAGAGTAGTATTGAAAGTCTATATTTATAATTTTACAATATGAATCCATGGCTTTATCAGGCAGATTCAATTTTTCGTAACAAAGGGCTTTTATATAATGCACATACTGTAATTCAGCTTCTTTACTACCAGATAGGAAAAACATTTTTTCGCTATAGCTAAGTGCTGCATTTGGGTCTTGATCCAGTAGCGCCTTACAATAGTGATATTTTCCAAGAAAATAGTGACGATCTGCAGATAACTTATAAAATTCAATATGCATTGCGCTATGCCGAGGATTATCTAGCTTTCCAATAACATCACCAAGATTATCAATATGCTTAGCCGAAATAATATAGGCTTTTTGCTTCCTTGAGTATTCATCTCGTGCAAATTCCAATAGTTCTGTTGGATTTGTTTGCGATTCTATCAGCTGATTTTCAAGATAAGAAATCATTTCATCTGGGTTTTCACTGAGTGAAAATTCGATTATTTTGCTTGAAATAGATTTGTAAATAGGCATAAATGATTCCACTCGCGTTGATTCATTTTATAAAGCATAGAAAATTTTACTTGGTGTTTTACAGAAGCTAAGCGCAGTGTATTGTGCTTGAACCAAATTGACAATTCTTAAATACTTAAGAAAAAATTAAAACGCCTAAACGCACAATGTAAGAACATTAGAGGGTCCGACTATGGTGCGTCAGATGGTCTATTCCGTGATAAATCGACTCTGAATACAGAGTCTTTCCCTTGATGAACGCAGGCTACACATTATCCCGATTTAAAATATTTACAATTGGTTTAGGGAAGCGATGTGATGTGCGAGGGTTAAAAAAAACGAGTGTATATTTAGGTGCGTTTAGAGCGCCCTTTACAAGAACCAATCATCCCCTCCATTTGGCGCTTTACAGCCCTGTTTTACAGAAAAGAGACTTTCCCATTATCTAAATGATAGATCGCTCCAACAATTTTTATTTTCCCAGATACAAGTAATTTTTGGATCACAGGGCTTTCTTGTGGAATCAGCGACACAACGCGACGAACGTTGTCTACTGCAGCCAAATCAATAAATTTCGGATTAACACATTCTTTTCTACCCGTTGTTTTTTGTGCATCAAGAATAGCAGGTTGGATTTTATTCAATAATTGTGTGAGATTGCCTAATGTAACCTTGTCACAAGCGCCTTTAACAGCGCCACACGAATCATGACCCAAAACAACAATTAATTTCGCACCAGCAATTGCCGTACTGTACTCCATGCCAGCCAAGACATCATGATTTAAGACATTGGCTGCAATACGCGTAACGAAAATATTTCCCGCATACTGATCAAAAATAACTTCAGGCGGAACGCGTGAATCAATACAACTCAATACAACCGCAATGGGATATTGTGACCCTGAAGCCAGTTTTGCGTGCCCTAAAAAATCCGTTTCAATGGCTTTGTTTTCTGTAAACCGCTTATTCCCCTCAATTAATCGATTTAAGGCATCATTTGCTGTCATTTTTTCTTGGGTGTTTTTTGTCATTAGTGGCTGATTAAATTCAGCATACACCAATGAACCCTGAAAAATAAAAAGTAAAAAGAATAAAATCCGTTTCATTTTTCTCTTCCTGTTGATAAAAAATAAAAAAATCCGACTACATTATGCAATATTTCAAATAGAAGTAATTTTCTCAGCCAATTCATTCATTAATTTTTCACGATTAAATTGCTTGTAAAATCCAGTTCTATCTTCCTTTTTAAAATCTGAGTTTAAAATCACATTGAGTTGTTCTATCCCTTTGACAATATCACAAGGCGGAAAAATGTAACTTCCTGAAACATGTTCATTTAGGAATTCAGCCGCATAACCTGAGACACCTGCTAAAATGGGTTTTCCTGTTATGCCGTATTCAAAAATTTTAGAAGGAAGTACTTTCTGAAACGCAGTTAGGTCATCCAGATGTAGCAATAACATATCAGCATCTTGATAGTATTGAATCAGCTTTTCTCTTTTTACGGGAGAAATAAGATAGACGTTTTCTAAATTAGCACAAGCACTTCTTAACTGTTCTAATTGCCCACCGCTACCAATCATTAAAAATTCACATTGTCCTGTTGTTGCCGAAGCCAATGCAGGTATTATTTTCTCAAGTGCTTGCCCTTTTCCAAAGTTGCCAGCATAGACAACGCGTTTTAGTCTGTTTTTTTTCTCATGAGTGAAATCGATATTATAAAAACAACCATCAATGCCATTGGATATGGTTGAAATGGCGCAGTTTTTATTTACTTTATAATAAGATAAAAAACCAGGCGAAACCAAGTTCAGTGCGGATGCTTTTTTAACAGTATAATTCTCAATAAGATAAAATAATGGCAGCAATAATTTCATTGGAAATTTTAAGAGTGACTCCATTGTATCCGTAAAAATATCACGCACATCCAGAAAAAGAGGAATGTTTTTTTTGCTCGCAATTCGCGCGCCTAAAAATGTCGTAAATAAACGCCCTGATACGGCATAGACGATATCATATTTATTTTTTTTTGTTATCTTCAATACTTTGAAAAAATAATGAGAGTAGGATTTTGCTTGATCAAAAAAACCACCCTGATGGGCGGGTATTTTAATGCGATTAATAGTGATGCAGCCCTTTGTTTCACAATCCAGTGCTGATATTTGATAATCAGCATAGCGATTGGGGTGTGTTGTTATCAAATCAATTTGAAGATTTTTTTTCTCTGCAATCGCAGCCAATGCTTCAATCAGTGCGCCAGTTCGAAATGAGCCGGCAGATAAGTCGGGTGGATAGTAAAAACTGAGAAGTAAAATTCGTTTCATGGATTTTGCCAGCATTATAATATGTATTAGATTCTAAACTATGTTGCTGATTTTGACAAAGAGTAAAAATTATGCAAGTCTATACTTTGAAGCCGAGTTAAAATATTTCATATCGGTAGTTTTCTTTAAAACACATGTTGATAAAATCACGATATGAAATATATTCCTTCAGAAAGCGGTACGATACAATCTCTACAAGCATTGCGCGGAATTGCTGCGCTTTTGGTAGTTTTTTTTCATATGGGGCATCAGCAGTATAAAACACA
>JAPLRF010000069.1:14434-22322 GCA_026399315.1 Gammaproteobacteria bacterium
CCTGTTTTGCGCATTTTTTTAATTTTGGTTTCTCAGGTGTTGATATTTTTTTTGTATTGAGTGGATTCATTATTTACTACTCCACTGTTCAAAAACCACAACTGACCTCATCAGAATTTTTGTTACGCCGTTTTATTCGTATTTTCCCTGTCTATTGGATTGCAATTATTGTAATTTTGAGCATGTATGGTATTGGAATGTTTTATCCAAACTTGTTTGGAAAACATCAAGTTATTTATGAGGCAGTTAAAGCAGGCGGGGTTAAGTTTATCTTTATTTCATTTATATTGCTCCCTTTTACTAACCCTTCTTTGCTTTCCGTTTCATGGACTTTAAGCTTTGAAATGCTTTTCTATTTCCTCTTTTGGGCTGCTTTTTTTCGATCTAAGAAATTTTTTTGGACATGTTTGATCTTTTGGGTGGTAGCCAGCTTTATTCATCCGGTCAATTTTTGGGAGAAAAACACTGGCTCATTAATGCCCATGTTAAATCCCATCGTTTCAGAATTTTTATTTGGATGTGTTGCTGCTATTTTTGCATTCAAATATGGTCGTTGCTATTCAAATACGGCATTAGTATTAGGGGTGATTTTCTTCAGCATTTCAGTTTTTGTCAATGCGGGGCAAGAATCCTATCGAGAATTTTCTTATGGGATACCAGCTGCGTTTATCGTCTATGGATTTTTCGGGTTGCAATTTAATATCCCATTGATGTTTCGTTATCTCGGCGATGCCTCTTACTCTATTTATATATTCCATGTTCCATTATTGTCTGTATTAGCAAAAAATAATTTTTTATTTTCAAAAATTGGCGTTACAGAAGCTTCAATATTGATATTTACCATCGTCGTATTGGTAGGTTGCTTTGTGCATACCTATATTGAAAATCCTCTGCTTACTTTATGTAGAAAAAAATTATTATTTTTCACTGATGATAATGTCAGGACAAAAATAGCAGGAGGTTATTCTACTTGACGTATCATGCGATATTTAATTTGGCGAAACAATCCATTAAAGCGTTTTATTATCCATTTTAAGTTGTGCAGATTACATAACAAACTCAATTTAATCCATACTTCTGCATTATTCAGTGCAAATAGGATTCGATGTCGCTGGTAATTGGTGTAATTGCTAACTACTTTATGGCGGGCAGAAACACTCAGCGTCTGAAATCCCCAGTCGAATTGCATCGCAAAATAAAGTGGTTGAGAGTAGATGATTAGGTCATGATCCCTGTTATTGTCGAGAGGACAAAATATACCTTTTGCAAGATCAAATATGAAAGTCAGATTTAAATCAGGAACGTAAATTGGGATAGGTTTTAAAAAAAATGAAATTAAAAATTTATAATAACGTTTATTAATAGATGCATGTAAGCGGTTAAAGGCTGACAGTAATTTCTCTGGGGGTGTTATCTCTGGTTGAGAAATTGGCATCGAATTAATTTCAGCATATTGATGAGAATATTTATCGAGCGCTAATTTATTGTCATATGGGTTCCCCAAAATGTATTCATCAGCAGGGTACATTACAATGACTTCATCGCCTTTCTCTTTTGTTTTGAAATAGTCATAAACAGAATTTGGTGTGTTTATATAGCCATTAATATAATGATTATCTTCTGTTGAAAAATAAATCATGCTTGCAAAGGGAATGGTTTTTTTAGCTTTTAGGATAGTATGCGAAAAATAAACTTTCTCTAATGTTGACTTTGCCAGTGATGACAAACGCTCGTTGTGATGATGATGGCCATTATAGCCCGCAAGGGAAAACTGATTGAGTAAAATATCAACTTTGCCTAGCTTTTTGAGAATGAGACGCGCATCGTATGCGTTTATTTGTGCGTCGTTAAGATTAAGTAATACTTTGTCTTTGCTGCATATCGCTAAAATAGAATCCATGTGACCTACTTGATAGTTCCATAGCGTTGTTTTCGGTGTAATTGCTAATGACTTTCTGTGGGGTAAGCGGATGAAATTTTTATAACCCTGTTTCTTTAATGCATCGGTTAATTTGTTGCTATTGTTTTCTTGAAATAAAATGGTCACGCTTGCTTTGAATTCATCTGGAAGTGATTTCAAGGTGGGTATGTGGAAGTGATCGGGATGTTCGTGTGAAATCCAAATATAATTAATTGCGTTATACCAGTCATTATCAAAATGCGCATCTGGAAATAAAGACCAGGAATCATTAAATGCTTTTCCAAACAACCAAGGATCAGACCAAATGACCGCGTCGTCTGTTGTTACGATCATTGATGCGTGCGATACAAATCTCAGTTTCATATTTTTCTCGGTAAATTTTTGCAGTTCGAAAAATCAACTGTGTGATTTTATGGAGATTCGTCTTTATGGAAAAGATAATTGGTAAAATATCAAAAATAAATTACAATCTAATCCTTAATATATATGATGGTATGCTATCATTGATAAGCAATAAATTTCAAGAGATGTAAATGATGAGTGGCATGCTTATTTTTCCTTTAATACTATTTGCACTCTCATTATTATTTACTTATGTAATGCGTATATTTGCCCTGAAAAAAAATATTTTAGACAAACCCAATCAGCGCAGCTTGCATCAAATACCAACACCCCGCGGCGGGGGTCTCGCTTTTGTCGTTTTATTTTATGTTGCGCTGGTTTTTTTGACATTACATCATTTCATTGAAACTAACATTTTTTTATCGTTGCTGAGTGGCATTCCAATTGCAGTCGTTGGGTATTGCGATGACCTTTTTGGTGTTAAAGCACGATTACGGGCATTGGTTCACGTACTGTCAGCGATTTGGGGAATGGTTTGCTTGCATGGCGTGCCTAATCTCAATTTCGGATCTGTTCGTTTTCATTCCCCTGTTTTATTTTTTATGCTTGCGGTTTTTATCACAGTTTGGTTCACCAATCTTTATAATTTTATGGATGGTATCGACGGCTTGGCAGCAATGGAAGCGGTTTTTGTGAGTGCTGCGGCAGGTGGCTTTTTATTGCTTGATGGATTTCAGGGAACAGCGCTGCTGTGTTTTGCATTGACATTTTCCGTCTTGGGCTTCCTTGTTTGGAATTGGCCACCAGCCAAAATTTTTATGGGGGATGTGGGTAGTGGATTTTTAGGATATATCTTTGCAATGCTGATGTGGATAAGCAATAGCCAACATCAATTGTCATTTCCGACGTGGTGGATTTTATTGTCGGTATTTATTGCGGATGCCAGCTATACCTTAATTCATCGCCTTATACAGAAAAAAAAATTAGGCATGGCACACCGCGAACATGCCTTTCAGCGACTAAATCAAGCAGGATTAACACATAAACAAGTGACAACAAGTGTTTTAGGCATTAATGTATTGCTTTGCTTGCCGTTGGCATTATTTTATTACTATTTGCCAATGGACGTCATTCCCATTTTCCTAATGGGTATAGTTGTTTTTTGTTGGATGACATGGTTTTTTATTGTTAGAAAGTATCGCTACACCTAGCGATTGCTAAACAAGGATGTTTAATGACAAGCCTAAAATGGTTAAGACAATATTCTGTTCCCGTTATATTAACACATGATCTTTCTGCGGTTGTATTGGCGTGGTGGATCGCCTTTTTTGTTCGATTTGATTTAAGTGCAACGTCTTTCACGGATATACAAAATGCATTAAAGGTGCAATGCCTGGTTGTCTTAACGCATAGTTTTTTTTATTGGCACTTTAAAACCTATCGCCCTTTGTGGCGTTTTTTTTCCCTGCATGAATTACTTCGTCTTGCAAAAGCGGTTATTTCAGCATGGATTGCGAATATTATGCTCCTTTTTATGTTTCATGACCTCATTAAAATTCCTAAAAGTATTTGGTTTATTTATCCATTATGGCTAATTTTGATTTTGGGTTTAAGTCGATTAATCATTCGATCAATAAGTGATAGGCAAAGTGCGACATCAGAAGCTAGGCGGGTGTTGGTAATCGGCGCTGGAAAAAGTGCGGAGCTGTATTTGCGCGAATTAGCACGCTTTCCAGAAAAGCAGTTTCAACCAGTTGCGTGTCTTGATGATGATGCGACATTGGTCGGAAAAGAAATTAGAGCTGTGCCGATTTTAGGTAATATTTCCCTGCTTGCAAAAACAATTCGCAAAAAAAATATTGATTTGGCTGTCATTACGCTCTCGATAATATCTAAAGAAAAATTGCGTTTGATTGTTGAAGTGTGTGAAGAATGTCAAATTGCGGTTCGAATTTTACCGACTTTAACAGAAGTCACAGAAGGTTATGCATCACAGCCGCGTGAAGTGGCATTTGAAGATTTACTGGGCCGTGATCCTGTTTCGCTTGATTGGCAAGAAATTAAAAATTTTTTATCTAATCAAATTGTTTTGGTGAGTGGTGGCGGTGGATCAATTGGTTCTGAATTATGCCAGCAAATATTGCAATTAAATCCTAAGCAATTAATTATCGTCGATCATTCAGAATTTAATTTGTATGAAGTAGAAAAGGCACTCAACGCTAAGCAAGTTTGCATCGAATTAGTCAATATTACTGATACACTTGCAATCAAACACATTTTGCAAAAACATAAACCTGATATTGTTTTCCATGCAGCGGCCTATAAACATGTTCCGATTTTAGAATTTCAACCGTTCCAAGCAGTTAAGAATAATATTATGGGCACAAAAATTCTTGCGGAAGCAGCAGTTGAAAATAATGTGAAAAAATTTGTGATGATATCAAGTGATAAAGCGGTCAATCCAACCAATATCATGGGTGCTACAAAACGCATTGCTGAAATATTTTGCCAAACCTATAATCGTCATTCAAATACTGCATTTATAACCGTTCGATTTGGCAATGTAATTGGTTCAACAGGCAGCGTCATTCCCTTATTTAAGAAGCAGATTGGCATTGGTGGCCCAGTGACAGTGACGCACCCTGACATGACGCGTTATTTCATGACCATTAAAGAAGCATCGCAGTTGGTACTTCAAGCAGGCGCACTGGGTACAGGCGGTGAAATATTTGTATTGGATATGGGTGAGCCCATTAAAATTGTGGATGTCGCAAAACATTTAATTCAACTATCAGGAAAAAAATTAAGCGATATAGAGATTGTTTATACTGGATTAAGACCAGGTGAAAAAATGTTTGAGGAATTATTTTATGGTAGTGAAGCGCTCAGTAAAACAACGCAGAAAAAAATTTTTAAAGCAAATATTGAATCACAAAAAAAGTGGCATGAAATGCTTGCATCATTAAAAGCGCTTGAAGTAAGCTGCTCTACGCGTGAGGAAAATCGCTTGCTTTATAGTATGTGCGAAATTTTAGAGCGTGAAGGTGAGTTTTTAGAGAAAAATTTAAAAATTGAGGATGCAGTTAATGTTTGATTTATTGTTGGATCTTTGGGGTTTTTTAAAGGCCAGGAAGAAATTTTGGCTTTTACCGATCATCATTATGATGCTTTTCCTAGGTGTGCTTATTGTTATTGCACAAAATAGTGTGATTGCACCGTTCGTCTATACATTATTTTAAGTGTTAGCATGAAAAATATCCTATTAGTATTTTTTTCAATTCTATTTTCTCTTTGCATTGGCGAAGCGGTATCGCGTTATGCTATACGCTGGATTCCAGGTGATAATATTATTGGTGTACCCAGTGTTATTTCTGAAAGAGGTTATACGCTTAACCCAAGTTCAGGAGAAGCAACGCAGCAGGATGGGACAAGAGTAGTCAAATATCATTATTTCCCACCGCATTTGCGCGGAACGCCTGTGGACCCGAATGCAAAACATATTTTGGTTCTTGGCGATTCATTTACTTTTGGTTGGCTGTTACCCTGGAATCACACATTCATTTATCATCTGCAAAATGATGTTGATAAGACTTTTGGTAAAAATAAATATCAATTTTTAGATGCGGGAACAGGCGGTTGGGGTGCAGCCGATTATTTGTCCTATCTTGAACAATATGGCGCAAAAACATCACCTAAATTTGTCATTGTATTTTTAAATACAGATGATATTGGACGTGCGATAAAGCGCAATATTTACAAATTAAAAAACAATAACTCATTGGAATTAGAAGACAATTTTCATCCGGTGCCGCTTGAAGCAATAAAAAAATTAATTTATGATACATGGTTATTTAAGCATTCGGTTTTATTGCATTTGATCCGTTATGTGATTTCATCATTGGTGAATATTAATTCAAGAGAACGTGATTTTGTTATGGAAGCAAATGGCCCACGTGTACCAGGCAGTCCAGATTTAAAGTTTGAAAATAAATTTGCTGTGCAATATGGTGAAGCATTATTTCGTAGGATGAATGAATGGTGTTTGAACCATCATGCTAAGTTATTAGTTGTGACAACAGGGTTCAATGCGTTTTGCCCAAAAAATAAACATGAAGCAACGATAGTTTTTTTGAAAGTAGCCCCGTTATTTTTTGCAAAAGAGCATATCACTTTTTACGACACATCAGTACCTTTTAAGAAGTTAGTCGAGAGGAAAAAATTTCAAATCCCTGAAAATCAACATCCTAATACGTTTGGTGCGCAAGCTATTGCAAAATCAAGCTGGCGTTGGATAAAACAGAAAATGGTACTTACTTCATGAAAAATGGTTTACTAATAATTGTTACAATTATTTCTCTACTTTTTGGATCTGAGGTTATATAATGGCCCCCAAAAACTAGACCACTAAAAACCACAAAATAAGAGATATAATCCTCCCAAGAAATGGGAGTAAAAGATGACAGGTGTACGCAAGAGCTATAGCGCACAGGAAAAAGCAAAAATTGTTTTGGAAATTCTCTTAACACAACAGCAAATTACCGCAAAGTACGGTGTGCACAGTACGCAATTACACAACTGGAAAAAACAAGCGCTCGAAGGTATGGTGCAAAGTTTTTCTGACAAAAAAGAACGGCAAGAAAAAGATCAAAACGAATTAGTTGACGAGTTGTATAAAAAAATTGGTCAACAAAAAGTTGAACTCGACTGGTTGAAAAAAAAATCAGACATATTCAGGTGATTGGCGAAATTTGATTGATATTGATGGGCCATTTAGTATTCGTCGTCAATGTGAATTGCTTGGGAGAAATCGCTCAAGCTTGTATTACAAGCCGATTAAAGTGGATGCGCAAACGCTGCTGCTCATGAACTTAATTGATGAGGAGTATACGAGGCACCCCTTTTACGGCACACGCAGAATTATGCATTATCTGCGTAATTTAGGGCATTGGGTGAATCGTAAGCGTGTTAGGCGCTTGTATCGATTAATGGGCTTAGAAGCGATTTATCCAAAACCGAATTTAAGTAAAGCGAATATTTCACATAAAAAATATCCGTATTTATTGCGTGGTATTGAGATTAATCACTGCAATCAGGTTTGGAGCACGGATATCACTTATATCCGCTTAAAACACGGCTTTGTGTACCTGATTGCGATTATTGATTGGCATAGTCGCTACGTAATTGATTGGCAGCTATCAACAACACTTGAATCAGATTATTGTGTTGAGATTTTGAAGCGCGCGTTAAAGACTGGAAAATGCGATATATTTAACACGGATCAAGGGTCGCAATTTACGTGTGATGATTTTACGAAAGTACTTTTAGAACAAAAAATACAAATTAGCATGGACGGTAAGGGACGCGCACTGGATAATATTTTTGTTGAACGTTTATGGCGTTCGGTGAAATATGAGGCTGTATTTCCTGGTCAGTGGGAAACAGTGCAAGATGCGCGTATTGGTTTGAAGGAGTATTTTAAATTTTATAATCATGAGCGATTACATCAATCATTAAATTATAAAACACCATGGTCTGTATATCATGGCTGAAATTAAGTAAATAAAATAACCGAGGATCATTTCTTATTTTTTGTAATTAATGGTCTAGACAACGGGGTCCACTATA
>JAPLRF010000056.1 GCA_026399315.1 Gammaproteobacteria bacterium
CCACCGTTAACCTCAAGATCATCCTGTAGATGTCCCAATTCATCCTGTAAACGTCACACCTCATCCTGTAGATGTCTCATGAAATCCTGTAGATGTCACACGAAAGACTGGATTTTATTTATAAATCAACATATTGCAAATCCTAAACAAACATAAACATATTTAAACAATACAAACAGTTTGTTTGTTATTTTTAATAAAAAAGTATGGCAGTATTTTATTTTATTATGGTGAATTAAATTGAATTTTATGAAAATTTTAATAAAATCATGTTGTTACAACCAACTCAGGTGACCTGAGTTGGTTATCGCCTTTAAGAACGAAGAAGCCTTTGCAGAATAGCTGTTCGCATAATTCTACTAGTAACACCTTCCAACATTGGAAAAGCTTTCCTTACTTGTAAAATGGCATCATCCAATTTTGATTTTAATTGATAATCTATTACCGATGTCTCCATTTCATCAAAACCACTCATTTCATCACTATGATTAACTAAGTCCGGAAAATTTTTTAACTTTAAAAGATTCTCAACAGCTTCAGATACCCATTTACTTTTACCCCTAAACCCATACCCTTCTTTAATGACCTTTTCGCTCAATTCATGTTTTAACTTTCCTGGAACGGCGAAAGTAATTTTGCAGTTTTTTGACATAGTTTTCCCTAAATTTTTTCTAGTATTGACAGTAGTTTTTTGAATGAAGCAGAGAGAGTTTTATGGTTATCCCAGTTATCTCCAACAAAATACTGATGCAATTGTTTATAATTATCATGATTAAGAATGGTCGTTATTAAATTCTTAGCCACGGCGATGTTTTCAGTAGTGCCAAGATTAATTATAGAGCTTGGTCTCCCAGCTTTTCTTTCTTCAAGAAACGCTTTCTTGCTTTCATTGGCAATGGTTTTGAGTTCTGTTAACTTTGATCCGCTGATACAATTTGCAATTAATTCAGACTGTAGGTTTTCAGCAGAATTAGAGATAAAAGCTGCCTTATCAATATTCTTAATCTCACCTGATTTTATATGTTTTTTAAGATCGTCAGGGGCATTTAATATGCTTCTGTAACAACTTCCTTGTTGCAGCGAACAACCAATCAATTTACTAATTTCAGTTGCCGTTACTTCAGAGATGTCTTTATCATTTTTTTTCGCATAAGCCATAATGATTTTTTCTAAATTTTGCATTCTTTCCCAAAGTGATAAATCTTCTCTTTCAATGTTTTCGATCCATTGAATTAAACTGAGTTTTAGAGCATCGGGTTTTGAAGTAAGTATTCGGGCTGGAATATCTTGCTTGCCAGCAATGATCGAAGCAAGCGTTCTTCTCTCGCCAGCGATTAATCTGTATTGATTATCCAATTTGTAAACGACAATTGGGTTAATGACTCCCTGCTCTTCAATTGATTTTGCCATACTAGAAAGCGCATTTTTCTCACTTTCTTTTCTTGAGAAATCAATATCTGATGGTGTTATTCCGTTATATGCATCTTGAATATTCAGCGCTAAATCGCGTGGATTTTCCGGATCAAGATTAATTTTTCGAAGTGGTATGACCTCTACATGAAGCTCACCTGCGTTGTTCTGCGCAGATGAAACCGTATCTTGCATTGCTTCAGCCAAATTACCTTTTATTCTAAATGTTTTTTTAGACATGATTGAATATCCTTTTCATAATTTTACTACAAATTGCTTCACATTCTTTACGGGCAACATGGGATTTAGGAAGTTCGAATACGCTTTTTGGACGATCTTCTTTAACTCTCAGCTCTCCATAAATGACACGTTCTTTTATTATCTCATCCAAGACAAAATCTTTTGTAGACTCAAGTGATTTTAGTTGATCAAAAAAGTTTTTATGTAAGGATACGTCTCTAACCCTGTTAGCCAAAATCCCCGCCAACTGTATTGGATTTTCTGGCGACCTTGTATAAGTTTCTTGTTTCCATAGCTGCATCATTCCATATATACCATCGATAGAGTCTTCTTCCATTTGCGAAGGTATAACCATGTGCGTGCAAGCTTTTATTCCAGCTATGGTCAAAGGGCCTTTAGATGGTGGGGTATCTATAATAATAATGTCATATAGCTCGCGGACATTCGGAAGATCAACAAAACGTTTTAATTGTAAATGAACTTTTTCTAAAACTTCATTTTTTGTAACAGCTTCCGCTTCTTGTAGTTTATTAGAGTGTGCTGGCAAAATATCAAGTTTTTCGAAGTCAGTCGGGTAGGGCGTCACTTCTTCACCATAAAAAATATTAGCGATTGAGCTTCTACCATCCCAGCCAATATCTTCATCTGGATTGTATTCTGGATGTATCGGTGGTAATTTTCCACCCTTAAATACGGGGTCATATTCTAAATTCAAAAAATATTTGGAAAAATTAGCCTGTGGGTCCAGGTCTATAGCTAAAACTCTTTTATCCATAATGATTGCAGCATACTCCGCAATCAAAATACTTAATGTCGTTTTTCCTTCGCCTCCTTTATTTGTTGCGTTGGCAATAATTTTTGTCATACCATCTCCTTTGTATTTTATGTCATATGTTATGAACAAGGATAACAAATGTTTGCGGAAAAGTTAAATATAAGTTAGTATTATTGTATAAATATTTTTACTATTTTAGATTTAACTGATTGTTTATACTTATAAATAGCTTTAATTGAATTAATTATACTCAAAACATGTAAATAAGTTAAACGATTGAACCAAGTAGTAATAAAAACGAAATGTGACGTTTACAGGGAAAATAAAAGGATTTTACAATGCGTCTTCTAGCACCAGTTAAAAAAGAATCAATAGAGTTAAAGAAAAATGTTGGATTGATTCATTCAGCAAACAAACTATCGTTACTAGAACGTAAAATCGCAAATGCCCTCTTGTTTAATGCCTACGATACACTTTTGACAAAAGACGAACATCAAGTCCATGTTTCCGATTTAGCAAAGCTTATTGGTTACAATAGCAACGATCACAAAATAGTAAAGCAATCACTGATGTCGCTGATGTCTACGGTATTGGAATGGAATATTTTAGATAAAGATTTGAAGGAAACCAAAAACGTTTGGGTTGCTAGCACCATGTTGGCAGATGCAAAAATAGAAGGGCCTATGTGCACTTATTCTTATAGTAAAAGAATGCGTGAATTGTGCCACCACCCTGAAGTTTACGCGCGGCTCAATATGCAAGAGCTTGCGAATTTTAAATCCACGTATGGTATAGCGTTATATGAAAACTGTGTTCGGTATAAGAAGATTGCCCAAACACAATGGTTTGATCTGGATTTATTTAGAAAATTAATGGGTGTGGAAGCGGGTAAATACGAAACCTTTCGGGATTTTAATAAGCGGGTTATTTCTCCCGCCGTGAAAGAAGTGAATACGCATTCCTCTATTCAGGTACAGCCTGAATTTGAAAAGTCGGGTAGGGTGGTTAGCAGGATAAAATTTTTAATAGGCAATAAATCTGAAAAAAGTACAAATGAAATTACTGCGGTAGATGAAAAGAATAATACATTGCATGGCAAGTTGGTTGCTCATTATGGATTTTCAGAGCAGAAAGCAGCTATTTTATTAAAAGAATATAGTGAAACCTATTTATCACAAAAGATGACTATCGTCGAATCATCTAAATCATATTTGGCTGGAAAAATAGAGAACCTTGCCAAATATTTTGAAAAGGCATTAAGAGAAGATTTTCAAGCACCAAAATCCAGCAAAGAAATAGTAAATCATACAAATGATTTACGACAAAAAAATATTCTTGAGCTTAAATCGGTTGAAAGAAAAAAAGAAGAATATTCATCATATCAGCGAAAAGCTATTTTGGATGCTTTTCATATTTTGCAGGATAAGGTAAAAAAAGAGATAGAAAAGCATTTTGAAAAAGTAATAAAAGAAACTGCATATTACAGAGCCTTCATTACAAAAGGAGGGATAAAAGATCCGTTAATTTGTGATCGATTTATTGAGTTTTTAAAAGGTAATTATAAGGAAATTTTAAGTGGTGTGATGTCTTTTAATGAGTTTTGTAAGTAATTAATATTAATCGGATAAAAATGACTAAAACAATTTTATGTTATGGTGACTCAAATACTTGGGGTTATGTTGCAGGTAAATTTAATTTACAAACACAATATATGGAACGTTATCGAAGAGATATTCGTTGGACTGGCAGACTTCAGAAAGTATTGGGTGATAATTATTACGTTATTGAAGAAGGTTTGAATGGTCGAACAACCAATGTTGATTCAAATGTTCCGCCAGACCGTAACGGCAAACGGTATTTGGCACCTTGTTTATATTCACATTCACCGATCGATTTAGTAGTTATGATGCTCGGTGGCAATGACTTAAAAAATATCTTTAATCGTTCGGCTGTTGATATCGTCGCTGGATTACAAGAATTAATTTCAATCATTCAAGAGACAAAATATGGTTCTGACATGCAATCGCCGCCTAAAATCTTGTTGATTGGATACCCTGTTTTGGAGAATGAAATTGCCGGTGTTTTCTATGGCGACCCAGATATGTTTAAAGATGGCATCAAACGTTCTAAAGAATTTGATCCCCTTGTTTCTGAATTAGCAGAAAAGACAGGGTGTCATTATTTCAATATGGCGCCATTTGTTTCATTTAGTGAAATTGATGGAATTCATTTGGATGAAGCAGGACATAAGATTTTTGCGGAAAAAATTGCGCCTGAAATTAAAAAATTATTTAATGAATAGGATTAGGGTGATATGTCATCAAATAGCTATTTGATTGCTGTTGGTAAAAAAGACGAGGAACGTCTTTCTATCCTAAATAAATTATTTGGCGAAACCAGCCGAAATTTATTGTTGAAAGCAGGCTTAGTGTCCGGCATGCGTGTATTGGAAA
>JAPLRF010000009.1 GCA_026399315.1 Gammaproteobacteria bacterium
AACGTTAATAACGGTTTGTCGTAAAATGCAATGTAGTCGATGTCGTTCAGCGTTAAATTGGCTGCAGACAAGCAATATTGAATGGCGTTGTCAGGAAAAGATTCATCGTGTTTTTTACGCGTAAACCGCTCTTCATGCGCGGCGGCGATAATCTTGCCGTTTTGTATTAATGCGGCTGCGCTGTCGTGGTAGTAAGCTGAAATGCCAAGGATGTTCATTGCTGCTCTCATTGTCTTGATTTGATGTGTATCTTAAAGGGTTTGGGAGGTGAACGCCAGATACGGTATTACTTTTAATGGGGCAGCCCTGAGCTGCACCCTAATCAACCTAGACATAGCCGCAATCTATGATATGCTTTTCAAACTAATTTTTGATGAGGATTAACCATGAGTAACATTTCCGAATTACAGGCAACGATTGCACAATTAACCGCGCGTGGAAAGGGATTATTGGCGGCAGACGAAAGCGTTGCAACGATTACCAAGCGTTTGGAGTCGGTTGGCGTCGAATCAACGGAAGAAACCCGTCGCAGCTATCGCGATTTATTATTAACAGCGCCCAATCTCAATGAGTACATCAGCGGCGTTATCTTATTTGAAGAAACATTAAATCAATCGACGCTGAGTGGCGTACCCTTTGCAAAATTTTTACAGGACAATCATATTGTGCTCGGCATTAAAGTCGATAAAGGATTGGTTGCGGTGAGTTCGACTAATCCAGAGCAAGTGACACAAGGTTTAGATGGCTTGGCGGAACGTTTGCAGCATTATAAAGCACAAGGTGCGCGTTTTGCAAAATGGCGTGCGGTTTATGCTGTCGGTGAAAAAACACCCTGCAAAATTGTAAACTCATTTAATGCGATTGGTTTGGCGCGTTATGCGCAATTGTGTCAAGACAACGGCATCGTGCCTATTGTTGAACCTGAAATTTTAATTGATGGTGATCATACAATTGAACAGTGCGAAAAAGTAGCTGAAAAAGCATTGCATAAAGTATTTAAAGCAATGCGTAAATATGGCGTGATTTTAGAATGCATTATTTTAAAACCGAGCATGGTTATTGCTGGTAAAAAATCTAAAAATCAATCTACCGTTGCACAAGTGGCAGAAGCAACATTGCGTGTGTTAAAACGCACGGTTCCTGCGGCTGTGCCGTCTATTAATTTTTTATCCGGCGGGCAAACGCCAGTGCAAGCAACGCAACATTTACAGGCGATGAATGCAAGCGGTCCTTTACCGTGGCATTTGAGTTTTTCTTATGCGCGTGCATTGCAAGAGCCTTGTATGGATGCTTGGCGTGGTAAAAAAGAAAATGTCAAAGCAGCGCAAGATATCTTTCTAAAACGTGCGAAGTTAAATCATTTGGCGACGTTGGGACAATACAACAACACAATGGAATAAGTATTATTTTCATGGATGATAAAATTTTAGTTTTAATTCCTGCGTTTAATGAGGAAAAGACGATCGCTTTTATAGTTGATCGTTGCTTGCAATATTCTTCGCAGGTGATGGTTGTGGATGATGGTTCAACCGACAAGACAGTGGCAGCTTTAAAAAATTCAGCCGCCACTGTTTTGTTGAATTCAAAAAATGGCGGTAAAGGCTTAGCATTATTAAAAGGATTTCGTAGCGCGCTCGACAAAAATTACCAGGGTGTGATTACCTTGGATGCAGATGGTCAGCATGACCCGGATGATTTGCCGAAATTCCTTGAGAAAATCACGCAGGCCCCTGAAAAATTAATTATTGGTGCACGACGGATTCACACTGAGCGTGCGCCGACAATGCGATTGATAGCCAATAAAATTGCTGATTTTTTTATTTCATGTGCGGCAAGAAAACGTTTGATTGATACGCAATCCGGATACCGATATTACCCCATGCCTTTTTTAAAGCAGTATGTTGCGCAGATGAATGTAGCGAATCGTTTTGCATTTGAGGCGGAAATACTCGTCGCAGCAGCGCGCTCTGGGTTTGCAATACAGTATGTTGATATTCAATCTTGTTATCCGATCAATGCGCGCACGAGTCATTATCATCCGCGAAAAGACACCTGGGAAATTATTAAAACCGTATCGAAATTAATTTTTAAGACGAACTCGGGAAGAGCGTGCTAAAGTAAGCGCCAATGCAATATTTCAAGGTGTTTTAATGTACGGAAAGCGATTATTTTATTTTATTATAGGCGCTTTACTCGTTGCTGTGGCATCGTGTATGGCTCTTTCCCCCGACAGCATTCCACCAAAAAGCAATACGGCTTCTAATGCGAACGCACAAGTTTGGAATTTAAAAAACGCTGATATTCGCGCCGTTATTCAAACTATTTCCATTTTAACCGGCAAAAATTTTATTATTGATCCGCGTGTGCATGGCAAAATCACATTGGTTTCACAAAAACCCATGACGCCTGATGAATTGTATCAGGTGTTTTTATCAATGCTGCGACTATTGCAATACGTTGCGATTCCATCGGGCAATGTGATTAAAATTGTACCCTCGATGGATGGAAATGCACTCTCGCGTCAAATGGCCACGAATTTGCAACCGGGCTCGGGTGATGAAATTGTTGTGCGTGTTGTGCCGGTGAATCATGTATCAGCAAACGAATTAGTGCCTATTTTAAGGCCTTTAATGTCGCAGTCTGGTAATGTTTCTGCTTATTTGCCTTCGAATGCGTTAATTCTAGCAGGTACCGCAGCGAATATTGCGCGTTTGGTGAAAGTGATTCATCAAATGGATTCTAGCAATGTTAATCAAATTGCTGTTGTGCATTTACATCATGCCAGCGCTGAAAAAGTCGCTGCGGTCATTCACGTTTTGCAAAGCGGGAATGCTGCGCAAGGGAATGCGAATAACGCAACTTTAGCGCCTGATGAAGAAGATAACAGTATTTTAATCAGTGCGAATGCGGCTAGTCAATTGTTGATGCGCAATTTAATTAATAAACTTGATCAAAAAGGATCGGGTGGTGATGATACCAAAGTGATCCCCCTTAATTATTTATCGGCAAAAAAATTAGCGCCTATTTTAACTAAAATTGCGCAAGGGATGGCGGCATCGCAAATACCTACTGGGAAAAAATCAGCTGAGTCGAGTGATAGCGATGTTTCAATTCAAGCGGAAAACACAACGAATGCCATTATTTTGCATGCGCCCAAAGCGATGTTAAATAGTTTAACGAATGTTATTCATCGCCTGGATTCTCGCCCGCGTGAAGTATTGGTTGAAGCAATTATTGTGAACATGGATGAAAATTTATTGGATCAATTGGGTATTATTTGGGGTACGTCAAATGGCGCTTCTGCGGCTGTTGCTGCGACGACAACGGCGGGAAGCATTGCAGCAGCAGCAGTGGCAGGCCCGGATGCTTTTGCCATGAATGCCAATCACGATTTTGGTTTTTTACCCGATGGTAATTTATTGGCCTTATTAAGGGCGCTCAAAAGCAATGGCTCGTCAGATATTTTATCAACCCCCTCTGTTGTCGTGCTAGATAATCAAAAAGCAACGATTGTGGATGGTCAGAATATCGGCGTTGCGAATCGTTCATATCAAGGCGCGTCTGCAACAACAACAGGTAACCCTGCGCAAAATGAAGTGACACCTTTTAATACCATTGAGCGTGAAGATGTTGCGCTGAGTTTAGATGTGGTGCCGCACGTTAGCCCTAATAAAATGATTCGTTTGGAATTATTGCAACAAGATAATAGCCTTGCTTTGAGTACAACCGTTGCGGATCAACAGCAGGATAATCCGACCATTAATACCACGAAAATAAAAACATCGGTGTTGGTGCGCAGTGGTAATATTTTAGTTTTGGGTGGTTTGATTAGCAATGAACAGGAAAAAACAACGGAAAAAGTGCCTTTTTTAGGAGATTTACCCTTGATTGGACATCTCTTTCGTTATAATACAACGCGAATGGATAAAAAAAGTTTAATGGTTTTTATTCGTCCGATTATTATGTCAAAACACAGTGAACATAATCAAACAATGAACCGTTATGCTTATATTCGCCATCAGCAAATTGAAATGAGAACCGATAAGCGCTTGACGCAGCAGGTGATGCCGCTGTTGCCTGAATTGGGTGAGGGTACTGTGACCTTGCCGAGGCCGGTGTTAACTTCTCATGTGCGATTACCGGCACCCAGTGACGATGACAGCGTCAAAAAATAACTTTAAAAAATAAGATTAAAGTATGATATGAAAAATTCTTATTCCATAAAAGAACAGCCCATCAAACGCCGTCTCCCATTTCACTTTGCAAAACGACACGGTGTTTTTTTGAAATCAGAAACAGCAGATTCTGCGCTAATTTATTATTTGCCAACAGTGAATCCTGAAATATTAATTGAGTTGCGTCGCTATTTTCAAAAACCACTACAATTGCAGCCTGTTTTGCAATCTGATTTTGAAAAGTTATTATCAAAAGCCTATGAAACCAGTACGCATTCTGCAATGGCGGCAATCACAGACAGCGAAGAAGATGTTGATTTACAGAAAATGATGTCGGCATTGCCACAGACCGCTGATTTATTGGAAACAGAAGATGATGCGCCGATTATTCGTTTAATAAATGCAGTATTGACACAGGCCATTAAACAGCTTGCATCGGACATTCATTTTGAAATATTTGATGATCGCGTACTTGTTCGTTTTCGGATTGATGGATTATTGCGTGAAGTATTGGCGCCGCCGCGGGGATTGGCGCCGCTATTAATATCGCGTATAAAAATTATGGCAAAATTAGATATTGCAGAAAAACGATTACCGCAGGATGGCCGTATTTCATTGAAAATTGCAGGACGCGCAGTTGATGTGCGCGTATCCACTATTCCCACGCATCATGGCGAGCGAATTGTGCTGCGTTTGTTGGATAAAGATGTGGCGCCATTGGATTTAACGCGGTTGGGTATGTCTGATGAAATAGTGCGTGTCGTTAAAAATTTAATTGCACTGCCGCACGGTATTATATTGGTGACAGGGCCGACGGGATCAGGGAAAACAACAACGTTATATGCGATGTTAAATACATTAAACAATGCAACCCGTAATATTTTAACGATTGAAGATCCTATTGAATATTATTTAAGTGGCATTGGGCAAACGCAAGTGAACCCTAAAATGGGGATGACATTTCCACGTGGATTGCGGGCTATTTTGCGACAGGATCCTGACATTGTGATGGTCGGTGAAATTCGCGATAAAGAAACGGTGGAAATGGCAGTGCAATCAAGTTTGACGGGGCATTTGGTGTTGTCAACGCTACACACCAATAGTGCGATCGGTGCGATTGCCCGTTTACGTGACATGGGAGCAGAACCCTTTTTATTGTCATCAACGATTGTAGGGCTTATTTCGCAGCGTTTGGTGCGAGTATTATGTTTGCATTGCAAGTATGCTGAAATAGCAGATGATCGCACACGAGAATTATTAAATTTGGTAGAAACGGAATCAGTGATGCTTTACCGTCCGAAAGGCTGTGATCATTGCGGGCAAACGGGTTTTCATGGGCGCACAGGTATTTATGAAGTTATTGCGCTTGATTCAACGTTACAGGCGATGATCCATTCGAATACGGCTGAAGCAGATATGGCGCAGCATGCAAGAACAGTCAGTAAAAGCATGCGGCACGATGGTTTTAGAAAAATATTGGAAGGTGAAACAACGATTGAAGAAGTGTTGCGTGTGGTAAAGACGGGTGTTTAACTGCATATACTCGATGGGGATTGGCATCCATACCAATCACGCCTTCCTCACATCAACCGTAATCCTCACATTCGCTCACTACATCATTGTTTAATACGACCTTTCAGGCTGTTTTTTCTAACATAAATTACCTGCGGTAAGATGCAGCGAACGATAAAGATAAAATGTTTTATTGATAATCGACCGGGCGGGTGACGATGATGCGACCCTCTCGTGCGCGGAGCTGATGGGATTTTTGATATTGCTTGCCACCATGCGCAATTCTGCAGGAATCGAAGTATTCATCAGCGAGCACGCGAGAGTCCAGAAACAATTGATAAAATAGAGTGCTGTTAATTGTACAAATATCGCATATTGAATTATACATATCGCGGATGTTTAATTATACAAATAGCGAAAATTCAATTGACAGAATTGCGAAACTTCTGTTATTCTTCTTGTAACGGGAGAGTAACGTGTCCAAATATCAACGCTGGCAAAGCAAAATTGTCGTAAAAGCACTCAAAACACGTCGAGTGGTAATCATTGGCGGTGCTAGACAATGCGGCAAAACAACAGTAGCTAAGCCGATGGTTGCTCCAGGCGTCACATATCGTACGTTAGATGATTACTTGCTGTTGAATATTGCAAAAACTGACCCACAAGAATTTGTAAAACATTCAGGTCATTTAATGATTATTGACGAGGTGCAAAAAGCGGTTGAATTATTGCCGGCCATAAAAATGAGAGTTGATGAAGATAATCGGCCAGGGCAATATTTGTTAACAGGTTCTGCGCATATTCAATCTTTACCGAGCGTCACAGAATCATTGGCAGGTAGAATTCGTGAGGTGCCATTGCGTCCATTATCTCAAGGAGAGATATTAGGCCATCAGCCCAATTTTCTCGATGGTGCGTTCGAACAAAAATTTCATCAGCGCAACAATGTATTAATTACAGTTTCCTAGTGATGAGCGAGAATTGTGGCATCAACATTATATTGATGTTTTATTAGATCGTGATTTAAAAGAAATTATTAATATCAGACGACGCGATGCGATGGAAAAGTTGGTGCGGGTTGTTTGCGCATGGTCAACAAAACCAATGGATATGACAGCGATTGGTAGTGGTTTATCCTTACAGCGTCACACGGTCGAAAGTTATATTAATGCATTGGAAACGCTGTATTTAATTGATCATATTCCTGCATTTTCAAAAACAGATTATGATCGTGTTGGAAGACAATCTAAATTAATTATGAATGACAGTGGTTTGATGTCGTCTATTTTGCGTTGGCGGATGGATGACATTCGATTTGATGGTGATCGTGTTGGAAAATTGCTTGAAACGCATGTGGGTAATGAATTACAAAAACATATCGATACCACGGAAAATAACTGTATTTTATATCATTATCGAGATAGAGAAAAAAGAGAAATTGATTTTCTTATCGAAGGATATCATGGTGATTTACTGGGAATTGAAGTGAAAGCCAGCACAACACCAAGCGGTGAGGATTTCAAACATTTAAAATGGTTCAAAGAAAATTTAACACCCAAGGGAAAAAAATTCACAGGCATTGTTTTATATACCGGAAACCATATTGGTTCTTTTGGTGATGGAATGTGGGCTGTGCCGATTTCATGTTTGTATTGACCGTGGTTCAGGGTGTCAGTGAACAGCTTTGATGATAGTATTTATTCAAACTTTTACTCACGCTCACATCATTATATGACCGCATTTCAATACATCGCACTCGACAAGTCCGGCAAACGCATAAAAGGCGTGGCAGAAGGGGATTCTGCGCGTTTGGTGCGAGAACAGTTGCGTGAAAAACAATTGATGCCGATTTCGGTTGATGCTGTTGCGGGTCAGCAAAAATTAGGTGAAGCAGCAAAAAAATCAGGTTTTCGCTGGGGTGCGCGAAAAATTTCTGCGGTAGATTTATTGTTAATAACGCGCCAAATGTCGATATTATTGCAAGCGGGTTTGCCGATAGATGAAGTGCTTACTGCGGTTTCACAGCAAACAGAAAAACAAGCTATTAAAGAAATTTTATTGGGTGTTAGGGCAAAAGTATTGGAAGGGTATGGTTTGGCAGATGGATTGAGTGATTTTCCAGCGGTATTTCCGCCATTGTATCGCACCACCGTAGCGGCAGGTGAACGCACCGGGAAAATAGGGCAGGTGTTGGATCAGCTTGCTGACTATACCGAGAAACAACATTATATTCGCCAAAAAATAAAGCAAGCCTTGATTTATCCGATCATGATGATGATAGTTTCACTTTCTATTGTTACATTTTTATTAATTT
>JAPLRF010000047.1:0-23284 GCA_026399315.1 Gammaproteobacteria bacterium
ATATCAGCACAAATAAAATAATGCCGACATAAAGTGGGAACAATAAAACGTTATGAAATTGGGTAACGCGAATGAGATGTGTCAAATAGTTGTCGGTTACGATAGCCGCAATCATGCCAGCGCCTGTTAAAACACCGGTTGCCGTCGCAAATATTTTTCGGGGCAACCAGAGTGACGCAATTTTAAGGGCGGTAACATAACCAAATGCCGCACCTAAGCCAATCATGAATCGACCTGCCAATGCGATGCTAAGGTGATGCGTGTTAGCGAAAACAAATACGCCGCAGCAAGCAATGATGCAGCCCAGAATTAACGAACGACGCGCACCGATTCTATCGACCGTTACCCCAACCGGCAATTGCATGGGCGCATATGCTAAATAATAGAAACCGGTGATCAAACCGAAATCTTTTTCGCCTACATTAAAATAGGAAAGCAAATGGTGTTCCATCACGGAAGGGTAAACACGTAACAAATAAGCAAAACAGTAGTACAAAATACCCGTTCCAAAAATAATCCAAGGTAAATACCGATAGTTTTTTTCTTTTTGCTGATTATTTGATAGTGTTGTCAAGTGATTGTCTCCATTATTCAAGTGCCTGTAGACTACGCGAAGATGGCAAATTTCGCAACCGAACCGGCGGCCAGGAATCAGGGATCGGTTATCAGTGCGTTTTAATTGGCCAAAATAAATTAAATTTATTTTTTATACTTTATTTGCATGGTTTTATGTAATATTTGATTTACCACTACCGATCCCCGATAACTGATAACGGATAACGCATATGGCTACCAAACAACGCAATGACGCATACACCGCCGAAGCAATTGAAGTATTAACTGGGCTGGATCCTGTTCGCCGCAATCCCGGGATGTATACCGACACATCACACCCTAACCACTTGGCGCATGAAGTCATCGATAACTCAGTGGATGAAGCCATTGCCGGTCACGCCAAACAAATTGATGTCACTTTTTTTAAGGACGGCTCGTTGTCTGTAACAGATGATGGTCGCGGAATGCCTGTTGATATTCACTCTGAACACAAAGTCTCTGGCGTGGAATTGATCTTAACGCGCCTTCACTCAGGTGCAAAATTCACACGCAAGACCTATGAATTTTCTGGCGGCTTGCATGGCGTCGGCATTTCTGTTGTCAACGCGCTATCAACAAAATTAATTGTGCGGGTGAAGAAAAACGGCAGTGTTTATGAAATGGCTTTTAAAGATGGCGAAGCGGAAGGTAAATTAAAAGTAGCAGACCGTTGCGACAAACAAGAGACCGGCACGCATATTCATTTTTGGCCAGATGGAAAATATTTTGACAGTGAAAAATTTGCATTGCCTGCTTTGATCGCAACGCTGCGTGCAAAAGCTGTTTTGTGTCCCGGCTTAATTGTTAATTTTTTTGATGAAAAGAAAAATGAAAAATTAACCTGGTGTTACCAAGATGGCTTGAAATCTTACTTACTCGATAATTTAAAAGATTACGAACAATTGCCAAACGAACCTTTTATGGGCCATTTTGCAGGCGAAAGTGAAACGGTGGATTGGGCATTAACATGGCTACCCAACAACGAACAAACCGTGACAGAAAGTTACGTGAATTTAATTCCCACCGCGCAGGGCGGCACACACGTGAATGGTTTACGCGCTGGTATTTTAGACGCTGTACGCGAATTCTGTGACATGCATAAATTAATCGCACGCGGCGTTAAATTAACGGCCGATGATGTGTGGGAGCAATGTCGTTATATTTTATCGATTAAATTACAGCATGCGCAATTTGCAGGCCAAACAAAAGAACGTTTGACTGCACGACAAGCCGCTGTTTTCGTTAACGGCGTGGTTAAAGATGCCTTGAGTTTATGGCTCAACCATCACGTTGAAATGGGAAAACAATTGGCCGAATTGTTTATTGCCAATGCGCAAAAAAGATTACGTTCGGAAAAAATGGTTATTCGAAAAAAAGTAACATCTGGCCCTGCGTTACCGGGAAAATTAACCGACTGTTCTGGCCAAGACGTGACGCGCACGGAATTATTTTTAGTGGAAGGGGATTCTGCTGGTGGCTCTGCCAAACAAGCGCGTGACCGCACCATTCAAGCTGTCATGCCCTTGCGCGGAAAAATATTAAATACCTGGGAAGTGTCTTCTGAAGAAGTGCTTGCTTCCAATGAAGTGCACGACATCACTGTGGCCATCGGCGTGGATCCGGGCACAGACGATTTATCTTCATTGCGTTATGGGAAAGTGTGTATTTTGGCGGATGCGGATTCCGACGGCGCCCACATCGCCACTTTATTATGCGCATTATTTTTAAAACATTTTCGACCGCTCGTTAAAGCGGGTCACGTTTATGTTGCGATGCCACCGCTTTATCGCATTGACGCAGGGAAAACGGTTTTTTATGCATTAGATGACGATGAAAAAGAAGGCATATTAAATCGCATTCAAGCAGAAAATATTAAAGGCAAAGTGAATATTCAACGCTTTAAAGGGCTGGGTGAAATGAACCCACTACAATTGCGCGAAACAACGATGAATGTCGATACGCGGCGCTTGGTGCAATTAACCTTGGAAGACGACACCCAAATGGAAAATATTATGGATATGCTGTTGGCGAAGAAACGCGCAGCAGATCGTAAAGCCTGGCTGGAAAGTAAAGGGGATTTGGCGAGTGTTTAGCGGGCAATAGCCATATCATTACCCACAAATCTGAACACACATCAAAGTAGTGAACACATGTTGTGGGTTATGCAAAATATCAACGAACCTTAACAACGAACCTTAACTCAGAGCCCCGAGCGTTAGCGAGCGGAATTCATACAAAGCAAAAAAATTAAATTCAATCGGAATTAATTGTTAGGCGTAAAGTTCATTGGGAAATTCAATTGCGCGCTCTGTCGCTACCTTCCACTCGCTAACGCTCGGGGCTCTGAGTTAAAGTTCATTGATATTTTCTTTTCACCTCATAAAGCGAGGCAGTGATATACAAACTTCTTTCATTATTAGAAATCACCGACAAGAAAAATCCGTTGCTCACCTTTAAATAACTTAGTATGACTGTGTAAAGAAACGCTGACCGCCTGCTTCTATATAAGCATTCCTGCAATTATTGGCGCTAATGGAATACTGATATCCCGTCCCCATCGTATTATTGGTATTCTGAATATTCATCGAATCGCCCTGCGCAACAGCAAAACAACTCATTGCGACTGTGCCGTTATTACAATAATACTGTAAGCCGCTTCCGCTCCAGTTAGATTCGTGTGCACAAATGTCATTCGAGTAAGGAATCTTGTTCTGATTCGCAAAGTTCTGCGCACATAGATCAGCGGAATTTTCGGTACATAATTGATAACCCGACAGAGTAGCTGACTGCGTCACAGCATCCATTGCCCCATATGACTCATTCAAGAAATAAATGGTAACACTTGAATCAGGGCAATAGTAATTATAAGGGGTTGTTTGATTTGAACTTGTCCATAATCCGAAAATATTACCTTGATATTGCGAGAACGACTGAGTACCATAATTCTGGCTCCAGTTGCGTGCTTGCGCACATGCAGGATTAGCAGCAGCAACCGCCACCCCCGATACCAACAAACCCACACAAACCAAACCTGCTGAAATAATTTGTTTCTTCATAAACCCTCTGCTTTTAAAAATAAGCACAAAAAAGAATCATATTCAAATCATAGCCCAATTTGCGACTTTTACCCGAATAAATCTGAAAAATCACAAGTTATTGAAAAAACAGCGCTTTATATTTTCATCTCTTCAGCAATCCTTAAGCACTTCGTCACACGCTCTTAATGTTCATGGTCTACACTTAAGACTATAAATTATGAGGTGATTATGGCGAACCCTGAGAACACTGAAAAAATCAAAAAAACGTTGGTCTACATTCTCAACAAGCCCACCAAAGCCAGCTTAAGAGCGTTGCTTCGCCCTAGTTTTACCTTTAATGAAAACGATATCGAAGATGTGACATTACAATTGGCAATGCAATTATGCCTAATGGGAAATGATTGGTTTGTTAGCGCATTATTATCTTCAGACAATAAAGTAAATGATCTTTATACCTTATTTAATCAATTAGCCGCTAAAAATGAAGAAAAAACAGAAGCGGAAAAAACTGAGGAAGCAGCCAGGGAAAATGAACACGGAAAAGGCACTAAAGCAGAAAGAAGAGCGGCAAAAGAAGCAAAACAAAATAGAGCTGCTCAAGAAATCGAATTAAAAAAATTAAAAAAACATATCCATGCTTTTGCACGATTAGAAAATCACGACCCCAAAAAAAGCGGTGAAACACAAATTGTAAATTTGAATAAATTATTAGCGCACTATAATAATAATTTAGCGGAATTTGAAGAATGTAAAAAGTTGCTTATTAAATATGGTGATCCAGCTGGCTCAGAAAATCCTGATTTAGGCAGTGATTTCCCGACATATAAAAAAAAGGACGATCAATTTAATGAATTCAGCGAAAATTACCATCTGCGTAAAATTGCACGCGCTGAATTCGATCGCCTTGAAAAATTATTGGCATTAGATCATTCTATTTTGAAAGCGCACTGCGATAAAGAAACAGACAAAGAAACCAATGACATAAAATACAAACCCAAACAACCTTACCTTGCAGTTGATGGACTTGAACCCGTCACTGATGAAGAATACCGAACAACGCGCAAAAAACAAAAAGGGCGCATCAATAAATTTTCATTTGCGATTTCATTAATTGTCGGTATTGGCGAAGGTTTAATTGCAGCGACCTTCGTCGCAGCGACTTGGCCTTTTTTAATTGCTGTTTTAGCTGTCGGTATTCCTGCTGCAATATGTAATTACGTTTTATTGCGCAATGACAGTTATTCCGTGATAAAAGAAATTTGGTTTGGGAAGTCAACTGACACACCTCGTCAAAAAACAATTAAGACGATTGGTTCTATTTTTTCAGGCGCTGCGGGTTTATCTTACGGATTTTTATCTTTTGGTTCTGCATTGGTGACCTTAGGGCATTTGATTTTTGGATTAAGCGTTGCTGCAGCCTTGGCAACACCGCCTATAGCATTAATTGTATTGTCTTCTGTCGTTGCCGTTGTCACTGCTATTGCCATCGCAACACTGTATGATTTTATGCTTCGAAAATGGGTTGATGAAGGGTTCACCGATAAATTAATAAAAATTAAAGATGATTTTATTGATTTTTTTAGACCTGAAAATGAACATTGGGATAATCTGACACCCGCCGAAAAAAGGAAGCATGTTTTTTTTAAAGTAATAGATACCCTTGTCCACGTTGTTTTTCTTGCAGTGGCTTTAGTCATCGCTACTTTTGTTACCATCGCTACAACATTATTATTCAAACACAAAGCAACAACGATTTTTTCTACGACTTTTGGCTTAGCGCATGCGGCGGCAGAAAAAGTGTCTTTGAGTATTACCATTGCGATGGGTGCGCTGATTAACAGTTTGTTTTATATCAGAAGTGCTACTTACATGGTAAATGTTGTAAAAAAGACTGTATTGGCAATCATTCACCCTGTAGACACATGGAATAAAATAAAAGCGTCTTTTAGCAAATTTAGCGTGAAAAACATCTATCAAAAAACAGAAAGTGCGGTGCGTGCTGTTAAACGGATGTTTCTATTTGGCACTGTTGTTGCCAATAGTGGCGTTGGGCAGGGTTGGGGAATCGGCAAGAGTCATGTTGCGCAAGCAGGCTTGGATGCTAGCACGCAAACTTTCACGGGGGTTGATTTATCACATACTGCTGTTTACGCTTCTTCTGTAACAGCAGGCGTTGTCGGTTCAGGCGGTGCAAATCTTCGCGCAGCTTTAGGGGCAACGGGCGTGACGGCGGCCCTTTCAGGGAATGAAAACGACCCAAAAACAGAGGTGTTTCGCGTGCAAAAAGATGCAGCTAATAAAGCCGTATTTGCAGCTGGGGAAGTGGGGAGTGATGCTAAATTTAATACGCAACCGCACACAGCAGAAACTAAAACCGCACAAAATACTACCGAAAATGGCAAGGGAGCTATTCCTCACGACCATTTATCGCCTGCTCTTTTTAAATTGCCTTCGAGTACAAATACAGGAAGGGAAGAAAAACTGCGACTTCCACATGGGAAAATGGGTCTTTTTAACCCAAGCAAGGGGTATGTGAGCAGTAAAAAGCCCGCTGAGATAAAACTGTCTGATGTGCCGAAGCCCACCCTACCCCCTGTGAAATAAAACTGATTGCTGGTTTGCGCGAGGGCTGCCGCCGCTCGCTTCTGATGGTTCGTTTCTAGATTCTGCTGCCGTCCGCTGCTATGGTTCGTTGCGCAGTAGGGTCACCCCCTTTGAAAAAGGGGGTCGGTTTGTGGACGCAATAATTACCGTATGAACGATATATTATCTCGTCCATAAACCGGGGGGATTTTCTATTGCTGCACACTCACACTCGTCGCATTCGCCAACTGCTGCAAACGAATACTCGACAACTGCGCTGCGGTTGTTCCTGGATAAGCTTTTCGAATATCTTTAAATTCTTTTTGCGCAACCGCTGTTTTTCCCATGGCCGCATGGATCATCGCGATTTTTAATTTTGCATCGGGCACTTTCGTTGATTTCGGATAATCATTCACAACCGTTTTGAATTCCTTGATAGCAGTCGGATAATGCTGATTCATCAATGCAATTTCGCCCAACCAAAAATGGGCATTCACTGCAAATTGTCCTTGTGGATAATCACTTAAATAATTATGAAAGCCTTTTTTTGCAGCATTAAAATGTTTATCAGACAGTGAACGAAAAGCTTTGTCGTAAGTATCTGCATCACTGAGCGAAGGAATTTTTTTGGTCGTGGATAAATCGCTTGATGCCGTTGATTGATCTGCACTTGAGCCTGTCGTTAATTGTGAATCATCTGTTGTTGCTGCTGCTGTATTATCAGCAAGCACTGTTTTATTTTCTGTTGGTATATTTTCTTTTTTGGTAAATGCTGTTGATGTTTTATTTTTTGCATTGTCAGCAGCACTGTTATCACTTACTTTTGTTTTTTTGTTTTTTTCCAATTGGGCAATTTGCTGCTGTAAGTCTTGATAATAAGATTTTTGTTGATCGGTTACTGTTTGTAAATTATGTTGCGCCACTTCTAACTGACCTTTTAATGCGGCGTTTTGTTGCTGCAAATTGTTAACCTCTTGCGGCAAATTCATTTGATTGTAATTGGTAACTTGTTGCTCTAAACGAGAAACACGTTGCTTAACGGAGCCACTGTCGCTTGACGGCGCCATTGCTTCCTGTTGAACAGGGATGGGCGCTTGCGCATTACTTGGCGCAGCATTTTGTGCATTAGCAACAGGTTGCTGTGCTGCGGCCGGTTGCCATTCGTTTTCAGATGCTGATGCTTGTTGTGGCGCGTTTACTGGCGCTGGATTATTACTGCTGGCAGCATTATCGGTAGAAGAAACAGATTGCCATTCGCCCCCAGTAGATTGCACAGGCTGAGTTGTATTATTCACTGCTTCTTGCTGTTGCTCCGCATCGACAACCGGCGCTTCATTCGCAAAAGTAGTTAATGAAACGCTGCAAAGTAAGGTGATGGCAGTTAAGTAAAGTGATTTTAATTGCATGCAATTAGCCCTGTTTTGAGGTCAGCTCTGGAAGATCAATCCAAATTCGCGTGAGGGCTACCGCCCCCACTTCTGTACTATATTCACGCGAAGGCTACTGCCCTCGCCTCTGCGCCTATTTATAAACAAAATCGACGCGACGGTTTAACGCCCACGCATGTTCATTGTTGCCTGGCACAGCCGGATTTTCTTTACCATAGCTTACCATTTGGATTTGGTTAGCACGCACACCTTGTTGCTCTAAAATACGCGCAACAGTTTGATCGCGATGCCAGCCTAATCCGATATTGTATTCACGGCTACCACGATTATCCGTATTACCTTCTAAGCGAATATGCGCAGTCGCATGTGATGCCAAATAATTGGCTTGGTTCGTCAATGCAGTCATGTCTTGAGGACGCATATCACTGCTGTTTAATGCAAAATAATACGTTTGATTTGAAGGGGCTTTCATTGAATTAATTTTGAAGCCGTCTGAATCAGTGTTGCCTGAATTCATGCCATACGTTTGACTGCCATCAGAACCAGAGCCTGAATTGTCACTTGCATTCGGTTTTTTTGAACACGATGACAAAACCAACATACTGCTTGCGGCAATTGCGATTACCGCTAATTTTATTAATACTTTTTTCATATTTCTTATCTCCTTGATATCCCCAATTAAAAACAATTTTATAAACTATCGAATATTCACGCGGTCGCTATCGCTTCCGCTTCCATTCACTTGAATTAACATTTATTTATAATCAAGTCGCGCGGTCGCTATCGCTTCCGCTTCTATTCACTTGAATTAACATTTATCTATAATCAAGTTGCGCGGTCGCTATCGCTTCCGCTTCTATTCATTCACACAAACATTGACGCAGTGCTGCGCTATCGCTTCCGCTTCTATTCATTCACACAAACATTGACGCAGTGCTGCGCTAACTTAAAAACGGTGACCATGATGGATCTTGCACATCACCTTGCTGCGATGGCAGGCGCAATTTCACGCGGCCATCTATCGACACAAGTCCCAATACCTCATGTCCTGCATATCTTGTTCCATATAGTATCATTTTTCCGTTCGGAGCCAAGCTCGGCGAATCATCGGAGCCACCATCCGTCAAGGCAGTTAAGCGGCCTGAACTCAAATCTTGTTTTGCAATAATGTAAGCGCCACCGTCACGGTGAATAATAACCAGGGTATTGCCATCCGCTGTTAGACACGCCCTCGCATTATAATCACCATCAAATGTCACGCGCGCAACTTGTCGGCTTGCAAAGTCATAGCGATAGATTTCTGGTCCACCCGCGCGACTTGACGTGAAAAATAAAGAATTGCCATTGGCTGCCCAAGTTGGTTCGGTATCAATTGCGTTGTCATTGGTTATTTGCGTTAAATGATGCGTCGCCAAATCCATTACATAAATATTCGGATTGCCTGTATTTAACGTTAAGACCATCGCAAGCCGACGATTATTCGGCGAAAACGCAGGGGAACTATTAACCCCTGGAAAGCGCGCAATAATCTGGCGACTGCCCGACACTAAATTTTGCATGTAGATGGATTGATGATGCCCTTCAAAAGAAACATAAGCCAAGCTGCGGCCATCACGCGTCCAAGTAGGCGACATAATAGGCTGCGTTGAAGAAAATAAAGTTTGCGGGTTAAAACCGTCTTCGTCTGCAACAATCATTTGATAGTGCGATGCCCTGTTGTTATAACGCTGCGCTAACACATAAGCAATTTTCGTTGAAAAAATACCGCGAACACCCGTTAATTTCTGGTAAATCATATCGCTGATGTGGTGCGCAAGGCCGCGTAAACCCGCTTGATTAACCGTAAACCCTTGGCTCAATAAAACAGCCGCATTGGGATTTTGCGGATTCACGGGCGCATATAAATTCACAAGCTGAAATAATACTTCGTATTTTCCAGCACCCAGCGAATGCACTTGGCCAATCACGATATCGTTAACGCCTTGTTTTTGCCAATAGTTTGTATTGATTTGAGAAACTTGAACTGGCAACGCCGTTAACATGCTTGGCGCTTTTACATTGAATTCACCGCTGTTTTGCAGGTCGTTTGAAATAATTTGCGACACCGTCGTATTGCCCGGCACATTATTGGTTTGATTCGCAAAAGGCACAATCATAATGGGAATGGCCGCATTCATGCCTTGCGTTAATTCCAGCTGTAACGCTGCTTGCGCTTGTGTTTGAAAAAATAAACCTGCGATTGATAATAATAAAATCTTTTGAAAGTGCCGCATAATAAACCCCGCAATATTTTGAACAATATTACGCGTTTTATAGGCAAAAACAAGGGGATTAACTATGCAAATATCCCTGCGGGCTCAGTGTCAAAACCAATTGCCGAAAATTGCCAAATAAAGAGGGATTGTTCGGAACAGGTAGCGGTGAAGACTGTTGAATGGCTTGCTGGGCAGATTGATCCAATGCCGTATCGCCACTGCTATGAAGCAAAGTAACCGATAAAACATCACCGTTTGGCGCCAACGCAATTGAATAAACACATTTTAATTTACTATTGACTTTATCGATTCGCCAATTAGATTGAATGCTCGCTAAAATTTGCGCTTTGTATTTGTCAATTACGCCTTCTTGTGCAAGCGATTGCACTTGCGTAATGTTTTTTTGTTCGCTATTTAATTGTTGCTGCATTAACTGCTGCTGTAATTTTTTTTGCTCCGCTGATAGCGCACTTGCTGACGCGCGCGCTTCTGTTTCTTTTTTAATTTTTTTTTGTTCGGCCAATAATGCATTTTTTTGAACAATCGCTTCCAATTTTTTTTCTTCTGCTTTTAATTTCTCTTGCTTAAGCAATTTTGCACTGGCTGCTGCACGCGCTGCTGTTTCTTTTTTAAGTGCAGCTATTTTTTGTAGTTTTGCTGTTTCAACTTCTTTGAGAACCAAGGCTGCTTTTTGTTTTTGTGCGCTTGCTGCTAAGGCCCGCGCTTCAGCTGCTTTTTTAAGTTCTACTTTTTCTTGATGCGCAACTTTTTCTTGATGCGCTATTTTCGCAGAATCCTGCTGTGGAGTCTGTGGCTGCGGTGTTGATGCGCTGGGCTGAATAATCGCTGTTGCATGAATAATTTGCTGTGGCCCAGACGACGGCGGTGCACGGAAAACCGTCGGCGCAAAATTAACAATCAAAACAATTAAGACAAGCGCATGCACCGCGATAGCGATAAAAAAAGGTTTGCGATAATTATCTGGAATTGTCATATAAATTACATTCACATTTTATTTTGCAAAACCGATATCATGTTTTCAAATGGAATATGCTCCACTTCATCGTTCGTGCGATATTTATATTCTACCGTGCCGGCATCTATTCCGCGCTCACTGATCACAATGCGATGCGGAATACCAATTAAATCCATTGTTGCAAACATCACGCCCGGCCGTTCTTTGCGATCATCCAACAGCACATCAAAACCCAATGATTTTAATTCATTGTATAATTTCATCGCCTGTTCTCGCACGCGATGCGCTTTATGCATTTGCATGGGCACAATCGCAATTTGAAAAGGCGCCATAGCATCCGGCCAAATAATGCCTTTTTCATCGTGATTTTGCTCAATACTGGCAGCAACAATGCGCGATACACCCACGCCATAACAACCCATTTGCGGATGCAATGATTTTCCTTCTTCGGTGAGCACCGTTAAATTCATTGATTTGCTGTATTTATCGCCCAATTGAAATATGTGCCCCACTTCAATACCGCGCGCAAAACGCAATTTTCCTTTACCATCCGGGCTTGTATCACCTTCTTTGACAGGATGTGTTTTTTCTAAATTTTCTGCCCGTTCAATATTCGCGGCATAATCACTTTGATCGCTATACACAATAATATCTTCGCCTGATTCTGCTATCACCTGAAATTCATGTGAAAATGCACCGCCAATTTGCCCCGTGTCTGCGAACACAGCACGGAACTTTAAACCCAGGCGTGTAAAAATCCTGAAATAAGTGTCATACATCACCTGATATGTTTCTTTCAACGAATCCGTATCCAGATGAAACGAATAGGAATCCTTCATCAGAAATTCACGCGCCCGCATCACGCCAAATCGAGGGCGAATTTCATCTCGAAATTTTGTTTGTATTTGATAAACGTTGACTGGCAATTGCTTGTAGCTGCTTAATTCATTGCGCATTAAGTGCGTCACCACTTCCTCATGTGTCGGACCAAAACAAAATTCACGCTCATGTCGGTCTTTTATTTTTAATAATTCACTGCCATATTTTTCCCAACGGTCCGTTTCAATCCACAATTCTGCTGGCTGAACCGCAGGCATTAAAATTTCCAATGCGCCCGCACGGTTCATTTCGTCACGCACAATATTTTCTACTTTTTTTAATACCCGCACACCCAATGGCAACCACGTGTAAAGACCGCTTGCTAATTTACGAATCAATCCTGCGCGCAACATCAATTGATGGCTGACTAATTCAGCATCGGCAGGCGTTTCTTTTAAAGTGGCTAATAAAAATTGACTGGTGAGCACGCGGGAATTCCTTTAATGGGTAATTTAGGAAGTCTATTTTCATTCATGTTGGTGAGTGAATGCAAGGGTAGAATGGTGTCAGGGTCAGTTATCAGCTATCCCTATAAAATATTATTCTGTAAAAACCAAAAGTAACAAGCGATTTCAGATAGCCGATCCCTTACACCCAATAATTTTGCACAAACTTTGATTAATTTGTTGACAAAATTATTTTACGGGGAGTAGGATTGACGTACATCAACCGACATTGATCTCACCAAGCGCTAAGCGAAATGTTAAGCCTTCGATTAAAGCTGAATTTTTTTCGTTTGACGCTTAAAAAAACCCCGCGAAAGCGGGGTTTTTTTTACGCGAAATACACTTTGCGCAAGGGCTACCGCCCTCGCTTCTGTGCTTTTTACATCATTCCGCCCATACCACCCATGCCGCCCATACCACCAGCGCCTACATTCTGTCGTGATCATTAAGCCTGAAATTGAAGCTGCTTTTTGCAATGCAGTGCGGGTTACTTTAGTTGGATCTAAAATGCCCATTTCAATCATGTCGCCGTATTCACCTGTCGCAGCGTTATAACCAAAGCTATCGGATTTACTTTCAGCAATTTTTGCCAAAATAACCGCTGCTTCTTCGCCTGCGTTTTTCACGATTTGACGCAAAGGTGACTGCAATGCACGACACAAAATCTCAACACCCACACGTTGATCATCGTTGTCCACTTTCAAATTGCAAATAGCACGCGCTGCTCGAAGTAATGCAACACCACCGCCCGGAACCACACCTTCTTCAACAGCAGCACGGGTTGCATGCAATGCATCTTCCACGCGCGCTTTCTTTTCTTTCATTTCAATTTCAGTTGATGCGCCTACTTTGATTACCGCAACACCGCCAGCCAATTTCGCCAAACGTTCTTGCAATTTTTCACGATCGTAATCAGAAGACGTGTCTTCCACTTCACGGCGAATTTGTTCGATGCGTGATTTAATTTCTGTCACTGAACCTGAACCGTCAATAATGGTTGTGTTTTCTTTTGTAACCACAACGCGTTTTGCAGAACCCAATTCTTCTAGTGTCGCTGTTTCCAATGACATGCCCACTTCTTCAGAAATCACTTTCGCGCCTGTTAAAATAGCCACATCTTGCAACATTGCTTTACGACGATCGCCAAAGCCAGGTGCTTTTACCGCACATACTTTAACAATGCCGCGAATCGTGTTCACAACCAAGGTTGCCAATGCTTCGCCTTCAACATCTTCAGCGATAATCAACAATGGTTTACCTGCTTTTGCAACCGCTTCCAACACAGGCAACATTTCGCGAATGTTTGAAATCTTTTTATCAACCACCAAAATAAAGGGTGCATCTAATTCTGCACTCATGCTTTGTTGATTGTTGATGAAGTAAGGAGACAAATAACCACGGTCAAACTGCATACCTTCAACAACAGTTAATTCATTTTCAAAACCAGAACCGTCTTCAACAGTGATAACGCCTTCTTTGCCCACTTTTTCCATCGCTTGTGCAATGATGTTGCCGATAGATTCATCAGAGTTTGCAGAAATCGTGCCAACTTGTGCGATTGCTTTATTATCAGCGCAGGGTTTTGAAATCTTTTTCAATTCCGCTGTCACCGCAATAACCGCTTTATCGATACCGCGTTTCAAATCCATTGGATTCATGCCAGCAGCAACAGAACGAATACCTTCTAACAAAATTGCTTCTGCTAAAACAGTTGCCGTTGTTGTGCCATCGCCCGCTAAATCAGACGTTTGTGACGCGACTTCTTTTACCATTTGCGCGCCCATGTTTTCAAATTTGCAGGGTAATTCAATTTCTTTCGCAACACTCACGCCATCTTTTGTGATAGTTGGTGCGCCGAATGATTTATCTAACACAACATTACGACCGCGTGGTCCCAATGTTACTTTTACAGCGCCAGCCAATTTGCTAACACCACTTGCCATTGCATGTAATGCATCTGGGCCGAATTTAAGTTCTTTTACGGACATTGTTTATACCTCAATAATAATTTTATTCATTGCGCGCGGGCTAACGCCAGCGCTTCCGTGCTACATTCACCAGCTTAATGCTAAGCAAATTATTTTTCGATTACCGCCATCACATCATCTTCGCGCATCACGATTAATTCTTCGCCGTCGATTTTAATTTCTGTTCCGGAATATTTGCCAAACAACACGGTATCGCCTACTTTTACAACCATAGGAATAATTTTTCCGTCAGTGGATGCTTTTCCAGTTCCGATCGCCATTACTGTTCCACGAACCGGTTTTTCTGCAGCTGAATCTGGAATCACAATTCCACCCGCTGATGTGCGTTCTTCGTCTAAGCGCTTGATCACAACTCGATCATGTAAAGGTTTAATTTTCACGTCTCTATCTCCTAAATTATTTACTCATCAAGACAACCGTCCCAATGCATGTGAGATGAGGGCGATGCTTGGGAATTCAAGGGGGCTCTGATATAATTTTTCGAACTTAAGGAGTCATTGTATGAGCACAGAAAACGGAAAGGACCATTCATTGTGGCAAACAGCAAAAAGCAGAGTGGGGTTTCGCCGGAGTTTTCTATCCTACATAGCGACCGTCATTTTCATGGTTGGCATTTGGTATTTCTCAGGGCGCGGCAATTTTTGGCCAGTTTGGATTATCTTAGGCTGGGGTATTGCACTCTTGATGCAATATTTTCAGGCGTATCACAGCAAATCAGTTGATGATGAATATCAAAAACTACAAGCATGCGCGCGAAAGAAAGAAAATAAAAATTAAAAATAGACCCCTTTTTTCAAATAGGAATTCAAAGTAATGATTTCCCCTTCTATTTTTAATTCCTTTTCTGCAGCTTTCAACGCCCTGGTTTCACGCGCCAATGTTTCCTCATCCGACACATCCCAACACACTTGAATTAATTTTTGTCGGCCATCAACTGTTTGCGCCAGGAAATCAACCTCAAAACGCTCACGCGTAATATAGTAACTCACTTTACAGCCCTGTCGTCTTAAATCCAAATAAACAACCGTCTCGAATAATCGGCCGAAATCATACTGCTTATTTAATATCACCGCATTAATTAAACCAGGATCAATCGCGTATATTTTTTTGGGGTTGGTTTGAACCTTACGCAATGACCGATCATAGAGCGCAACAGAAAAAGCCAAATACGCATCTTCGATATAGTGCATGTAATCATATAAAACATCTTTGCTTATTTGATAGCCTTGTGATTTAACGTCATTATAAAATTTATTAATTGAAAATGATGCGCCGCTATTTTGAATAACAAACAAAATCAAGTATTTCAATAAGGCCGTACTTTTTACACCATGACGTTCAATAATATCGCGGTAAATAACAACATCAATGTATTCTTGCAGCGTTTTGATACGCACATCAGAATCAAAATCAACCACTTCTGGAAATCCGCCGCCAATCAAATAAGCTTCAAAATATTTTTTCAATTGATCTTGTTTTTTTTGAGAAAACAAATTTGTTTGAAAATTTGTTTTTTTAGCAAGCAAATACTCCTTAAAGCTCATCGGCCAAATTTCAGTTGACAGTGAGCGTCCTCGCAAACTAGTGTGAATTTCTTTACTCAATAACTTGGCCGACGAGCCAGACAAATAGATAGTTGCATTTTTGCTGTCATGAAAACGCCGAATAATAACGGCCCAATCCGGCGCCATCTGAATTTCATCGAGAAAAAAATAACAATGGCGATCATGGTTCTCTGGATATAAGGCATAAAAGGCCTCGATTAATTTCGCACATTTCTCGCGGGTCAATGGCATCAATCGATCGTCTTCGAAATTAATATACAAAATTTGGGTAATCGAGATATTTTTGGTCAACAGGGATTGTATTGTTTGGAGCAAAAACGATGTTTTACCTGCGCGTCTCATCCCAATGGCGACTTTGATTTTGTTGTCCGCCACAGGAAAGACAGCATCACGATGAATGATGCTAACACACTGTAATTTATAATAAAACTCACCTAATAACATTTCAAGCAGCGCTTGCTCGTCCATAACATTTCCTTTAGAAAAGGATAGATTTAATAAAAACTGTCCTGATATAAAGTAAAGATTACAGCATATCTTTCCTTTCTTCAAGGAAAGATTTCAACCGAATCAATGCTGCCGAAATATTGCCTCTACTTTTTCACGATCAAACCCAAATTCATGATTGCAATATTCACAGGTTACTAGAATTTCAGGTTTCTCTTTTAAAACCGCATTCGCTTCCGCTTCACCCAAAATGTAAATCGCATTTTCCATTTTTTCAACAGAGCAACCGCATTGAAATTTTAATTCACGCGCATCAAACAATCGAATATCATCTTCAGGAAAATAATACGTTAAAAAAGAGGCGTTATTATCATAAAATATTTCACCCGCATTGATTTCTTTAATGCGATCCGTGATTAATTCCCATGAAGTTTTTCGCTCAAAATTTTCTTGCTCGGGCAATAATTGCAATAACATACCCACTGCGTATTTATCTGTTACTGAAAGCGAAAACGTCGTTGGCAATTGTTCGGACTGTAAAAAATAAAAGGTCAGTGCTTCTGAAATCGTTCTATTTTCCAACGACACAATTCCCTGCATCGGACGCTCATGCCCCTTTTGGAAAATCGTAATCACCAATTCGCCTTTTCCAAATCCACCCGACAATTCAGCATCCGTTGCATCTGGGTTCCATTGCGCTAATCCACGCAAATGTCCTTCACTGTTAATTTGCGCAACCAATAATTGAATCGCACCTTCTTCACTTTGAAATTGAATTGTCATGCGACCATTTAATTTAATGGTTTCAACCAACAGTGCGCTGGCCACCAACACTTCACCCAAACGTTGCTGCACAATCGCAGAGTAATTGTGCTGTTTTAGAATCGCTTGATAACTTTCGGTTAAACGTACAATCACGCCGCGCACATCCCTATTTTCCAATAAAAATTTTTGAACGGAATCGGTGTTGAGCATTTTTACTTTATTGGTCATTATTTAGTTCTCACAAGTTATCAAAAAATCACGTAATCAATTTTACCCGAAAGGCACGACCCTTTATTTTTTCTTCCGTTAATATTCTAATGGCTTGTTTTGCCACAGCAGCTTCAATCGCAACATAGGCGTGAAAATCTAATATATTAATTTTACCGACGTCTTTTCCAGAAATGCCTTTTGCCCCTGTTAACGCACCTAAAATATCGCCGGCACGCAATTTTTGTTTTTTCCCGCCATCAATTAAAATGCATTTCATTTGCGGTGCTTTTATAGTGTTTTTTAAGACTGTTTTTGGTGGCAGCGCTTCAGATTCTATTTTTTTATTGAGATATTCTTCCAGAATTTTTATTTTATAATCTTCTTTTTTTGCATAAAGTGACAACGCCATCCCTGAATTCCCCGCTCTTCCTGTTCGCCCAATTCGATGCACATGCACTTCGGGATCTTTTGCAATATGATAATTAATCACCGCCGTTACAGAATCAATATCTAATCCCCGCGCAGCAACATCCGTCGCAACCAATACAGAAACACTTTTATTGCTGAATAATGTCAAGATTTTGGTTCTGTCTCTTTGCTCAAGATCGCCATGCAATGCAATGGCACTCACACCCTTGGCAACAAGCGAATCGGCAACCACCTCAGTTTCATTTTTTGTATTGCAAAAAACAATCGTCGATTCAGGCGTGTAGTGCATCAGCAATAAGCGCAATGCTTCAATACGTTCTTCATCATGACTAACAAGATAAAAATGCTGATCGATCGTTGCGTCATCATGCGTTTCTTCAGTCGTGACAGTGATCGGATTTTTCATCATTGTTTTAGCAATTTTTTTTACTTCATCCGTATAAGTGGCACTAAACAACAGCGTTTGTCGCTGCTTTGGTATTTGACCCACAATTGCATCAAGCGCATCTTGAAAACCCATTTCCAACATTCTGTCCGCCTCATCCAACACAAAAGTATTAACGTGCTCGAGATTCAATGTTTGTTTGCGAAGATGGTCTTCAATGCGCCCCGGTGTCCCAACAACAATATGCGCACCATGACTGAGCGAACCAATTTGTGGGCCAAGAGGCATGCCACCGCACAAGGTGAGTACTTTGATATTGTGAATACTTCGCGCCAATTGACGGATTTCTTTCGCCACTTGATCAGCCAATTCACGCGTTGGACACAATACAATTGCCTGTATCGCAAATTTTTTCACATTGAGATTTTCCAGCAGCGCCAGTGCGAAAGCAGCCGTTTTACCCGAACCTGTTTTGGCTTGGCCGATAACATCTGCGCCTTGAAGCATAGCAGGCAAGCTTTGCGCTTGTATCGCCGTCATCTGCGTGTAACCAAGAGAATCTAGATTTTCCAACAGGTTGGCTTTTAAATTGAGCGTCGAAAAGGATAAGTCAGGCATCAGAGTCACTCTTTGTTGGATAAGGCGTGTAATGTAAATGAATCTGATTAAAATATCATCCAATATTTGATACAGGGCGCCCGCATTAAAATTTAAACAAATTATAATGTTATCGCTTTGTTTCCGTTCGACATTTCAAGTCGACGGAAGAAAATGCGGCGCAGACGAAGAATCAGCACACAGAGCAGCCGATTTTTTCATACCCGCTTCTATCATCACGTTATCAAGCGCTTCTGCCGTTAAATCACATAAATTTTCTTTATATTTATCGATAGTGTCGACAATCAACTCAGAGCCTGATTTATTAAAAAATAATGATGTTGAAATTAACTTCCTTGCAGCATCATAAGCAAAAATAATATCTGCTATTATTTTAAAGGTTTCCGAAAAGCGGATCGGCCGAGTTGGCGGGGAAAATTGATAATCGGATAATAAAGTCAAGTTGGTAATCGTGGAAATCTCCCACTTAAACACATTCACTATTTTATCAATTTCCATTTTATTAAGCGGAGCCAAGGAAACTTTCATATAATCGAATAAATTAATTAATTTTGTGACACAGTCAATATCCATCCTGCGATCACCAGGCACAGCAACACGCAACTCCTTTTGAACGTAAACGTGAAATTCATAAAAATTAGGCTGCTCAGGATAGAAATCCGCTAGTTTAATTAAGGCTGCGGTGAGGTTACCATATGTGATTTTATATTTTTGTTCTTGTGAACTATTTTCTGATACTTCGTATAAATAACGATAAGCTGCTAAAACCGTCAGTAAACTGGCGCGCGCGCTGATATTGTAAGATAACAACAATGATGTGATTTTTAGCATATCTTCTTTGTAGGCCTGGAGATCCGGCGCGGTAAATATTTTATTAATTACTGAAGCGAGCACTAATCCAACTGTAAACGCCTCGCTTCCAGCATCGTAGAAAAAATAGTTTTCGAAAAAAGGGAGATTAACGGGATCAATAGCGTCAACAAAACCCTTTACGCGACTGATCAAATCCAGATTAACAGCAACTTTATTTTTGCTTAAAAAATACAGCAGCTCCGGAGAAAGAAAAGTTTGTTCATTATCTTGCGTTGATGAATAACGGCTTCCCATTTCCCTGCAGTTTTCAAGATCACGCAACTGCAATTCAATTTTATCTGCCGAAAGATTCAACAAAATGTCCTTCAGTTGAAAACCATTGTAAACATATTTTTTTCGGGCCTTGGACAATTTTCCGTCATGCAAACTTATCAGTAGCCGCAAAATCGACAGCGGTAAATTTTTCAGCGCCGCCTCTGAAACCATGCGAGGATTATCAACAAAATCATTCAAGCCCATATCATAAAAAGTAAAATTTTCTTTTGCTTTAGTGGCTATATTCAGCGGAATTTCTGAACATTGTTTTTCAAAGGATTGCGCATCGAGCAAGAAGGTAGCCGCGTGCGACATATTGAAAACAACATCATTTCGACCAATAAGTTCCATTGCAGAACAGGGAATCTCATCAGCAATGTGTTCAAAAAAATTCGCTTCGCTTCTTTGATAAATCGCCACTTTAAATTCATTTAAAAAATGCAGATAATTTAATTCGTGGATTACCATAAATGAAATATTTTTTGTTTCAATATTAACAAGTTTTTTGATCTTGCCTTGTTGAGAAGCGCAATTTACAAAATCACTTTCTTCCCAAAAAATGGCATCGCCCATCTTAAAATAATTGCGCGACAAGAAAATCCGGTGGCCCTGCTCATTCAATACAGCATAACATAATCTTTTCCCTCTACAATGCGCGGGCAAACACATGCCATCGCTCGCTTCGCCGAGAACACTCTTAGCGAAACCCAGTTCATTTTGTGACGGTTCATTAACAGCAGGTGAAAAAATGTCCGGCATGACTTTTACATTAATCATTGTTCGTTTTTTTGGCGTTTGTTTTGAAGCATCTAAAGCGTCTGCTTTTAGTAAATTTGAGAATAGCGTCATTTTGTTGCCAGAAGAGGATAGCGCTAACGGGTCTGCAGCCGGGGAAGCAGAATCCAATCTTGTCAGCTTTACAGAAAATATCGCTTTGCCGGCAAGACTATCGATGGTCTTAAATTCCATTTTTACACTAATTTTTTCTTTGCATTTTAATAATGGGTTATAAATTAGCACAGGTCGGCTCAACATCAACGACAGGGAATGCCAATTTCCCCGCGCATTTTTTTTATCTAGCAAAAGGGTTTTTATCCATAACATATGCTTAGCTTGAATAGCCTGCGGCAATAAATCTTCTATTGGGATAATTGACGGTTTTGCTTCACCAAAAAGCCAGGCTGTATTGCCATGAAAACCATGCAAGGTAGTTGACGACCTTTGTTCATCTGCCCATATTTCTAGTGTTGCGTCACAGGTATCGAGGGAGGTGCCTTCAGAAGAAAGAGATTCTGCTTGCGTCGCCTCCATCATTATCTGACCCGCGTTGTCTTTTTCAATAAAGGGCAAATCTTTTCTCGGCGGATTTTTAGGGCTGTTTTGATCGCGACGACGGGGAATATTCTTAACAGCAACTGATGGCGGAACGAGCGGATTAACAACCTGCTTATCTGGCATATCTTGAGCATGTCTTATGTTTGTTTCTTGTTCTTTTGGCGCAGGAGCAAGAACAGGAGATGCTTTTTCCCGAGAATTGTTTTTTTCATCTAACTTATCGATCCTACTGCATGAATTACCCACAATTACACCTCATGATGACATTTAAACAGCGGACAAAAATGCTTGCATGCACAATATCTAAGGGTAGTTTACACCATAGAAATTAAGGTTTTATTAATTAAATAATGCGCTGATTTTCGCCGCATAGCCGTAATAACTCATTGTTTTTTCGGTACGCTTAGTATTCGGTTAAGATAAAAAAGTCACGGATGAAAAAATTAATAAAGAGGGATTTTATGAAATACCACAAGCTATCCGCAACAGTTACCTCAATCAGCACGCTGCTTGTCACTTCTTCTTTTGCTTGCGCCGATCTTCACTTAAAAGCAAAATGACAGTAAAATTATGCGAGAGCCTTACTGTTTTTTCAAACCACCCTTCTATTTTCACCCGCACACGGTATACAATGTCGCATCTGAAACGTAACACCGAGGCCCCCATGAATGACACTTATCAAACTCGCCGCCAATTATCCGTCAATGGCCAAACCTATCATTATTCCAGCATCCCCGAACTGGAAAAAAAATTCCCGCACATTAAGCGATTACCTTTTTCATTAAAAATATTATTAGAAAATCAATTGCGTTTTGAAGATGGCGAAACAACCACGCAAAAAGACATTGAGGCTTTTGCAAAATGGTTAGAGACAAAGCACTCCGAACATGAAATTGCATACCGCCCTGCACGCGTTTTAATGCAGGATTTCACGGGTGTTCCTGCTGTTGTTGATTTGGCGGCAATGCGAGACGCCATGAAAAAATTGGGCGGCAATGTTGAGAAAATTAATCCTTTGTGCCCCGTTGATTTAGTCATTGATCACTCTGTCCAAGTAGATTATTACGGAACAGATCAATCGTTTATTCAAAATGTCACGGTTGAAATGGACCGAAATCACGAGCGCTATCAATTTTTAAAATGGGGACAACAAACCTTTAATAATTTCCAAGCGGTTCCGCCCGGCACCGGTATTTGTCATCAAGTTAATTTAGAGTATTTGGCAAAAGGCGTTTGGCACAACGAACAAAACGGTGAAAAACACGCCTTTCCAGACACAGTGGTCGGAACGGACAGCCACACAACGATGATTAACGGCTTAGGTGTTTTAGGTTGGGGGGTTGGCGGAATCGAAGCTGAAGCCGCGATGCTCGGGCAGCCTGTTTCCATGCTCATTCCTGATGTTATTGGATTTCGTTTAGAGGGCAAATTAAATGAAGGCATCACCGCAACCGATTTGGTATTAACCATCACGCACATGTTACGTTCAAAAGGCGTTGTCGGAAAATTTGTTGAATTCTACGGCCCAGGATTAAAATATTTGGCATTGGCGGACCGCGCAACGATCGCTAACATGGCACCGGAATATGGCGCAACCTGTGGACTATTCCCAATCGATGCAGAAACCATTAAATACATGACGCTAACGAATCGCGATAAAAACACTATCGAACTAGTACAACAGTACATGAAAGCACAAGGCATGTGGCACGATGAAAACACAATTGAACCTGAATTTTCTGACACAATAGCATTAAATTTATCTACCGTTGTACCGAACGTTGCAGGACCAAAGCGTCCGCAGGACCGCGTACCCGTTAACGCATTGCCCAAAGCCGTACAGGATTTTCTTGATTCAAACAAAGTAACAGACCCAACAAAATCATTTTCAACCGGCGATGGTTTTGATTTGCATCATGCGGACGTGGTTATTGCGGCGATTACCAGCTGCACAAACACATCCAACCCCTCCGTTATGTTAGCAGCGGGATTGCTGGCAAAAAAAGCCTTAGAAAAAGGCCTTTCTGCAAGGCCGTGGGTAAAATCATCCTTAGCACCTGGGTCGAAGGTCGTTACCGATTATTTGAAGAAAACAGATTTGTTAATTCCACTGGAAAAATTGGGGTTTTATTTAGTAGGTTATGGTTGCACCACTTGCATCGGTAATTCTGGCCCCTTAAATGAGCCAATTGCAAAAACCATTAACGATAACAAAATGGTTGCCTGCGCTGTTTTATCTGGCAACCATTTTGTTA
>JAPLRF010000047.1:23294-29345 GCA_026399315.1 Gammaproteobacteria bacterium
GCAATCGCAATTTCGAGGGTCGCATTCATCCGCAAGTGCGCGCCAATTGGCTGGCATCTCCGCCGCTTGTTGTTGCTTATGCATTGGCCGGCACGATGAATATTGATTTATCAAAAGATCCGATTGCTGAAAATAACAAAGGCGAAAAAATTTACCTTAAAGATATTTGGCCAACGACCGAAGAAGTGTCAAACGCATTACAAGACGTGACACAAAGCATGTTTGCAAAAGAATACAGTGAAATTTTTGAAGGCGATGAAACATGGCAGTCTATTAAAACTGCGCCAACTGAAACCTACGCTTGGGATGACAAATCAACCTACGTCAAATTGCCACCCTATTTTGAAGGCATGAAAGAAAAACCTGATGCGCCAAAAAACGTTGAAAATGCGCGTATATTAGCTATTTTAGGCGACAGCGTGACAACCGATCACATCTCTCCTGCTGGCGCGATCAAACTCGACAGTCCCGCTGGACAATATTTAAAAGAACACGGCGTATCCCAATTGGATTTTAATTCTTATGGCGCGCGACGCGGCAATCACGAAATTATGATGCGCGGTACTTTTGCCAACATCAGAATTAAAAATGAAATGCTGGATAATATTGAGGGTGGCTATACAAAGCATTTCCCTGATGGCGCGCAGCTTTCAATTTACGATGCCGCAATGGAATATAAAAAAGAAAATACGCCATTGGTAATTTTTGCAGGTGCGGAATATGGAACAGGCTCATCACGCGACTGGGCAGCAAAAGGGACCTTATTATTGGGCGTTAAAGCCGTCATTGCAGAAAGCTTTGAACGTATTCATCGCTCAAATTTAATTGGCATGGGTGTTTTACCGCTGGAATTTATAAATGGCGCAACACGCAAAACATTGCAATTAAATGGTTCTGAAATAATTAATATTGCCGGTGTTGATAATGGCTTAAAACCAGGCAAAAAATTGCAATTGCAAGTTACGCGCGCTGATGGGAAATCTGAAAGCATTGATGTTTTGTGTCGTATCGATACCATTAACGAATTAAATTATTATTTGCATGGCGGCATTTTGCAGTATGTATTGCGAAGCCTTAAATAACACGAGGGCAGCAAGAAGCCAACAGAAGCGAACGGCGGCAGCCCTCGCGCAAACACAGCAGGAAACCATCAGAAGCGAGCGGCGGCAGCCCTCGCGCATACGTACGAAGCACTTAAAAAAACAACTTACAACCCAGGACGGACGCTAACAGCCCCTTATGAAAACCATAAAAACATTTTTCCTGCTCATCTCTCTTATTCTTGCTAGCATGCCATTTGCTTGGTCAGCAACAACACCCTTATCGCCCGAACAAGCATTTCAGTTTTCTGGCACAGCAAAAGATTATCAAACCGTATTATTAACATGGAAAATCGCACCGAATTATTATTTATATCAAAAACATTTTTCATTTCGCGCGATAAAACCAGCGAATGCACAGCTGGGCAATCCATTATTTCCCGCAAGCACGGAAACCTTAAAAACAAGCTTAGGCAACTTTGATGTATATTCTAAAAAACTTATTATTCCCATTCCCATTATTCAATCTGATGAAAAAAATATTATTTTACAGGCGCATTATCAAGGATGCTCGAAAGCAGGCTATTGTTATCCGCCCATCACAAAATTAATTTCAATCAATTTAAGTGCCAACTATATGCAGCCTGTCTCTGCATTAAATATTGATATTGCACCACCACTGAAATTGATCATTCATAACAAATTTTTAAAATTACTCGCACACCATTCATTTTTTCTTATTATGCTGGGGTTTTTTGGCTTCGGCCTTTTGCTGTCATTAACGCCTTGCGTGTTGCCCATGATTCCCATTTTATCTGCCATTATTCTGGGCCGGGAAAATAAAGCGCATTCACATTCTTTTTTATTGTCCCTATTTTATGTTTTAGGAATGAGTTTGACTTATGCTGCTGCCGGTATTTTATTTGCGATGTTAGGCAGCAATGTTCAGGTCATTTTTCAACAACCCTGGATTATTATTTGTTTTGGTTTTTTATTTGTTTTAATGGCACTGTCTTTATTTGGATTATTCACCATTCAATTACCAGAAAAACTCCGCGCGTATATTGCTGAAAAAAGTTATCACCAAAGGGGCGGCACCTATTTTGGCGTTGCCATGATGGGATGCTTGTCGACATTAATTTTGTCGCCTTGTGTCACACCGCCCTTGGTTGCCGTATTGGGGTTCATCAGCAAAAGCGGGAACGTGATACTTGGCGGCGCGGCTTTATTTTCAATGAGTATTGGGATGGGCGCCCCTTTGTTATTGATTGGCGCGCTGGGCACGCGAATTTTACCCAAGCCCGGGAAATGGATGAATGCGGTTAAATATATTTTAGGTGCTTTGTTATTGGTTGTAGCAGCAACCATGATTCAACGCGTTCTGCCCAACTTCGAGAAATCGAAACCACCACTGGCTTTTCACCAAGTGCATTCGATTGCCGACGTCAATGCCGCATTAAAAGCCACGACCAAGCCGGTGATGCTCGACTTTTCGGCGAACTGGTGTCTGGCATGCAAAGAATTCAATTCGCTTACTTTTTCCAACCCGCTCATTCAGTCAAAATTATCCCATTATACATTATTGCAAGCGGACGTTAGTGAAAATTCACTTGAAAATCAGATAGTTGAGAAGAATTACAGGGTTGTCGCGCCGCCAACGATCTTGTTTTTCTATAACGGATCGGAGGTGCCGAATTCGCGCATCATTGGTTATTTGCCCGCCAACGCATTTTCTAAGCATTTAGACCAAACTGCTGCTAACGTGCTGACAACTGCATCGAACTAGACAACATCATGCAAGTAAGGCACAATGCATGAATGGCAAAAATTTTGATAATTCACGGCCCTAATTTGAACTTGCTTGGCACGCGCGAGCCAAACCACTATGGCAGCGATCGACTGGAGGATATCAACAATCTGATAATCCAGCAAGCAGCAGAATGGGACCACGCAATCACCACCTTTCAAAGCAATGCCGAATATCAATTAATAGAACGCATTCAACAAGCGCCGCATGAAAAAACGGATTTTATCATCATGAACCCCGCCGCCTTTACACACACCAGCATCGCACTTCGCGATACTTTATTGGCCGTTGCGATCCCGTTTATTGAAGTACATCTCTCCAATATCATGGCGCGCGAATCATTTCGACAGCATTCCTATTTTTCAGATATCGCTATTGGCACCATCAGTGGATTTGGCGCAACCAGTTACAAACTAGCGTTACTCGCAGCAGATAATTATTTAAATCACACAAAAAGAGGATCCGATGGACACCAGAAAAATAAGAAAACTGATTGAACTTGTTAAAGAAACCGGCATCGGCGAATTAGAAGTAAAATCGGGCGACGACTCCGTTCGCATTAGCTGTCACACCAATGCGATTCCTACTTACACACAACACATTGCAGCGCCCGCTGTTATTGCCCCCGCACCCATCTCAATTGAAGCGTCTGCGCCAAAACACGTTCAACCGGATGGTCATCACGTTAAGTCACCCATGGTCGGCACAGTTTATTTATCAGGAACGCCAGGCAACCCCCCTTTCGTTGCTGTTGGGCAAAAAGTAAAAGCGGGCGATACCTTATGTATCATTGAAGCAATGAAAATGTTTAATAAAATCGAGGCGGATGCCAGCGGCATTATCAGCGCGCGCTTGGTTGAAAATGCGCAGCCGGTTGAATACGATCAACCCCTATTTATCATCGAAAAAGAATAATTTAAATAGCACAGAAACGTGGGCGTCAGCCTGCGTGCGATTCTCACCAAAAATTATTTTCAGGAAGCATTGCCATGTTAAAAAAAGTCCTCATCGCCAACCGCGGCGAAATCGCACTGCGCATTCATCGCGCCTGCAAAGAATTAGGCATTAAAACCGTTGCCGTTTATTCAACAGCCGACCAAAATTTAATGCACGTGAAATTGGCGGACGAATCTGTTTGTATCGGCCCCGCCAGTTCTGCGTTGAGTTACTTAAGCATTCCGGCTGTTATTAGCGCTGCTGAAATTTCACATGCTGACGCCATTCATCCTGGCTACGGCTTTCTGGCTGAAAATGCAGATTTTGCAGAACGCGTTGAGCAAAGCGGCTTTACGTTTATTGGCCCGAAAGCAGAAACAATTCGCTTGATGGGAAATAAAGTATCCGCAATCGAAGCAATGCGAAAAGCGGGCGTACCATGCATCCCCGGGTCCAACGGCGCATTGAGCGATGACGCGGAATTAAACCTCAAGATTGCCAAAAGAATTGGTTACCCGTTAATTATTAAAGCATCAGGCGGTGGTGGCGGACGCGGCATGCGCGTTGTCAGAGAAGAAAGCGAATTAATTAATTCAATCGCCATGACCAAAACAGAAGCGGGCGCTGCCTTTAATAATGACGAAGTTTACATGGAAAAGTTTTTAGAAAATCCACGTCACATTGAAATTCAAGTATTGGGAGACGGTCAAGGCAATGCCATTCATTTAGGCGAGCGTGATTGCTCCATGCAACGCCGTCATCAAAAAATTCTTGAAGAAGCACCTGCGCCCGGCATCACGATGGAACAACGCAAAAACATCGGTGATTTATGCGTAAAAGCTTGCCTTGATATTAATTATCGTGGCGCTGGCACATTTGAATTTTTATATGAAAATGGCGAATTCTATTTTATCGAAATGAATACCCGCGTGCAGGTTGAACATCCTGTTACCGAAATGGTAACCGACGTTGATATTGTAAAATCACAATTGCGCATCGCCGGCGGGCAGAAATTATTATTCAAACAAGAAGACATAAAATGGCATGGTCACGCGATGGAGTGTCGCATTAATGCGGAAGATCCCTTTACGTTTTTGCCATCACCCGGCACCATCAGCGTTTATCACGCACCGGGCGGAATGGGTGTGCGCATGGACTCCCATATTTACACAGGTTATAAAGTGCCGCCGCATTATGACTCTTTAATTGGAAAATTAATTGTGCATGCCTTAACGCGCGAAAACGCGATTGCGAGAATGAATAACGCATTAGACGAAACAGTGATTGAAGGCATCAAAACCAATATTCCACTGCACCAAGAATTGATGGACGATGAGAATTTTAAAAAGACAGCACAGAATATTCATTACTTGGAAAAAAAACTGAAAAAATAAATACGGAACCGCGCGCGTCAGCAAGCGACCGAGCGCACAACAGATTTCTTTTATGAAAACAGACTGTCAGCCACACACTGTGTTGCACGTTCCGTCGCTCGTTCACGCGCGCGGTTCTGTGCAGGGCCGAAGTTTCACTGCGTATCACGAAGCAGCGCGCGGTTCTGTGCACGCCATCAATCATTAATAGGAATACACCCCGTCTCATGAAAACGATCAAACCATTTTTCATAATGGCAAGCTATTTTACTGCCCTGCTGATTAACAACATAATCCATTAAAAAATAAAAATAGTCCCTCGACAGCACGGGTATCGTACTGCCATGCCTCGCCCAATAAGATCTTTCCTTGTTTTCTGGATTTAAAATATTTAAATGCCTGGAAGCGTAGGCTTTTATTTTATTCATCACGTATTCAGGTGTATTTTGTGATTGCACAACAATATGAATGTGATTTGTTCTTACATTAACGGCAAATAAACGCCATTCACAATAATTGCAAACTGAAATAACCGTTTGCATGACATTTATTCTTTGCTCGGTATTTAACATAAAGGGCGCATAACGCATTTTATTTTTCTTCATCTCGCAAAAATTTCTGTCCCCCTCGATTCGCGGTGTGCCGTAAATATTATTTTTAGGGTCGACACTGCCGCGATCATCGAAATGCATCCAGCTACCATAAGTAACGAAGGTAATAAAATAGGCATATTGCGTGTTTGTTTTTTGCGGATCTATTTTTTTCATTCCCACAAAATAGCAAATACATAAACAATTGCAATACCGTGTTTTGCAGAACCGCGCGCGTGAGCAAGCGACGGAGCGCACGACAGATTTCTTTTATGAAAACAGACTGTCAGCCACACACTGTGTTG
>JAPLRF010000003.1 GCA_026399315.1 Gammaproteobacteria bacterium
AAACTACGGCTTTAAATGGGAAAATCCGCATCAAATTATGACTCAGATAAAAAGTGAGTGTGCTGAAATTGATGAGCACTTAAATAATCACGATGCTGACAAATCAAAATTACAAGAGGAAATTGGCGATCTATTGCACGCCGTATTTTCACTAACCGTTTTTTGTCAATTTAATCCAAAAGAAACGCTTGAAAATAGCGTTAATAAATTTGAGCGTCGTTTTAATCAAGTAAAATTATTGGCGCAAGAACAAGGGCTGGATACGCTAACAGGAATGTCGTTTGATGAATTAATGCTATTTTGGAATCAGGCGAAGAAAATAGTTGGATAGAGTAGGTGGTCTATGATTTCATTAAATGAGTTGGGAAATAGAATCTGTATTATTGGCTGCAGTAATAGTGGAAAATCAACGCTTGCAGATTCTTTATCCAAAAAATTAGATATCCCGGCGTATCATCTGGATCAATATGCTCATGTTGAAAATACCGATTGGCAACGTCAATCAGATGATATTCTAGTAGAAAAGCATAATGCGCTTATTAACACAGAATTTTGGATTATTGACGGTAATTACAGTATTTGCATGGGAGCGCGACTTGATCGTGCAACCAGTGTCATTTGGCTTGATCCCAACGTATTTAGTTGTGTAATCCGTTACTTATTCCGATCGTTAAAAAATGATATTAATAGACCAGGAAAGTTAGCGGGTGTAAAAAAAGAATTTAATTTTTCATTGACTAAGTGGATCATATCGAATTACCCAAAAAATAGAGTGAAGTATGCAAAACTTCTGGGCGAGAAAAATAATCTGAAAATAGTGAAAATTCATTCAATTTCTGAACTTAATCAGTATTATAAATTTTTTGTATTCAGAAAGCCTAGTAGAAAATATTTTGACTAAAATATCTTCATCAATTTTCTTAAATTCTGTTGTTGCATGTTATTGCCTTGTAAAAAAGGATTAATGTCATCATCACAAGTATTGGTATTAGGAAAATCACCTGTGATAAAAAAATTATCGATGCTTTGATCAACACATCCATCAGCAGGTGTATTTTCTATATAAGCAATGTGACCAGAACCTTTCCATGTCAGTACTTGGTTCGTAACATTTAAATTTGTTAAATAACGACTTTCTGATTTTGCAGATTTCGGTGGTGTCACCGGATCAAAAGTATTACTGACGATTAATACCGTTGGATTTGCATTTTGAATGGGTTCTGGATATTTTGGCAATAATGGATCGCTTTGTGCAGGCCATTTAATGCAAAATTTTGCCCCAAATGTAGCGCGTGCAGCACCAAGAGGATATTGTGCACGCCAATTTGACACCACATTTAACCAATCCCATTTGTTATTTAATGAATATGGCACGCGAAAATCTTTACAAAGCACGGCACTTGTTGTGGAGTAACCGTCATAATTTTTAAATGTGCCGTTACTTGGGTCGTATCCAGTGAGATTAATATAATCCGTCATCAATGAATCAGCATTATTACTCACGTAGGCTTGATTTAATTCACTGGCTAAAGCTGGCCACATCGCATTGACTTCTAGGGTGACTATGAGAAGTGCTACCAAACTGCCTAAAATGAAAAATCAACTTTAACCACAAAACCTCACAATTTTTAAAAATGTCTAAAAATACGGAGAAATTCACGTAGTTTACTTATTTTCCGCCTCATCAAAACCAGCGGGGACAATTTTCTTTTTCTTGGCGGTATCATTTCTGTCTCGTAAATCAACATCTATGTATTTGTCAGTAATGCTGCTATTGCTGTGTCCGGCATCATCCCGGACATGTTCGCGCGGGCGAGTTTTCACGTCATCTGAAATACCGGTATGACGCAGCCAATGCACCGTTGCATTCATTAATTGCTGCGAATCTTCTTTAAAACCATCTTCTTTTAATCGTATTGCCGATCTATTAAAACATTCCTGAACCAATGTACGAATAGGGCGGGTACTTGTCATTGGGCCTATTCCAGTTTTTTTTGAAATAAGGGGTGTCGTTTCACCTGGTGATGGAAGACTTGTCAATTTTAAATGCTTCCTGAAGCGTTTAAGCGCATCCAGCATATCGGCGCTTACAGCAATGTGCCTTTCTTTATTACCTTTTCCGCGCGTTTTAAACCACCATAAGCCGTCATTATCTCTGTAAAAATGACCCATCTGTGGAGTCCAGTGTGAAGTTGCAGCTAATTCAGAGATACGTAGATACATGGCATATAATGCATTCATAATAAATAAAGTGCGCTCATGCGATAAATTTTCTTTTGCCATTATGTGTGCTGTTTCGATCAGGTAGTTTTCGCACGACACGCTTTGTCTGCTGTTTTGAAAAATATTGGCTGCGTTGCCTAATTTGCTGGACAGGATTAATTTCCGTATAATCTTCTTGAATTAAGAAATTAAAAAAACTGCCAGTAATTGTAAATATCTCGCGTAATGATTTTTCAGATAAAATGTAATTTTCGATATCGGGCTTTTTACCTTTGTGAATTTGTGCTTTTGGTAGTGTAACTACAAATGGTTTCCATTCCTTATTCGCTATCCGCTTACCATCTTTATTAATAAATCGCGATACCTTTTTCAATCCAATCCAAGATTTTAAAGGTTTTTGACAAAATTGAATGTATTGATCAATATCATCGCGTCGCAATTGTTGAAGTGTTTTATTAATTCTGAGATGACACCATTGCATTAAACGTTCTATTTCGCGGCGATAAGCTACAAATGTCATCGCATTATTTTGA
>JAPLRF010000040.1 GCA_026399315.1 Gammaproteobacteria bacterium
TCCACCTGTCATTGGTATACCCCTCATCCATGAATGGTCTTTTAAGACTACTCACGTTGAGACCAAAAGGGGACATTTCTAAATTGCTCAAAGCGGACATTACTAAATTGCCCCTACAAAGCGTTACTAACGATTGAGCAGACACAACAGAACAGTTATCATCACTCGGTTTTTTTGCTGTGCGAGCAAATAGACTGCTTGCCCAATTTGCCCAGCCTTGCTTTTCAGGCATTGATTCTGGCTCAACCGTGATTGAAAGCGTATCGAGCGCACCTTTTGTCAAAGGTGACTTCGGAATCAATAATGCGGTTTTTTCATCGGGTTGTTTAGGTGGCATGGTATCCTCGTTGTCGTTTAAGTTGATCAAATAATATACATACTAATCTCAAACCACAAGTATTTTTTCGAGAAAATACTTAAAGGAAAATTAACATACGAGACCGATAAGAAATGGCTTCCGCACCAACTTATCTGATATTATCAAAATCATGAAAAACAGCTTATATATTAAACCCCTATTCCAATTAACCCAAAACGCCGAAAACATGGGGGAAGGGATTGTTGATTTTACGCATGGCGATTACAACAAAGAGCTGGGCAACAATGCTTTAATCGAAGCAGACAATGATGGCGAAGCAATCAGCGCCTTTTTACGCGAATACAAAGAATCACCCGAAACATTGCGGTCCTATGCGAAAGAAGTTGAACGCTTATTACTGTGGTGCATCTATATTGGCAAAGTCAATATTTCAAGTTTGCGTCGAACGCATTTGCAAATCTATCAAGATTTCTTAAAAACACCCGAACCTGAAAAAATTTGGTGCGGTCCTTCTGTTTCTCGTTTCACGAAAGATGGCGCAATGAATCCGAATTGGCGACCTTTTGCAAAAGGCTTAGGTGGCGCATCCATCAACAAATCACTCACGATTCTAGATTCTTTTTTTAATTATTTAGTGCAAGCCAATTATTTAATTGGCAATCCATTGGCGGTTGATCGACGTCGTAAAAAAAGACAAGACAGAACCCCCAATGTCATTGACCGCTATTTAGAAAAAGATGAAATTAATGCGACACTAAAAGGATTAAATGAATTTCCTGCAGAAAATGAAACACAAAGTTTTCAAGCAATACGCGCGCGCTATATTATTTTATTACTGTTTTATACGGGTTTACGTATTGCAGAATCAGCGAATCATACGATGGGTGATTTTAAACTCAGGGCTGATCGCTGGTTTTTACGCATCATGGGTAAAGGAAAGAAATTACGCGAAATTCCGATTCCTGACGTGTTAATTGATGCGCTCGCCGATTTCCGAAAAATGGTTGGCTTACCGTCCGTGCAACCGCAATTTCAAGAATTAACACCTTTAATTCCGATGAAGAATTTAACAGATGCTATTTCGACGCGGCGAATTGATCAGATATTAAAATGGGCCTTTGAGTTGGGCGCACAACAATTTGAATTAAACGCGCCCAATAAAGCTTCAAAATTACGTTCAGCCAGTGCGCATTGGTTACGACACAGTTATGTTACGTATTTACTTGAATCTGGCGCATCACTGAAAGTCGCACAAGAAAATGCAGGGCATGCCGATGTGGGCACAACAATGCATTACACGCATGTGACGCAAATCGATCGTCATGAAGCGACGAATCAAATATCACTAGGGGATCAGGGATCTGTTATCAGGGATCAATAACCTGACATCCCTGTTATCGCCAGTGTCAGTAAAATTTGACACACTGATCCCTGATTACTAATTACTGATTACCGATTACCAACTTCCCCGTCTTCAACCACCTTTCATGCCTTCCAGTACGGTCTTTAAAGTCACCCGCCAATTGTCCGCAAGCACCATCAATATCTTCGCCGCGTGTTTTTCTTACCCAGGTTTTCACACCTGCCTTGGTTAATCTGTTTTGAAAAGCAATAATCGTTTCATAATCAGAACAAACATAATTTGTTTTTGGGAAAGGATTAAAGGGAATTAAATTCACTTTGCACGACATATTATCCAGCAAACGAATCAATTGTTTCGCATGTGTTAAGCTGTCGTTTATGCCTTTTAACATGACATATTCAAACACAATACAACGCTTAGAATCATGCGGGAAATAATCGCGGCATAATGGAATTAATACTTCAAGCGGGTATTTTTTATTGATTGGCACAAGCTGTTCGCGCAATTCATTGGTTGGCGCATGCAGGGAAACAGCAAGTGAGGCCAAGGAATCTTTTTTCAATTCCAGCATTTGCGGAACAACACCGGACGTGCTTAAGGTTACCCGATATTTTGATAATCCATAGGCTAAATCATGCATCATTAAGTTCATCGCCCCAATCACCGGCTGATAATTCAATAACGGCTCGCCCATCCCCATCATCACCACGTTGGTGATTTTGTCGTCTGAATCCTTTAATTTCTGTACCGCTAAAAACAATTGCCCAATAATTTCAGCGTGCGATAAATTACGATTAAATCCTTCTTTTCCTGTTGAGCAAAAAGAACAGTTCAGCGCACAACCTACTTGTGAAGATACGCATAAAGTGCCACGCGTTTTCTCAGGAATAAAGACGGTTTCAATCGCATTACCATCATACAAACGAAACAACCATTTGCGCGTGCCATCTGTCGCTTTTTGATCGGCGATCGTTTCCATCACACTAATACAGGCTTCAGCTTGCAGCTTCTCTCTAAATTTTTTACTCAGGTTAAGCATTAAATCAAAATCAACGACGCCGCGCTGGTGTATCCATTGCATCAACTGATCAGCACGAAACGCAGGCTCGCCCCATGTCTTCATCAGATCAATTAATTGATTACGCGAGTAATTCAGCAAATTAACTTTTATTTCAGGCATTTCAGTCATTTTTATATACTTTTAAAGTCAAAAATTTGATCGGATTATACGCAGGTTAGGATTGACTTGTCACTTTAAAAAATAGAATGTAGAGTGACCACAAATTCATTAATTCTATCTTAAGCATGCGAGCGAAATATGCCTCAAAATAACCAATTTTCTCAATCCCAATTGACAGCAACATTACAAAGCACTTCCTTTATTCGCGATACGCTAAATATATTTGAACGATTTGCCAGAATAAAAATCAAAGAGGAAATCATCCCTGCCAGCGATAATGGCTTCGACCTTATCACCGAAGACGATTTTGATTTATGCTCAGGGACAAAAGAACAAGAAACATCTAGCGGCTTATTTCAAAAGCCTACACGACATTCGTTAGAAATATTCGCACTGATCGAAGAATTCAAAACTATTTCAGACGATGAAATTGCTTCTCTATTAAATAATTTAACCCTTTCTGTTGTGGCAGGGCATCCTGATTTTAAATCAACATTCAATCTTATTACGATTAACGAGGGTGAAAAACAAACTGATTTCTTAAAGCGAAAATTATTTTCCCTACCTTACCCTCTTTTTCAAAATGATTTTTCACCCCTAACAGCGGATGAAAAAAAAATCGTTGACGCATTAACGCAATGGCATGAAATACACAGCACAGAAAGTAGTCCGCTAGACCAATTACTGGCGAAAACATCTTATTTTTATGATGAGAAAAGCCTGCGATTAATCATTAGCCATGCCGCAGTCGACACCAGCACCTTAACAATGAAACAAATTGATGCTCTCAACGGCATAATGGGCGACCTAAGCAAAAAAATCATTACACATTTAAAACTGGAACAAACCCGATTGGCAGTTGAACATATTGTTCCTACGATTGAGCCTGGCAGAACAAGCCGGATTTCTTCTAAATTGATGGGGGCAAAATCCGTTTTAGATTTATTACAGGTACCAACAGATTCCCGTCATATTGTTTTAAACCTCCGAAGCGAAATTTATTTCGCCCAAGAAAAAACACACGCCAAAAATAAAACATTTGACCCAAGAACGAATGTCTACGACACTGAAAACTATATTTCACTTGAAGTTCAGGAGTTCGCAAACACTGTTGACTGTGGACGACATGTTGCAGCAATGAACCTGGCCGTTCAAAAATTACTGTCTGAAAATAAAATGCAATGCGGCGCCCTACTCAACAAAGCGGATTTTGAACCTTATCGCCTTTTTCTCGTTAACGCGAAAAATTATGCAACAGCATCCGAATTAAGAAATTATTTTTGTTCTTGTCCGGGAATACACAGTCTTATTTCATCAGCAATCGATCACGTATTTGAACAAACAAAAGTGCTTGTTTCGCCAGCAAAATCAACAGAAGAAATGTCACCTTACCCAAACACCTCGTCAAATGATGAAAATGGGCAAGACAATGAATTAGCGACCATTACACGCGACCAAAAACCTGAGGCCCTGCGATACGCCTGTAGCATTCAAGCAATGCTGAGACAGCCCTCGCCTTTTAGTAGGCGTTCACTTTCCGTTATGATGTCTTTATCAACACCAGTAGACGGCACTAAACCCTATTCTTGCTAGCGAAACGGTTTATCATGAAAAATAATCAACACACCAAAATTATTATCGGCTTATCTGGCGGCGTTGATTCTGCTGTCACTGCACTTTTGTTAAAAGAACAGGGCTTTGATGTGTCTGGTATTTACATGCAAAATTGGATGGCAGAAAAAGATGACCCTTTTTGTAGTGCCGAACAAGATATGACGGATGCAAAAAAAGTATGTGATCACCTGAAAATTCCATTTCACCTCGTTAACTTCTCAAAAGAATATTGGGATAACGTATTTCAATATTGTCTCGATGAATTCGTGGCCGGTCGTACACCGAACCCTGATATTTGGTGTAACCAATTTATTAAATTCGATGTTTTTTTAAAACACGCTATTAATTTAGGGGCGGATTATTTAGCAACAGGGCATTACGTAAGAACCAATAGCGATCATCAGCTTTTAAAAGCAGTTGATCACAACAAAGATCAATCGTATTTCCTCTACACATTAAATCAAGAAAAATTATCCCACGTATTATTTCCATTGGGCGAACTAACCAAACCGGAAGTGCGTGAAATTGCTAAAAAAGCAGGCCTTTTAAACGCAAATAAAAAAGACAGCACCGGCATTTGTTTTATTGGTGAACGAAAATTTAAAAATTTTTTGCAGGATTTCATTTTAGCAAAACCTGGGTTGATGAAAACACCTGATGGAAAAATAATTGGAAAGCATGACGGACTGATGTTTTATACATTAGGGCAACGTAAAGGCTTGAAAATCGGGGGGCAGCGAAATGGCGACGAACTCCCTTGGTATGTCGTTGGCAAAAACATTCCCGAAAATGAATTAATCGTCGCGCAGGGTCACGACCATCCTTTATTGTTTTCACCACAATTAACGTGCGAAAAATTAACCTGGGTTTCAGGTGACGCACCCAATCTAGAAAAATGCAGCGCAAAAATTCGTTACCGTCAAAACGATCAACCTTGCGTCATAAAACAAATCGCCAGCGACTGTTGGCAAGTGCAATTTAATGAGCCTCAACGCGCCATTACACCTGGACAATCTGTTGTATTCTACGACGGTGACATTTGCTTGGGTGGCGGGATTATTCAGTAGACTTCTGGAAAAATGTGTACACATCGTGTATACTTCAAAGTATATTCCAAAACACGGGGTTCTTTTTATGAAAATCCAAGCTAAAATTCAAAAATGGGGAAACAGCCTAGGATTGCGCATCACAGGCTCAATGAAAACCATCCCCCACTTCGAGGAAAATATGAATGTCACTGTTGAAATATCTGAAAAAGGGCTTTACGTCTATCGCAAACCCAAAAAATTAACCGCGCGGGATATTTTACCGTTTACGTTAGCGGAATTATTAGAGGGTCTAAACGAATATACAGCCCACACAGATGAAATAAAGGAATTTAAATATTTACCAGGGGAATTAGATGTATGAAAAAAAAGTATGTTCCGGAATGTAATGACATCGCCTGGATTGATTTTGAACCAGCAAGAGGAAAAGAAATAGGGAAATACCGTCCAGCATTAATACTATCGCCAAAAGAATATAATGCACAAACCAAACAACTGATATGCTGCCCTATTAGCACAAGCCTTAGAGGTCATCCAATGGAAATTATTATCCAAAATCTTGATAAACCCTCTGCCGTAATCGCCAATATTTTACGCACAGTTGACTGGGCAGAACGCGACACTAAATTCATCACGCATGCCGAAGAAGGCGTCATGACCGCCGTATTACAACGACTTATTCCCCTCCTTGGCGCTGATAAAATATTATTGGAAAGTGCTGGGCTTTCTCGCTAAACTCATTGCCTATGAATATCAACCCACTTCAACCCCCTATTCCACGCGATAACGACACTCAATTGATCTGGGATGGACTGTCTGGCGCCGCGATTAGCTTGTCGATTGCCAATTTATCTCAAACAGTCGAAAAACCCCTTATTGTCATTACGCCCGATGTGCAGACTGCTGAAAAAATTTTTCATGAGCTGACATTTTTTGCGCGAGGACTTCCGTCCTCGCTTCTGAAAGATCCAATGCCGCTTTACTTATTTCCCGATCGCGAAACATTACCCTACGATCATTTTTCGCCGCATGAAGATTTAACATCAGAACGATTGCATATTTTGTCACTTTTGCCCAATTTAAAAAAAGGGATTGTCATTGTCGCATTATCAACATTAATGCATCGACTACCACCCACTTATTTTATTAATGCCCATCGGTTTAATTTAAAAATAAAAGACACTTTAGATTTATCAAACATTCAAAAAGAATTAGCTGAAGCCGGTTATCGACATGTCGAACAAGTCATTCAGCACGGTGAATTTGCCGTCCGCGGCGCAATCATCGATATTTTTCCAATGGGTTCTGACATTCCTTTTCGAATTGAATTGTTTGATGACGAAATTGAAAGCATGCGTTCGTTTGATGTCGACACACAAAAATCCATTGAAAAAATTGACGCCATTCAACTTTTACCCGCACATGAATACCCATTAACAGAAGAGGGCATTACGCATTTCAGGCAGCAATGGCGTGCAAAATTCACCGGAAATCCCGCTGAATCTCCTGTCTATCAACAAATCAGTAATGGGCAACCAATCGGCGGCATTGAATATTATCTTCCACTCTTTTATGAAAAAACAGCGACTTTTTTTGATTATTGCCCTGAGAACAGCGTCAGTATAAGCGTCAGCGATAGCGTCAATGACCAGGCAAATAAATTTTGGCAGGAAATACAAACGCGATATGAACAATTAAAGGTCGATCCTGCTCGCCCACTTTGCTCGCCAGCAGAAATATTTTTGCCCGTAAATGAATTTTTTACTGCGCTGAAACCATTTTGCCAAATTAAAATTATTACAACTGATTCCCGATCACTGATTCCTGATATCTCTGTTGATCACCGCAATAAAAACCCAATGGCAAATTTACAAAATTTCATTGCCCAGAAAGCAGATCGTATTTTAATTTGCGCTGAATCAACAGGTCGCCGTGAAATTATTTTAGATTTATTAAACAAGGCACATATTGCTGTCAAAGTGATTCATGATTGGCATGAATTTCTCGATACACCCACAGATAAAATTGCTTTAACAATTGCACCCATTGTATCAGCCCTTAATTTACCACAAGAAAAATTAATTTTAATTACTGAAACGCAGTTATTTGGCCATCAAACAATTCCAACGCGTCGCGCTAAAAAACGCGCTCAGGATCCGGATTCTATTATTCGCAGCCTAGCCGAATTACAAACGGGCGCTTTGGTTGTGCACATTGATCACGGCATTGGAAAATATATCGGCTTAGAAAAAATCATTACCGATGATATTGAATCTGAATACGTCACTTTAGAGTATGCTGATCGCGATCGCGTTTATGTGCCTATTGCCTCTTTGAATTTGATTAGCCGCTACTCTGCCGCTAACGTAGAATCAGTTGCTTTAAATAAATTAGGCACTTCGCACTGGGAAAAAGCAAAGAAGAAAGCAGCGGAGCAAATTCGCGATGTGGCAGCTGAATTATTGAAAATATATGCTGAGCGCGAAGCGAGCCAAGGTTTTGCATTTCCCAAACCCAGTGATGATTTTTTAGCATTTCGCCAAGCTTTTCCTTTTGAAGAAACCATTGATCAGCGCACAGCAATCGATGCTGTTATTGCTGACATGACCAAAACAAAATGCATGGATCGTTTGGTTTGTGGCGATGTTGGTTTTGGAAAAACTGAAGTGGCGATGCAAGCGGCTTTTTTAGCAGCAATTAGCGGAAAACAAGTGGTGATGCTGGCACCAACAACGCTGCTTGCCAATCAGCACGTAGAAAATTTTCAAGATCGTTTTTCAGATTGGCCTATTAAAATAGGTATTTTGACGCGACTGCAATCTGCAAAAATTCAAAATGAAACAATTGAAAAAATAAAAGCAGGCACAATTGATATTATTATCGGCACCCATAAATTGCTAAATCAAAAAATAAAATATAAAGACTTGGGTTTATTGATTATCGATGAAGAACACCGTTTTGGTGTTGCACAAAAAGAAAAAATTAAGTCGCATCGGGCACACGTTGATATTTTAACCTTAACAGCAACGCCGATTCCCCGCACGCTGAATTTATCGATGACGGGCATGCGTGATTTATCCATTATCGCAACCCCTCCCGCAAAACGCTTATCCATTAAAACCTTTGTGCATGATTTTGATGAGGCGTTAATTCGTGAAGCCATTTTGCGTGAAACGATGCGCGGTGGTCAGGTGTATTTTCTACATAATGAAGTTAGCACGATGCCCGCTACTGCTGAGAAATTACGAGAAATCGTGCCTGAAGTCACGATGCAATTTGCGCACGGACAAATGCCCGAAAAGGGCCTTGAAAGAACGATGAGTGATTTTTACCATCAACGTTTTCAAGTATTAATTTGCTCAACCATTGTGGAATCCGGCATTGATATTCCTTCAGCCAATACCATTATTATTAACAACGCAAATAAATTTGGCCTTGCGCAACTACACCAAATTCGCGGACGCGTCGGCAGATCGCATCATCAAGCATATGCATATTTATTAGTACGAAACACTAAAGCTTTAACATCAGACGCACAAAGACGATTAACAGCCATTTCAGAATTGGAAGATTTGGGTGTGGGTTTTCAATTGGCAACACATGATTTGGAAATTCGGGGCGCTGGCGAATTACTCGGCGAGTCTCAAAGCGGCAATATGGAATGCATTGGTTTTTCATTATATATGGAATTGCTAGATGAAACAGTTCAAGCACTGAAAAAAGGCGAGAAATTGCCGGAAACATTTACACGACCAACAGGCCCGGAAATTAATTTGCATATTTGCGCCCTATTTCCCGAAAATTACATGGGCGATGTGCATACACGATTGATGTTATACAAACGACTATCGGAATTAACTAGCAGTGATGCCATTCAAATAATGAAATCCGACATCATTGATCGCTTTGGGCTATTACCAGAACCAGCGCAGCATTTATTTGATTTGGCGCATTTGAAAGTGCATGCGATGCAATTGGGTATTAAAAAAATCGAGGTGAGTAAATTATTTGGTGCACTTTATTTTAATGAGAAACCCAATATTAACCCAACTATTATTATTGAATTAATTCAGAAACAACATCAGATTTATCAGCTCGGTGGGAAAAATATACTGCGGTTTAAATCGGAATCGGATAAACCTGCAGCGCGGATTGACATGGTCAATAATTTATTGGGAAAACTTAGCTGAAAAATAAAAAAGAAATAATTTGTGCGTTCGCACGCAGGCTACTGCCCGCGTTTCCGAGCTGTTTCATAAAAACTTCGCATCTTGATTGGCGATAGGTATAGAGGATTTAAAACGTGCAATGAAGTAGTGAGTGTGTGCGAAGGTGACGGGGTGTGTTTGGAAAGCGTGATTAGCATGGATGCTAATCTCGAGTCCCCAGGGATGGGTTCACGACGTCTTTCCAAACACACCCCTCACCTGAGTACTAAACGAACGGAAATAAAGCGATAACGTTAGATAACGTTATAGTTTGTTTAAATTTTAATGCGGACGCCCTACCCTAGTTTCTGAGCTGTTTTTATAACTCTGTATCCGACAACGATTTATTCTTCATCTCAGGAATAATGGTTGTCACCAAAATACCAAGCAAGGAAACAACTGACATCACACCCATTGTCGAAAACACACCGACTTTATGCAACAGAAAGGGCAAAAAGAAAGCACCTGCAAACGCACCCAATTTTCCGACAGCGGCAGAAATGCCATGCGCTCTGGCGCGAATGCTGGTTGGGTAAATTTCAGAAGGAATTAGAAACGTGGTGGTGTTCGGACCGAAATTCACAAAGAAAAAACTAATACCAAATAGTGCAATAAATAGTGGCATCATTTGTTGTAAATTGGGAATCAAAGCAATCAAGCCATACATCACCGCCATCATAAAAAATCCCATCATTTGCAGTGGTTTTCGGCCAATTCGATCAACGTATTTTGCAGCCAATGCGTAACCCGGCACAGCAAACACCAAAAATAAACTCGCTGAAATTAAAGTGTGCGCCAACAATGTTGCGTTCGGATGAATGGCATTAATGATCATGACAGATGAAACGGCATTGCCATAAAAGGCAACGTCTAATAAAAACCACGCGCCCGCTGTGCCTAATAAACACATCAACCATTTTTTAGAAAGCAAAGACTGCCGCTTATATTGCACATCGTATGCACTCAAGCCTTCTTTTGGTAGAGCCAAATCACGCACCACTCTGCTGACTTCAACGGGCGCTCTTTCTTTACTGCGCAAATAATGTGGGGATTCTTGAATATTACGGCGTAAATAGAAAACAGACGCCGCTGGAATTGCACCCAAGCCTAATAAAATACGCCAAATAATATCGTGCGGGATATGCGTTGCTAATAGTAGCGAGGCTAAAAAGGGACCAACAATCAAGCCGACCGCTTGCATGGCAAAAACGAGCAACACTAAAAACCCGCGGTTTTTACGTGTGGAATTTTCACTGATGACAACCGCGCTCGAGGGATAATCGCCACCAATTCCAAAACCCACAATCAAGCGCATGAAAAATAGCGCCAAGAATGAGTGCGTCATCGCGGAAAATATCGCACCAAAAAACAAAACTAAAATTTCATAGCCGTATAATTTTTTGCGACCGTATCGATCAGACAGAAAGCCAAAAAAAACAGCGCCAAATGCTGCCGCCGCCAATGCTGCACCATTTAAAAGGGCAATTTGCATAATTGTTAAATGCCAAATGGGTGCTAAAATGCTGGTCACAATCCCGATGATAAAAAGATCGTACGCATCAGTGAAAAATCCGATGCCCGCGGTCAGGACCATCTTTGCATGAAACTTATTTAATACGGTTTCTTCTGAATGCAGAGCGTCGGAATGACTCATTAGTACCCCATTTGTATTTTTGCAAAGTCGCATGATACAACATTATGACAAACTCCTGTTAGAAAAACGTGAGGATATCAACGCGTTGGGCAAAATTTAACCCCTTGCGTGGCTAACAGTAACTTTGCTAGTATCACTGACTTGGGCCGTTAGCTCAGTTGGTAGAGCAGCTGACTCTTAATTAGCGGGTCGTTGGTTCGATCCCAACACGGCCCATTAAAAAATTAAGACAATTCATCATGTTACACGATACATTTCCTGACCAGTTCATTTTTAGCACATCAAACTGTTAACACCACGAGCGCGCGGATGTTCTGCGCGACCGGGATATTTTTCAATAAGCATTGAACGCACATTTTGACGCGCTAATGCTAATGCCATGCTTAAACCAACAGGTCCTGCACCGATAATTAAAACAGGGATATGTTTCATAAAGTAACTGCCTATTTGTTTTTTGCTTTTTGCAGAAGCCAGTCTTTTGTTTTTTGTGTGCAACGAGGATCATTGATAACGCTTGTCAAAAATTCAGCGCGTGCATCAGCATTTTTACCGCACATATCATTTAAAAGTGCTTCCCATTGCTTTAAAACACTTGTATCGGGCTCTTTTCCAATTTGCATTAATATACCAGTAATGCGAATATCATAATAAAATTCAACTGCCTTATCTAGCCAAGCAACGGCCGCATCAGATAAACCATGTTCAGCACCTGCATAACCACCTTGAAATCCTTTTTCCCAAACAGCACGCTGTAATGATTTATATTTTTCACCATATAATGCATTCACCATTTCCATGCATCGTCTGGCAATGTCGATTGCGCTTTGACTTGATGGATCATTTTTCAAATTGGTATTCACTTCAGACACCAAATCATTCCAGTTTTTCTGAAACGATTCACGTTCATTTGATCGTGATTCCAATTCGCGCTGGAAGCTCGCCCATTGCTTTAATTCTTCCGGTGTAAATACTTTTGCTGCCCATGTTTTTTCTAGTTCTTGTGTCATACGAAATACCTCTATTGATTCAATGATTGATTCCCATGAAATAGATTTATTTTGACGACAATCAGATACTATTTTTTTCAGTGTTTGATTCGCGGTCATCAATGCATTGGCTTTTTCGCTCAAGAATTGTGATTGAACCGTAAAATGATCAATCATATCCACATCGCCATCCAATAATTTTTTAATTTGCGCTAATTCAAACCCAAAAAATTTTAATGCTATAATCTGCTGAAGTTTCAATAAATCTTTCTCAGAGTACAAACGATAATTGTTGTCCAAACGTACGGAAGGCTTCAGCAAATCAATACGATCATAATGATGCAGCGTTTGCACTGATATTTTCGTAAGATAACTTAACTCTTTGACGTACCATTGCTTCATCGTTTTTCCCCTGTAGCATCAAGATAAGGTATATTGTAACAATAGGGTCAAGCATTTTATGAAAAATTTGTAGCCTTTACACGTTAGTCTATGCCTTTTTCCTAATATCATAGCTTTACTTATACAAAAACCTTTAGTGCAAAAATTCCAAATAAAATAATCGTTATTCCTGAGCTTCTGTTAATTATTTTCAAGTAAAAATCGGTAATGAGTTTATGTAGAAAAAATGTTACCGTAGCGCTTAAGATAACCCACCACAATGCCGAACCCAATACAACACCGACAACCATTATCAGCGCTTGAATATAAGTTGAATGCAATGTACCAATTCCCAATCCTGCAAAAATGTGGTCTATGAATTTGAATAAAATGGGCGGATTTTGGGCTACCACCCCCACTTCTGATAGTTCATCGTTAAATTCACATCGTCACTGGCGACAGGTTTATATTGATCAATACGCTCAACTTTATCGTCAATAAATAAGCCATTTCATCACAGTAAACGGCATCAATTATTTAAAGGTTGAGCCGCTGCTAAGCTCAATTAAACAAAATAACATAACGCTATTTTTACAACCAGAAGAAAAATGCTATCATCGTGGCAGTAAAGAAGTTGGACATCGACAGTTTATCGTCGCCGATCCTGATGGTTATTTACTGTCGTTGATTCGATCCCAACACGGCCCAACTCAGTTTACAATGATATCGATATTAAATAGGATTTATATGTCAATAATCTCATATGATGATTTTCAAAAAGTGAATTTGCGATCAGGCACAATTATCAAAGCAGAAATTTTTCCAAAGGCAAAAAAGCCTGCTTATAAAATTTGGGCTGATTTTGGATCTGACATTGGCGTACTGCAAACCTCAGCGCAAGTAACACACCACTACACACCCGAATCTTTGGTTGGCAAGATCATTGTAGGTTGTGTCAATTTGGGTGAAAAAAATATTGCTGGTTTTGTCTCGCAATTTTTGTTGCTTGGGTTTTCAGATGTTAATGGTGATATTTGTTTAATCACCACCGATCCAAAAGTGCCAAATGGCAATAAAATGCATTAACGAGAAAAATGCATGCTATACACCCATCACCAATGAGAATGCGAAGCCATATTCAACTATATTCGATCACCGCGCCCAATGCTGCGCATTCTAAAATACGCGTGTAAAAAATCAATAACTGTTGTTTAGTGTGGTTTTTTGCTAAAATTTTAGCCATAACTTCAAATCAAGGTGAGCGCATATGGAAATGACAAACCCAAAAAAGACAGCTGTTACGCCATTTTTGCTTGTTGGCATCATTGCCGGCTGTGCACTCGCTCTAATTGAAAAAAATAAAGTGGTGAGTGAATTACCCTTTATTTGGATCAATCTCTACGCCTTATTTTTCTTGGTGGCTTATCCTACAACACAGTCAATCTGGCGCTTATTCATCACCACACTCATCACCAGCTTTTTAGCCAGCATTCCTTTTGTTTGGCAGTTCTCAAATCACATCACGCCATTTTCTTCCGTTGTATTGTGCGTTGTAAATGCCTATGCCTTGCTTGTCTTTCATGCTGTCTATCAAACTTATCGCTTTAAAATGCCTTATCAAGCATTGTTTTTCTGTGTATGGAATACGTTCACGCAATTATTAATTGCTTTTTTCTTCGCGTTATTTTCTCGATTGATACTTGATTTAACCGGCGATTTATTTGTATTAACCCACATTAATTTCTTTCACGACTTATTTGATAAGATATGGTTTAGCCTAGGCTGTTCCGCGTTTTTAATGTCACTCGGCTTATATTTCTCTACGCAGACACACAATCTTGTTCACCATATTCGTGGCGCAATATTGTCAATGTGTCGCTATTTGCTGCCTGTTTTGGCGATCATAGCGATTTTATTTTTTATCAGCGGGCTGATTTCTTATTTTATCTTGCACCAAGCTCCTACCCTCAGCACGCCGCTTTTTTTATCACTTTCTTTTTTCAGTATTTTATTTATTAATGGATTTTATCAAGATGGGCAAACAGACAAGCATTATCCAAGGATAATAACATTATTGTGTACGATTTTTCTGTGCATTTTACCTATTTTTACACTGCTGGCTCTTTACGCTATCCAAAAAGACTTCAATGCGCTCAACTTTGCACTTGCGGTCAATGCGTTGTTGCTATTCACCTACAATGTCAGCTATGCAGTCATTTCAGTGCGATCTGGAAAACCATGGATGAAGGGCATTGAGAAGGCAAATATTATTTTGGCTGTTTTGCTCATCATTGTCACCGTCTTGACAACCAACCCTTGGATACTGGCGGTCTTATCTTCACGGTAAGCGCACAATTTTTCCTGAGCTTGCGCGCGGACAGGGTAAACGCATCCTAATTTGGCTCATGACCGAAAGCGTATATTGATTCTAAATAGCCGAATAACGTGTTTTTGCATTAAGTGAGTGAATGGGTACGGAAGCCCCGACGTTAGTCGGGCGCGAAAAATTAAATGGCTTTCGCACTCCGCTCACGCGGAGGCTTCCGTACGCATTCACTAGCCCGAAAGAATAGCAGCATCACGCTTTGTAAATAAATCATTATATTCTATTCAATGCGCATTTGCTGTTATGAACAAAATTAAGATGCGTTTACCCTGGCGCGCGGATGGGTTTACCGCCCGCGTGCTTTTTGATATATAAACATGACAGGCCCCGACAACACATACAAACCGAATACCGCTAAAAAGACATCCGGCGGATCAATTGCAATAAAAGCAAAGGCAAGGGCCATGACGACGATCGCCACAAACGGGATTTTGTTGCGAATATCGAAATCCTTAAAGGTGTAAAAGGGGATTGTGCTGACCTTTAATAAAGCGACGCAAATTGTAATGGCCAGAATGAGGCTTTTGATGCTATCGCCATTAATATTATGTTTGGTGCAAAACCACAAGACACTGGCGATAAATCCCGCTGCTGCCGTTGTCGTTAAACCGCGAGAAAATCGCTTATTATCATGATCATCCATGCTTAAGAAACGCGCTAGACGCAACGCTGTACAAACAGTATAAATAAAAGCGGCCAACCAGCCCATTTTACCAACACCCGACAATGACCACTGATAAAGAACCAATGCCGGGGTCACGCCAAAACAGACCATATCTGACATATTGTCCATTTGAGCGCCAAATTCGCTTTCTGTTTGTGTTAATCGGGCAACACGACCGTCCAAACCATCTAACAACATGGCAACGAAAATAGCGATGGCAGCCGTATCAAATTTACCGTGTGTTGATGCCACAATGGCGTAAAAACCCGCAAACAACGCACCCACGGTGAATAAGTTAGGGAGTAAGTAGATGCCACGACGAATCGAGCTGATCGGTTTTTCTGATTTTTCTTCAGACATGTTTTACTTCCTTTATCGAGACACAGGGGTATAATCGCCGACCATAATACCACAGACTCCAATTTAGGCTATACTTCCTCTCATGAATGACAAAGCCAAACACATTATTATCGAAGGCGTGACCGAATCTGGCGAGACGTTTCGCCCTAGCGATTGGGCTGAACGCATGAGCGGCCAGCTCTCTACGTTTCACAAGCGCCGCATTCACTACTCGCCGCTGCTACAACCTTCAGTTAAGGACGGCAGAAAATGCGTCTTGCTTGACGAAAAATTAAAGGAAACCAATCCTGAACTATATCAATCCATCCTGGATTTTGCGCATGAAAATCATTTAAAGATTTGCGACAAGGATACTTAACGCCGGGTTAATTACGAGTAATACCTATTATTTCCTTTGTTTTAATTTCTGTTGTGTATAAAATGCCCGCATCTTGTTTGATAATCAGCTGAGAATAGATTATGCGCCCTGCAATACTTTATATTGATATTAATTGTTTATTTGAAAATTCTAACTTAGAACCCAACTCAATTAATTCAGACATGCTGCTTTCTTTGTCGCGATTTGAAAGTTGCACACAGGTCATCATCTTACACGAGGAATTTCAAGATGGTATAAGACGCGTCATGGTCGGCAACGAAAGTTTCGAGCTTAATGACAAAACCATTGGATACATTAACGCGCACCCGTTTTTTAAACCTTTTTTCGACAAGGCCGCTCTTTCTTTCTCTGCTTTTAGCGCAATTAAAAAAGAAGAAGTGGAAGGGAAAAGAAATGAAATGCTTTTTATTTCACGTAATGAAAATTTCAATGAAAAAGTAAGGGGGCTCGGCTGTGAAACGTTTTATCGTCCCGCTATTTCAGGCGAAGTAAACTTAAAAGACTTTCACGCAATATCACAAAAAATAAATGACACGGCAGGCGATGAATCTCTTATTTTTATGCTGGATTTTGACGATACCATTATTCATTTTAATAATGATTTTGCACATCTCAATACGCATCTTATCGCAGAACTGGCAAAACTTATTCTGCAGTATTTTAGAAAACACGGCGACACAAAAAAAATTGAATTTAGAATTTTATCTGCACGCGCGCATGACAACATTATTACAGCATCACGTTATCCTTACTCATTTTCCATTACATTAATTAATGATGCGCTGCCGCTTTTTTTCGAACATTTAAAACGAAAAATTGCCACTTTAGCAACAGAAGCAGAAAATGAAAAAATTGCTGCGGGTGATTTTGATTTAACGCGACTGACTGTTTTACCGCATCATTGCTATTGCTTAAATGGCATGATTGTTATGACGCAATACACCATCCCTAATGAAGAACCGCTTTATATTCCCATTAACCCCAATTTAACAGAGGCTGAAAATTTAACTGAAATTGAAAACTACCGAAATAAATTAAGGCTGGAAAAGAGAGCGTTTTCTGAAAGGCGCGTCATGTTAAACCACACCACCCCTGGATGCAAAGCGGTTTTTTTTAGAGAAAATCTTCTGCCTGTAATGCTAGCATTAAAGAAAGCATTTCTTGTTGTCTACATTGATGACTTGGAGAATCAAATTGACGCTGTCAATAAATTAGCCGCTACTTGCATTGCAACAGGCAGAATTTATCGCGGAGAAAACGCTATGTTAACTTATGCACCACGACTTTCATTGTCAGAAAGAATTCCGGTGCCTTGTTATAAGACACTGTTATCTACACCACCCAAGTCCTCTTTTTTTGCTTCAAAGGATAGGATGTCAGAGATATGTGCGAATCTAGCAAGCATAGTAGATGAATTGAGTGATGACGAGCTAAGCCCAAAGTGAAGATGGGGATCCGCTCCATTTTTCAGGGTGATGCTAATATTATTGCTGTTGCAAGAAGTTATCGGGGATCAGTGTCAGAATGCGAACACCGATCCCAGACAGCTGATCCCTGATACCCGTAACACCAATACTATTTCCGTTACCCTCTAATTTGGAGCAAACACTAAAAGAGTGTTTAATATTTACACACACCCATAGAAACCACCCTCAGAATACCGTCTATCCTGTTTATTTATAAGGGAATTTATAATCCAGCCTGAAAATAAAGCTTGTTTAAGAAAAAGTCTTTATTTAATGTGATTTATTCGGATCCTTATATAACTTACTGAGCAACATAGCATTATTCGAACTCATCTTCACCACGCTACTTATTTTCCGATGCTTCATAATACTGCTTCAATAATCCATCAATCATTTGCTTGAATACCCCGTCCTTTCCGGCGTCATCGAGAAATCCAGCTTCTTCCTTGAATTCCGCATACATATTTTCCAACGCTTTTGCTGCACTGCCACTGGGAAATTGCTGCGCCAACAGCTGTCGCGCTTGTCGTGGACCGATTTTTTGATACAAGGTGTTTCGAATATTGACATCTTCCGCAGTGGTATTTAACGCCCATAATTCAATTGGGCCCAATGTCGACGTGAGCAATTGCGTATTCATGCCGGCTTTCGTTGCAAATTGCGCCAGAAATGTCGCACCCGCTTCCGATGGGCCATGGACACGCGATTTCAATGCGAGACGCGCCGTGTTCGACAAGCCAAATGTTTTTGCTGTTTTTTGCACCGCTTGCTCCGGACCTGCTTCCATAATAAAGACCGACGTCGCAAATTCCACCATCACCTCATCAAAATCCTCTAGTGATTGTGACAATAAAGCAATTTGCACTTTCCATTTTCTGCCTTCGCGCATATCCTGAATGACCTGTTCGCGCACTGCCTGTGCTTTCGACGTTCGGTGAAATTCATCGAGCACGATGCGTTTGGGGTCTTCACGAATTTCAGCAATGCGAAGTTGATGATAACTACGGTAAGCTTCTGGCATATCGGCCACGTTGTCTTCTATTAGAAAATAATGGCGAGCCAATACATAACGCGCGAGCATATACATCACTGCAGTTTGCCTGTTTGCTGCATCACCACCACTGCGAGCCACTTCATCCAAATCCAGCGCAACCACTTTCGCATCACCCAAATCGAAACGGGTTGTTTGCGAAATAATAGGATATTCACGTACGCCGCTTGAAATCATTCGCGCAAAAGCGTGAATTAAATCCTCATTCGTCGGCGTTATAATTTTTCCATACAAATCCTGAATAGCTGAAATACGGCAAATCGCTGCAACATCCGCCAATACAGGAATAGCGAATCGTTGCGCCAACGCCGCTTCATGGGGAAAACCAGCCATAAACAGCGCGTCTGTTACTTCCCACCAGGTTGTTTGAGTGTCTTTAATAAAACCAATTTCTTCCAGCAGTCCATCAACAACTTCAGCCATGCCTTGCGCATACACATTCGGTTTTCCATCATCGGCAAATGCTTTATATAATTCATCTACGACAAGCCCCGCCATATCTGAAACACCATCATACGCTTTTTCACTGCCAACTGGCGTCACAAGCAAGGTTATAAAATTCACTAAAAAGCTACGTTCCGGCGGTGCTGGATATCGACAACCCAATTGGGTGTCGAATGGATTTATCGCATATTCTGGACGCATCCGTAAACGATGATGCGCAACCAAATGCTTTTGATTTAAGGGCAATGCATCTTTTAGCAAAGCAATTAATCCACTGCTGGACGGACCAATATCAATGATAGCAATGCGCGGCAATCGCATAATCCCTGGCGATAAGCAGACTGCCAAGTTAATGGCGTTCGATAAAACTGATTTCCCGGAACCAGGGCGCGCGTAAAATAAATCAATCCAGGTTGTTTGCTGGCTTGAACCCGGATGATAAGGCCACGGTTTACCATCGGGTGAACGAAATAAAATTGCGCCGTTTTCCCATGGTGACGCTGGACGAAACAAAGGCAGCATATGAAGCACATTGGATAATGGCGCAATACTTGGCGGCGCTATGTTATTTTGCGAAACCGCTAACATGGTCGACACCACGCCTTCAAATGCATCGCCTGAAATTTCGGACGTGTCGCAGGAACCCCAGCCCTGCAAGGCTTTTGCCAACATTGATGCACGTGCACGCAGTAAACGCTCATCGCCTTGCGGTGCCCAGGTTGACGCGGCAACACGCAATCGCACAACAGCATCATCCGTATTTAAATTAACATATTCTAATAGCTTTAAAGAATCACTGATCAAACGATTCTGCGCGGATGTCACTGTTAATACCGATGCCATTGCACCGCGTATTTTCGAATAACCCAAGCCATCACTTTCAATTGAAAATGAAATGCGCCAAGGCATCTGCGTTTGCAATGTACGAGCAAACAATCGCACAAAAGTTTGCAATTCTTTTGGAAATAAATCGATATACACGGTTGAATAATCACGATCACCGACACGCGCACTGCGAATATCAATATTTTCAGCATCACGCGGTATGACTTGTTTTGCCAATGCCGGCCAAAGCACATCAGATATTTCACCCCGTGCGGTTTTCAAGCCTTTAATTGTAATTTTATCGCCCGGTAAAACAGGGCGCCAATCATCTGCGGTAAAATCAGGGTCAGCGCTACAACGAATAGCATGAACTGCATCATGCACTTCCAATAATGCAACAACCAATCCGAGTTGCTCGAAATCATTCACAACCGAACGAACAAACGAATCATGGCTCTCGCGCAAATCAGGAACCGCCGCTAAAATATTTTGCGTATTGTGAAAAGCAGGAATTTGTTTCTCTTTGATGACGTCTTTTTTTTCTTTATTTGCACGCTTTATTTGTTCTGTAGTTAGTGATTTTAAGCCAGTGCACAAAACAATATAGGTTTCTTCATGCGCGCAATAGCGCGATAAGTGGCGAATGCGTTCTTGGAATAAATCATCAAGACGCAACGATAGGCGTTCTGCCGTTGCTTGTGCTGGTGCAAATATATCGGTAATTTCAGCTTTAACGGCTTCTTTATCGTAAACAAAATATACCTGCATCGCATGTCCTGCCTGGGACATCGTGGTTTGCAAAGTTTGCTGCATACCCAATTGCATTTGATTAAATTCATCTCGACCAATTAAGGATTTCACACCCTCAACGCGAATAATCGATAGCAGAGAACCGTCGTGATTGACCAATGCGGTTGAACTGTCTGCTGTTTGCAAATCACAATATGAAGCAGTTGTTTGATGCAGTGATGTGCTCATCCAAGATAAAAGTGAATTGATAAAATCAGTAGCACCTGAAAGGAGACTCATAAATTATCCATTGTAGTAACGGGGATCAGCAATCAGGGGCCTGGGGTCGGTAAAAATCCAGCTTGATTCAAAATTAACATCAAGCAATTCTCTACTTACTTTGCTTGATTTAATTTAGTTATCCACCAATCCTTTATCCCAGACCGTCAATCCCCGCCTGTGCCCAATTTATTATTTCTGTTGAGAATCTCGCCATATTGGGCAACAAACGAAATGCTTTTAACATAGTGCCTTGAATTGCAGGCTCGCCTGTGTGCGCTTCAATGAGCATTTGCCCAAACTGAGCAGGGTTACTCAATCCTTCACCCACTTTTTCTTCAATCAACTGTGCACGCAATTTAAAGCTACGATAAATATTTTTTGCTTGTGTTGCATTGCTTAATTTATAAATCATCGAGGCAAAAATAACATGGCATAAAGCATTTAATTCATTTTGCTTCATTTCAGGCAGGTAAATTAATACGCCTCCACCAAAATCACTTTTCCCAACCGCCTCTAGAAAAAAACACTGCGCACATAAACCACAAGCAGTCACCAAATTATCACGCTTATTCGCAAGATAATTACCGTCAGCATTAATGGTTTCCAAATTTTCTTTTGCTTGAAATCCACAAAACTGACACGTGTAATTATCTCTGCTGTGTATCTTTAATTGAAACGTTAAAAAAGCAGGATCTGCTCTTCTTAACATAAACAACCGCCAGTTATTGGCAGTGGCTGTTAATTCAATGTCAAGTTGTGTCATCGCTATGAACTCTTGATAATCCCTGTAATAGCTGTACCACCCACTTTCTCAATGTTAGTTCCAAACACACCTTGTGATGTTGTGTTTAATAAATGCGGGAAAACTGCCAAACCAGCGCCAATCACCAATAACACAATACCTTGGCTTATTGGTACTTGTGTTGGATTGTTTTTATGTGCGTGGAATTTAAAAAATGATGCCATAATAAACCCAATGCCGGTGATCAAGGATATGTCTTCAAGAAGCGCTGAAATAGTAGAAATACTTTTCCCCACTTGTGTCTGAATGCCTGATAAAGTCACCCCAGTAGCCGCAGCAGAAGCAGCAGTAACACAAGCCATCCCTGCAATCAAAATTATCAATCTCAACCAAAAACCTTTACGCAAATTTAGTTTTAACATATAAAAAAATCTCCCCCTGGTTATTATTTTCTACTCAAAAACGCTTTTAAATTAAATCATTATGTCATAATGTACAGCTATTTCACAACGCGGATCAGGTAAACCCCAAGATATCTTTTAAAATGCTTAAGGTGCCAACAATATTAACACACAGAATACCCGCAAACATATGCACAATTGCTTTCCCCAAAGTGCCCGGCTGACTTTGTTGGCCGCCAGCGCGTGCCATCATTACAATGCCACGGATAAATGAACCCACTCCTATGATGCGTACAAACATTAATATGGGGCGAGTCAAAGAGCTTGAGCCACCAGACCCGCCATATGACATCGGACTGTTTTGTCCGAAAAAAGACAATAATGCCAAACCAATCACTTTGGGTAAAATCATTAGCATGGCGCCAGCAAGTAACATTAGTAATGGGCCGGCCGCTGAGCCCTGGCTTGACATCATGCTTCTCGACTCGGAAAGTTTTTTGAGTTGCATCAAACCGCCCAGCGTGAAACAAACCCCCATAAATATGGAGATCCACTGGATGGTCACGGCAATAATCTCGAAATTATGTGTTAATGTAAACGCTTCGCCGTACATGAAAAATATCCTTAATAATCATTTCCGCCATATTCAATTTTGCGTCCGCTACTCGTTGTGATCAAGCCACTTTGCGCATCAATCGTTTGTACTGCACCATATTGTTCAATATGATCCCCCACGGTGACACTGCGGGTTTCGCCCGTATCTGATGTAATCCATGCGCGATCAGGCACAACAGCTCTTAAATGAAAAACCATCAGTTTTTTACCTGTTTTTGCCGCTTGTAATTTTGCCATCGCGCTATTTAATTGCGTTGATAATTCGTTGATTTGATTCGCTAACTGCGTCACCGTTGTTTGCAATGTTTGATTGCTTGTCTGCGCTTGATTAAAACTGCTTTGCAAATCAGCTACCTTTGATTGCAAATCCTTGAGTTTTGATTTTGTATCAGAAGAATCTGCGCTGAGTGAGTCCAAGGAATTTAACGCAGCTGTATCAGTGGGTTGTTCTACGGGTGTTGTCAGCACGGCTTCTGCTATGGGCTGTTTTACCGGTGATTTAGGGTTTGTTGATCCGGAATTAATAATGCGCACAAAAACAATCAAAAAAATCACGACTCCCACTGCGATCAGTAGACGTTTATTTTTCATTTGAGGAAGATGGAACTGACGCAGACGGGCACCCAAGCCTTGTCTGGTTTCGGGCGCTCCTGTCGATTCTTTTTCATCTGGCGTCTGATCATTTTGCGATGCATGACCTTCGCTATCAGATGCGACATATTCACCTTGTGGAAATTGATAGTCGTCATCAGCCGGTGTTACTTTTTTTTCATCTGACATAATAATATCTCCTAATCAGCTGGCAATTGATGTTCGGGCAACCTCAAATCAGCCATTACCAACAAGCCAATACCGGTTCCTGCTGGAATTCGAATCGTCGGCGGCGTTGTGAAATTTTCACCCATTTTTTGAGCATAATCTTGCCCTACTTTACCCAAACCCACTGCGACCTGTTGATTAACACTCAAAGGCGATTGTTGCAAAGTACAACCGAAGTTGCCAACCAAACAATCCGATGTCACCCCTTGGTTCATAATACCTTGTGAGATACCCTGCACGAACGACGATGCAAATAAAGTACCGTATCGCAATAAATAATGACTATTTACTTGCCCCGAAATCGCTGTTCGCGCTGTATTGGGATCAATTGCAACAGCATTAATGGCTATCGTGTTTTGATAACGAGGATCATTCAATACAGTAAAATTAATCAACAATCGTTTTTGTACGCGCGTAAACGTACCCAATAATTTACTGCCATTGAGTGGCCCAGTGACAATATGTGCCATAATAGGCGTATTTTCATCGCTATTGATTGAGGTTTCAATCACTGCAAACAATACTGTCCCTGCCTTAACCACAGGCGCAGTTAAAGCAGCACTTTCATCTCGCGATTTTTTCTCAGCATCTGTTTCGGTTGCGTCCGATTTTTTCTCAATAGTGGCTTTTTTCAATTCTTGATTGGAAACATTACTCCAACCAATCAATAATTTATTTGCCTGCTGGCTCATATTGGATACCAATTGTTGAATATGATTTTGTCGTTGCTGTGAGTTCATATTAATTTGTTCTTGTTTTTCAAATTTCGCCAAACGTCCTTCAGGGGTATTTCCACTAACCGATAATGCATTATCAGCGGGAGTAGCATCAGTCATCGCTTGCGCTTCAGGAGATGTGGACGTCTTTTCAGCGGCTGCATGATATCCCGATTCGGCCGGCGTAAATCCTGCGCGCAACAAATCACCAGGCGTAAATCCCGCTGCCTTTAATTCGGCCGCACTAAATCCTGCCGCACGCAAAGCACTTGCGCTTAAACCAGCGTGACGAAGTTGATCGGCAGTAAATCCTGCGTCGTGCAATTCTTTAGCGCTATATCCTGCAGAAACCAATTGTCCCGCCGTAAATCCCGCCGCTTTCAATGCAGCCGCTGAAAACCCAGCGTCTTTTAAGGCAGCAGCAGAATACCCTGCGTCTTTTAATTGCGAGGCACTGAATCCAGCGTCTTTTAATTCACCCGCTGAAAACCCAGCAGCTTTTAATTCACCTGCTGAAAACCCAGCAGCTTTTAATTCTGACGCTGAAAAGCCAGCATTTTTCAAATCTGCCGCAGAAAATCCCGCTGCTTTTAATTGTGCTGCACTAAATCCAGCATCTCTTAAGTTTTTTGCGGAAAATCCAGCGGCTTTTAATTGTGCTGCGCTAAAACCGGCTTCTCGCAATGCACCCGCAGAAAATCCAGCCGCTTTTAATGCTGCCAAACCACAACCTTGTGCACGCAATGCCGTTGCGGAAATACCCGCCGCCCGTTCTTTTTTTAATTTATCAACGTTACACGCTGTTGAAGCTGCATCGGCTGCTTTGATTTCAGCTGGCGAAAATCCTGCAGCTTGTAATTCTGCATTGGTAAATCCAGCGTTTTTTAAAGCATCCGCTGAAAATCCCGCTTTTTGCAATTGTGCCGCACTGAATCCCGCTTTGGCTAAATCATCTGCCGTGAAGCCGGCATTTTTTAATTCACCCGCAGAAAATCCAGCGGCTTTTAAAGCTGACGCTGAAAAACCGGCTGCTTTTAATGCATCTGCGCTAAATCCAGCGTCTTTTAGTTGCGCCGCAGAAAATCCAGCGTCTTTTAAATCTGCTGCTGAAAAACCGGCCGCTTTTAAATCCCCCGCTGAAAAACCTGCTGCTTTTAATTCCGCTGCCGTAAAACCCGCGGCTTTTAATGCGGCTGCACCACAACCTTCTGCTTTTAGATCAGCAGCTGATTCGCCTGAAGCACGCGCTTGTTTTAATTTCGTCACATTGCATTGCGTGCTTGCCGAATCAGCCGCTTGAATTTCAGCGGGTGTAAAGCCCGCTGCCTGTAAATCCGCATTGGTAAAACCAGCGTCTTTTAATTGTGTTGCAGAAAAACCAGCCGCTTTTAATTGCGCTGCATTAAAGCCAGCTAATTTTAATGCTGCAACACCACACCCTTCCGCTTTCAATTTTTCAGCGGAAATGCCAGCCGCATGTTCTTTTTGTAATGTTTCGATACTGCATTGGCCGACAACGGCATCGGCTGTTTTAATTTCTGCAGGTGAAAATCCAGCTGCTTTTAAATCAGCATCGCTAAAGCCGGCCGCTTTTAAATCCGTTGCGCTAAACCCAGCGTCTTTTAATTGCGCTGCAGAATAACCTACCGCTTTTAAATCTGTGGCACTAAAACCTGCCGCCTTTAGTTCTCCTGCCGTAAATCCAGCTGCTTTTAAATCTGACGCACTGAATCCAGCATCCCTTAAATCGCCCGCAGAAAAACCCGCCGCTACCAATTCTTGCAGGGTAAATCCACATTCGTGTAATTGTGTCGCTGTCATGCCAATTTGTTTTAAATCACCTACTGAATAACCCGCTAATTTCAGTGCAGGGCACGCACAACCTTGACATAATAATTCTTCAGCAGTCACCCCTGTTTTCCTGGCTAAGGTAAGATTGTCAGGCGTGCAACTTGATGGATTGGGTTTATACATCACAACGACTTTATTGGTACCACATTGCTTCGGCGTAACCACGCTCGATGATGACTCTTGACCAAATTGATCAGGATTGCCAATAAAGCCCGCTCGCACGATAGTGGGAACAAAAGCAGTGCCCGTTTTACGCGCTTCTGCTTCGCCTGCCGCATTCGCTTCCAACTGTGCTTTCACATACGCTGCCGATGGATCACCCGCGCCCGGCGTTGAAGCAATATCAGGTGCGCCAGACACAGCTGCTGCGGCACGCTGTGCAGCAACACGTGAACGCCAATGCGCAAAAAGGCCAATCGCAGTAACAGCCACAACAATTAATATCAATGTGACAAAAATGCGGGCTTTTGCACTTTGCAAAAGTGACAATTGGATTTTTCCTGTTGGTTCGCTCATAAAATCACAATCCTTTTATCGACAATTGAAGCAATGCACCGCGTTGTGATGCCAAAATAACGGGTGTTTTAGCTAACTCATAAACATGCGTACCATCAGGACTGCTCATGCTTGCAATCCAGCCAGGCGATAACACTGTCACACGTGTGCGTAGAAAAAGATTACCTTGATACAACCAACATTGCGCTGGCGCACCATCAATCGTTAATAATTTCGCGCCTGTGGGTGTCGTACCATCCAAAAAAGTCATTAAAATCGGGCTTTCTGTTTGCGGCAATCCCGCCATCGACACCACTGCATTGGGTCCCAAGCCAGGAATCCGTAAATCCACACGATAATCTACAGCGCGCTGACCTGGGATTAAGGTAATCATCACGGGCGTATTTTCATCCTTTAACATCACCGCCAAATTACCTTGTTCATAGCGATCCAACGCTTGAACAATCAATGCATCACTTTTGCCATCGGGTGTATTAGGCTGAATATTGAATGCTTTTGGATTTCCCAAATCATAACCGACCACTGGCCACGGCTGCCCTGTTGAATCCAGAAAAACCAATGAAGTCACGTACCCTGCGCGCAAACGAATCACGGGCGGTGTCGCCCCTGGGGACATATTCACTAAAATAGAACTGGATGTGGGTTTCGGTGGAACGCCTGGATACAACGATACCGCACGTTGGCTTTGATCAAACATATTCCGCAATGTCACGATTTGCGAAGGATCCAAAGGCATTAAATTACGCACTACTTTGACGAATGCGGCGCGACCGTTACTGGTATTTCCCAGTGAATTTTTTGATATTTGAGCTGGCTGCGATGTTTCAGTTGCTGCCGATGAGGCGCCTGCGACTGCCGCGTCAGCGGGCAATGCAGTGACTGCAGTATCAGTTGCCACTGTCGCAAAAGCATTGGTATTCGGATCCCCGGCATCGCCATTGTTTCCGGTTAATGCAGGCGCCTTAGGGGCACCAACATCATTTCCAGTTAAGGCAGGCGTTGGTAAACCTAAAGGGGATTCCGGGGCTGCAAAGGCAACGCCAATCATCATGCCCATCACAATCATTAAAATAAATTCTTTTTTCACCGCACTCTCTCTTATGTTTATTCTGCTTGCTGTACTACCGGCAAGAATTGATTAATCGCGATTTGACTCGGATAATCTTGCACCGCTTCACGCTGTACAATCACAGTCACCTTAAGCGGCAAAGGAATTGTTTTTTCCTTATTAGTAAAGGTAACCAAAATGGGGACCTCAATTTTCCATATATATCGACCACCCAACACACCTTCGTATTGCAACACAGGCGCACCCGTAACCGTGGCATTAGACACCATACTTAAATTAACCAGCGTGTCTAAATCGCCACTTTGTTTAAATGCACTGAGAAACCAATGCCAACCGCTGGGTGTAAAATTATTTGAAGCACGCTGTAATTGTTCGCGCCAATGAATAAAATCCAAGCTAAATGCGTCATGAATCGAATTGGTTACCCATTGCAATACATAATTGTTACTGACTATCGGATCTGTTAGTGGATGCCATTTAATTAATTGATAAGCCGCATTCGTTGCAAAATATTGGGGTTCGGGTGGATTAACGTAACGATAAATAATTGAAGCGGTTAATAGGATATTAATAAAAAAAACAATAATCAATGCAAATACCGCATGACGATAATTATCACGATAGAATGCATTGCGCAGCAAAACCAAGGTTAAGCCTTCTCTGTTTACATTTTCCACTTTTTCAGTCATATTTTCTCGCACACTTAATTCGCGTTTACCGAACTAAAATCTATTATTTGAATTCCCTGTGGTGCATTTAATGTGGGCACGCGCTGAATAGTCATCGTCACCAACAAAGTCCGTTTTCTTTGTTCGCTTGCGCTTGTATAGGTTACCAATAACTTCATTTGCGCTTGCCACGTAAACCGTCCATTCAAAATCATGCGCACTGGAATAATAACGGGGCCAGAAACAACTGACGTTACAACCAAGTGACTCCCCGTAATTTGCGTAATTAATCCTTGCATTGCATTCGTCATTTTTTCCCAACCTTCATCCGTGAATTTATCCTTCACTTGATTTAATTGATCTTGATAGCTTGAGAAATTTAAATTATAAATGCGTCGCGCCGCCAGCGCAGACCACTCCATCACAAAATTACTGGTGACGACAGGCTCTGATAACGAATGCATTTGCGTCACTACGCCCGTGATGGTCGCGGCATAATAAGGCGGCTGTTTTCGGTCATATGAAATCCACGCTAAAATTGCCGATAAAATGGCACAAAGCACAATCATGAACGTCAACCATTTCATCGTAAGACGATAATTGTCACGGTAAAATTCATTCACCTCAAGCGCTGTTTCTTGCGCTTGTGTATTTATTTTTTCTGCTTCTAATACCATGCCGTATTATCTCGATAATAACGAAAATGCACTTCAACGCGTCGATTAAATCGACGACCACTCGGACTACCACTCCACGCTACTTCGTCCCGGCTGCCTTTTCCAACAGCGTAAATCAATCGCGCATTGATACGGCGAGTTGTTAAATATTTTAAAACGGCGTCAGCTTGTTGCTGCGTTAACTCATCCGTTACCGAACCAAACTTAGTTCTCATTTCAACAACAGGTTTATTAGCGTATCCATCAATTTCAACTGCAATTTTGGGATACGTCAGCATGAAATCGGCAGCGACATTTAACAATGGCTTATAATGATCATCAATATTGGGTGTATCGTTATCAAATAAATCATCGGACGGGAAAATGAATGTCCATGTTTGACCTAATCGTATTACTTGCACGCCATGTTTTTGTAACAAGCACATATCATACATGCGTCTTAATATCAGCGGCGTTGGTTTAGGGGGAATAATCAACGGGGTTGGTTTTTTGACCAGTTTCATATCCAGGTATCGATGACACGACGAACAATGCGAGCAGCCGCTTAAAGCNNNAAAAGCAGCAATAAAAAAACCAAAAAAAATTAGGCGAAAATAATGATGACGTATTTTTTTCAATTGCGCATCCATTGCATCGATCGACCAACCAATAATTTAGCAAAGAAACCTTAAGAAATATATACTCATCGCGATACAGTTCACGACTGTCCCATTAAAATTTGAATAACACTAACGTCATTCTCAGTCTTCACAATGATTTTTAACAGTGACAATGGAAGCGAGAGTGCCAGCGACCGCGAAACTCCGGCCTTCAGTAAAATAAATTTAATAGAAATGAGCTCTGACAGGTTTCCACATTGAGAAAATACACTTTAATTCAGGGGCTCGCGGTCGCTTCCATTGGCTTTGAGCAAAAATTCTGTACGATCACTCAAATGGTACAAATTATAATGTTATCGCTTTGTTTCCGTTCGTTTAGTACTCAGGTGAGGAGTGTGTTTGGAAAGACGTCGTGAACCC
>JAPLRF010000075.1 GCA_026399315.1 Gammaproteobacteria bacterium
CGTCGGGGCTTCCGTACTCATTCACTCACTTAATGCAAAAACACGCTATTCGGCTATTTAGAATCAATATACGCTTTCGGTCATGAGCCAAATTAAGATGCGTTTACCCTGTCCTGAGTGACAGTGACAGGGTGATATCACAATGTTATGATATATGATATTATGCATCACAGGAGATTTTATGAGCCAGATTTTCCCCATCGGAATTGCCACCGGCGATGCTTTTTGCAATCGGGTCGCTGAAAGAGCGCATTTAATCAAGAACATAAAAAACAATCGACATACCGTGTTGTTGGCGCCCAGACGTTATGGGAAAACCAGCCTTGTTAATCAAGTGATGACGGAATTGAAATTGCCTTACGGTGAAATGGATTTTTTGCTCTGTGCTAATAGCCAGGCAGTCAAAATGAAAATAGTTGAAAAAATAGCAGAGTCGTTATTTCAGCTATTGCCAAAAACACAACAAGCCAAGGAAAAAATACTCAGTATTTTTAAGAAAATGCGCCCTGAAATTCTATTGTCTGCTGGGGGGCAGAAAGTCATCTTGCATATGCCGGATAATGAACCCTCATCCGAGCAAACAATTTGTGATGTGTTAATGAACTTAGATAAAACCGCTGTAGCCATGAATAAAAAAATAGTCATATTTATGGATGAGTTTCAGCAGGTGGGGCAATTGGATGATTCTCATACTGTGGAAGCAGCAATTCGACATGCGGTTGAGCGATCGCACAATGTCAGTTACGTTTTTTCCGGGAGTAATCGGCATATGTTACTGCAAATGTTTGGTGAGAAATCACGCCCTTTTTATAAGTTATGTGAAACCATGATATTAAAAAGAATCTCGGAAGTGGATTACACTGCATTTATTCAAAAGCAATCAAAAATAAAATGGAAAAAAGAATTATCAAGTGACGCCTTGCAGTTTATTTTATCTTTATCTGAAAGACATCCTTACTACGTGAATTTAATTGGAAATCATTTGTGGTTAGAGGGTGATTTTCCGCATGTCGAAAAAATTGAATTATTTTGGAAGTATTATATTGAATCTGAAAAATCAATATTTGTTTCCGAGCTATCCTCATTAAGTAACAATCAAAAAATTGTATTGGTGGCGCTTGCAAAAAAGCCAACACTGCAACCTTTTCAAATTGATTATTTAAAGATGACTGGGCTGACTATTTCCAGTCAAAAGCAGGCATTAAATAAATTAATTTTAAGAGATTTTGTTTTTACAAATGAGTTGGGCATGGTGTGTGTTTTAGATCCGGCGATGCGTTCATATATCAACGGTACGCAATAGACACATGATGAATTACTACTAGGGTTTTTTATATTCGATCGCTATACTGGCGACTTTTGCGGGGCATTATCATGACATCTAAAATTCACTACAATCAAGCTACCTACCTAACCAGCGCCACTTCATTGGCGGAATTACCTTCTGATGAAGGGAGAGAAATTGCTTTTATCGGGCGATCCAATGCAGGAAAATCGAGCGCAATCAATACGATCGTGAATATCAAAGGATTGGCGCGTACCAGTACAACGCCAGGACGTACGCAAATGATTAATTTTTTTGCGATCAATGAAATGCAGCGTTTGGTCGATTTGCCGGGTTACGGTTATGCAAAAGCACCCATTGCCATGAAAATGAAATGGCAGCAAACGACATCAGATTATTTTGAAAAGCGTGAATCATTAGAGGGTTTAATTTTAGTGATGGATGCGCGCCATCCGCTGAAAGATATGGACCAGCAACTCATTACGTGGTGTGCGGAGTTCCATGTGCGTTTGCATATTTTATTAACAAAAGCTGATAAACTAACACCCAACGATCAAAAAAAGACTTTGTTTACTGTGCAAAAAGCATTGTCTGGCATGGACACTGTTTCTGTACAGTTGTTTTCATCGCTTAAGAAAACAGGTGTTGATGAAGCGCGGGCAAAGCTGGATGAGTGGTTTGTGATATGAAGCATACCTATACCAAAAATGAAGCCATCTCATGGCCAATCCCTAATTATTGGGATGCGATCGCGCTGATCTTAGTGTTGGCAGTGATTGTCGTTTTTGTGTTGGGTGCGGGCGAAATGGTAGGGCATTATCATGTCGGTCAAATTATTCCTGTTTCATTGAACCCTGCGCATTTGCCATATTATGCATTACGCAGTGTTATGCGTATGTTTATTGCGTTGTTTTGCTCGCTTGTTTTTACCTTTACGATCGGGACATTGGCTGCCAAAAACAAACGGGCCGAACGTATTCTCATTCCTGTGATCGATATTTTACAGTCTGTGCCAGTCTTGGGTTATCTTTCATTTACCGTTGTGGGATTTTTAGCCCTGTTTCGCGGCAGCATGCTCGGGCCAGAATGCGCTTGTATTTTTGTTATTTTTACCTCGCAAGTCTGGAACATGACCTTGAGTTTTTATCAAAGTTTACGAACCGTTCCGAAAGATTTAAGGGAAGCGACGCATATGTTTCGTCTATCGTCATGGCAAACATTTTGGCGACTGGAAGTCCCGTTTGCAATGCCGGGCTTGTTGTGGAATACGATGTTGTCGATGTCTGCGAGCTGGGTTTTTTTAGTGGCATCTGAAGCGATTACGGTCGCGAATCAAAATATTACTTTGCCGGGTATTGGTTCTTACATTGCTTTGGCTATTACGCATGCAAATAAATCAGCAATGACATATGTGATTGTTGCCATGTTCATTGTGATTTTTTTATATGATCAATTATTATTTCGTCCGCTGGTTGCGTGGGCAGAAAAATTTAAAGCAGAAGACAGCGCAAGTGAAATAGTGCCGGAATCATGGGTGTTAAATTTATTTCAGCGTGCGGAATTTTTTCAGTTTATCGGCCGTTTTTTTTCACATATTGGTGACGCCATTGTGAATTTAAAATTCTTTCGCCTTCGCAAAAAAAATAGCGTGGCGCAATCCCTTACTTTATGGCATACGCTAACGGTGATTGTGTGGAATGTTGTTTTATACAGCGCAATTATGGTTGCTGTTTATGTCTTATATCATTTTATTTTTTCGAGCGTGCCCATTAGCCAAACACGTCATGTCATTTATCTCGGCTTTATTACGGCGATACGCGTGATGGCGATGATTATTTTAAGCTCGATTATTTGGGTGCCGATTGGCGTATGGATTGGGTTGAATCCGCGCGCATCGCAAATCGTGCAGCCGATAGCACAATTTCTTGCTGGATTCCCTGTGAATTTATTATTTCCTGTCGCGGCTTTGTTGATTGTCACTTATCATTTAAATGTGAATGTCTGGACATCTCCGCTGATGATCTTAGGAACGCAATGGTATATTTTATTTAATGTGATTGCGGGAACGGCAGCGATTCCTAAAAATTTAAAAATGGCGGTTGAAACACTTAATGTGCGCGGATGGTTGTGGTGGAAACGCCTTATTTTACCGGGTATTTTCCCGTATTATATTACCGGTGTGATTACGGCAGCAGGCGGCGCATGGAATATCAGTATCTTGTCGGAAGCGGTTCGCTGGGGAAATATTCATTTAAATGCAGTGGGTCTGGGTGCGTATATTACAGCGGTCACCCAAACAGGTAATTTCCCCGATATTGCCTTGGGCATTACGATTATGTCGTTATATGTATTATTAGTGAATCGTTGTATTTGGCGTCCACTGTATAATTTAGCGGAAAATAAGTTTCAAATTCGATAGGGTGTATTATGTCAAACAATCAAGCGCCAATATTATCTATCCGTGATGTTAAAAAATCATTCAAAAAAAGAGGCGGGTCTGAATTATTGGTATTGGACCATGTTGATTTTGACGTTAAAGAAAATGAAATCATTGCAATTTTAGGAAAGTCGGGTTCAGGCAAGTCCACTTTATTGCGCATTTTAGCGGGTTTGGTGCGTGCCACATCAGGTGAAGTGCATTACCGTGATCAACCGATTGTGGAGCCGGTCGATGGATTAACGATGGTCTTTCAGCATTTTGCATTGTTGCCATGGTTAACGGTTTTAGAAAATGTGGAGTTAGGGTTGGAAGCGCAGGGCGTTCCTAAAAAAGAAAGATTAGAGCGCGCCTTGAAGGCGATTGATATTGTTGGGCTGGATGGTTTTGAATCGGCTTACCCTAAAGAATTATCTGGCGGTATGTCGCAACGCGTTGGATTTGCCCGCGCCTTGGTTGTCGACCCTGAAGTATTATTAATGGATGAACCTTTTTCCGCGCTCGATGTGTTAACCGCGGATAATTTACGAAGTGATTTAATTGATATTTGGAAATCACATAAAACTAAAATCAAAGCCATTGTTATTGTCACCCATAATATTGAAGAAGCGGCTTTATTGGCAGACCGCATTTTTGTTTTTGCGCATAATCCTGGTTACATTCGAAAAGTATTAGAAGTGAAAATGCCGCATCCGCGCAATGGTCAGGATGAAGCGTTTCGAGATGTCGTCGATGAAATTTATACGTTAATGACAACACCGCTGACCGTGCAGATTCCTTCTGTAACGCCAAAACATAAAGTGATCGATATCAGCTATCGTTTACCGCACGCCAGTGTGTCGAAATTAACGGGCTTTATTGAAACATTGGCTGCACCCGAATATGTGAATAAAAAAGTAGGCTTGCCAGAATTGGCGGAAGAATTACATTTTGAAATCGATGATTTATTTCCGATTACCGAAGCCTTGGAAATTTTACATTTTGCCCATGTTTCAGAGGGTGAAATTGAATTAACCTCCACTGGAAAATTATTTGCTGAAGCGGATATTTTGGCGCGTAAAAAAATATTCTCAGAACATCTCATGAATTATATTCCGATCGTGCAATATATTCGTCAATATTTAGATGAAGAACCACATCATGAAGTGGCTGAAACAATTTTTATTAGAGAGTTAGAAAAACAACTCAGCAAAGAAGCGGCGGAAATGGTGTTAACCGTTGTGATTGATTGGGGGCGTTATGCGGAAATATTTGCGTATGATTATAATACGGGGATGTTGAGTTTGGAGAATCCTTAAGCACATTTAAAGATCGCGCCCTCGTGGTCGTCACTTGCAGGGCTTATTTCGCGCAGTCTTCTTAATTACCCCCATGACAATTCACTTAGATATGTTAGCGGCGTGATTATTCTGCCTTTTATTTTTAATTCATTTTCGGCGGCTAATAATGCGCGCTGTTCTCGATCCATGGTTGCTGTGTCGCTCATATCCCACGTGACTTGAATTAACTCACGCTTGCCTGTTGTTCTATCCACTGTGACGAAGTCAACTTCATAACCTTCTTTTGTCGTATAATAATAGATTAATTTATTTTGTTTTCTAAGATCTAAAAATATTAAATTTTCAAATAATTTTCCGTAAAGTGAATTGGCGCTGAAGGAAACGGCATTGATTAATCCAATGTCAACCACATATATTTTTTTTGACTTGGTTTGTTTGATGCGTTCAGATTCGGAATAATTTGGAACAGTAAAAATCAAAAAGGAATCCTCAATATAGCTTAAATAATGATGAATTGTTTCTTTTCCGATGGCGTAGCCCTGACTTTTTGCGTCATTATAAAATTTATTAATTGAAAAAATGGTCGCTGCATTTTTTAATAAGCTGGATGTAAAGTATTTTAAAAGTGTAATGTGAGTAATTTGATGTCGCTCAATAACATCCCTTAGCATCACTGTATCAACATAACCTTGTAAAGTTCTTGCGCGTGTATCTTCAGATACGTCTTGCATGCCCGGAAATCCACCGCAAGAAAAGTAACGCAGTAAATGTTTTTGCATGATATCAAATGATGCCTGCCCAAAGGGTTTTGATGCTGCTGGAATGTTATTTATCTCAAGATATTCTTGAAAACTATAAGGCCATACTTCCACTGATAAAGAGCGGCCACGTAAACTCGTGTTGATTTCTGTGCTTAATAATTTTGATGATGATCCGGTTAAATAAATTTGTGTTTTTTTTGTGTCAAAAAAACGACGCACTACGTGATACCAGCCTGTAATATTTTGCACTTCATCAAGAAATAAATAGCAGCGACGCGAATGGTTTTCGGGATATAAACTATAAAATTCATCAAGAAATTTACCCATTTCTTTGAAATTCATTGGCAGCAGACGATCGTCTTCAAGATTAAGAATCAAAATTTGTTCTTTAGAAATTCCTTGATCTAGCAATTCATTGATTGTTTGGTAAAGAAAAATAGTTTTTCCACAACGTCTCACGCCAATAGCCACTTTTATGAAATTGTCGGCTTCAGAAAATTTGAACGGTCGTTTCACATAATCACGCACACTGTCGATAATTGCAAAATTTTCCGCTAAAAGCGTTTTAAGTAAAAGCTCCATTGCTTCTTATCCTCCGTATAAGAATACTATATGCTATTTCTATACCTGTAGCAAGTATAGAAAGTATGTTTTCTATTCCTGTAACAGGTATATGATTATTAAAATGTGTCCTTGGGCCAAGAACATCTTTACTATTTGCTATCGTCCTAGAAAATCGATACATTTTACATTTATTTGACACTTCTTTGTCTATCTCGCATAATCACCAGAGTTGAGAATCATTCTCGTTTAAAACTTAAGATCAAAGAGCAACCCACTATGAGCACACATCATCGAAAAACCAAGTCTCGCACAAGCCTGTTTGCATTGATGTTGATGGTTTTTGGCCCGGGCTTGGTTGTTATGTTTGCGGATACCGATGCGGGCAGTATTATCGTTGCAGCGCAAAGCGGTGCGCAATGGGGTTATAAATTACTGTTGTTGCAATTCTTGTTGATGCCAATTTTATTTATCGCCCAAGAGTTGGCGGTGCGGTTGGGCATTGTCACCGGCAAAGGTCATGGCGAACTCATTAAAAAACAATTTGGAAAAGGATGGGCGTGGCTTTCAGTCAGCACGTTGATGATAAGTTGCATTGGCGCCATGCTCAGTGAATTCAGTGGATTGGCTGGCGTGGGTAATTTATTTGGTGTTTCAACTGTTGTTGTGATGATTTTAGTGGTTGGGTTTTTGAGTGTGGTTACATTAACAGGATCCTATCGATCAGTCGAACGCATTGCTTTATTGTTTGGTTTATTTGAAATGATTTTTTTTGTGGTCGCGTGGATGGCGCATCCGTCATTGCATGAAATAATGGATGGTATTCGCAACGTGCCTTTCAATAATAATCAATTTTTATTTTTAGCAGCTGCTAATATTGGCGCGGTGATTATGCCGTGGATGGTGTTTTATCAGCAGTCAGCGATTGTCGATAAAAAGCTTAATGTAACGCATTTAAAAGCAGCGCGGTTGGATACGGCAATTGGTGCTGTCATTACACAATTAATTATGGCGGCGGTATTGGTTGCAACAGCAGCGACGATCGGTAAAAAAAATCCCGGTGCGGCCTTGGATACTGTGCATCAAATTTCAGATGCGCTCATCCCTTTTTTGGGAACGGTAGCTGGGAAAATTTTCTTTGCTGTTGGCATGATGGGCGCCGCATTAATTGCGGCGATTGTGGTTTCGTTAACGGCGGCATGGGCATTGGGTGAGGTGACAGGTTATAAACGTTCATTAGAACATCATCCAAAAGAAGCGCCGTGGTTTTATGCGACTTATATTTTTATTTTAATCATTGCGGCGGTGATTGTGGCAAGCGGCGTTAATCTTGTGAATTTAAGTGTGGCAGTGAATGTGATGAATGCCTTGTTGTTGCCGATTGTACTGGGGTTTTTATTTTTGCTTGCGCGAAAGGCCTTGCCGGAACAGCATCGTTTAAAGGGCTTTTATGCGTGGTTTGTTGGTATAGTTTTATTGATTACGGCATCGTTTGGATTGTATGCGGGTTTGGTTGGTTTGTAGTGCGATCAACTATCAAAAGCGAGCGGTAGGGCTCCCGCATTAAAATTTGAGCAACTTAAACATCAAACGTAAGAAATAAAACAATAATGAATGATAAATTGTCTTTGGATGCTTATTCAGAGGTGTTTTTGAAACACGCCGTAAACCCATCCATGGGGTCTCGTCA
>JAPLRF010000012.1 GCA_026399315.1 Gammaproteobacteria bacterium
AAACGCGCGCGCTTCACCACCAAATCTTTCCGCCATACATTTTGTTAATGCGGCCGTTAAAGTCGTTTTACCATGATCCACGTGACCAATCGTTCCTACGTTGACGTGCTCTTTATCCCGTACGAATTTTTCTTTTGACATTTTAATCTCCCTCCGCATAACAACATTAATAAATATAAATACACTTAAAGCCCACAACCAGGATTGAACTGGTGGCCTCTTCCTTACCAAGGAAGTGCTCTACCACTGAGCTATGTGGGCAAAATCCTTTTAGCGGGTGATGGGAATCGAACCCACACAATCAGCTTGGAAGGCTGAAGTTCTACCATTGAACTACACCCGCAGTTCGAAATAACTTTTTTTTGGTGGGGGAAGGATTCGAACCTTCGAAGACATAAGCCAACAGATTTACAGTCTGTCCCCTTTGACCGCTCGGGAACCCCACCATACAAAATAAGTCGGTTATTTTGCGGAAATCACAGAGTTATGTCAACAACTACCGAACTAAAACCAAAGTTATTTTTTAAAAACGCCAGTAAACAACTTCACCAACATCACCCTTCACTGAAAATGCACCATAATAGCTCGGATCATCCAGGGTAATCGATCCTAGCACAAACACTTCAGAAGAAAATCTTTTATCTGAAATAGACAATAACGATGACCGCATCACATCCACCTCAAAATTCTCCAGCCCAAACGACAAACCCAACCCAGTTGTTTTGATAAACGCTTCTTTGAAAACCCAGCAGCGATAAAAAGCCGCACGCTGATCGGATGCGTTCAAAATCGCCTCATATTCAAATGGCGTGAAAAACCGTTTTGCCAAGCCCAGGAAATCAGTGTTCTTTTTCTCACACTCAATATCAACACCAATAGTATTTTCACGCACCACGCCAATCAACAGGTATTCTCCTGAATGCGAGACATTAAACTGCAAGTCGACATCAGCAACAAAAGGCTTCCCATGCTCACCCACTGAAAACACTATTTTTTCAGGCGGGCAATGCAAATAACGCGACAGTATTTTTCGTGTAATCCCTTTGCTTAAAATAAACTTTACCTGATCAGATTTTTTAATAAACCGTCTTCCGCGCTCCAACTCATCTGGCGACAAAATTGATTCATATTGATAGACATCGCCATCAAGGGGCAAATGCGCTTGCCATAAATGCACCATTCCCTGCGACAAAGTCATTGGGTTTTGAACAGGTTTTTGCCAAATCGACATAATTTGAAGCCAGTGATTAAAAGTTTGCGATCAATCATTGCATTTTAAAGTCAACTTGCATAGAATCCTCTTTCCAAAATGCTGGTGTAGCTCAGTTGGTAGAGCAGCTGATTTGTAATCAGCGGGTCGAGGGTTCAAATCCTTTCACCAGCTTCATTAAAACTATTTAAAAATCAATGTATTATATAACACCGTCGTCAATTTCTTTCAAATATTCGTTAAAGACTGTGACGAAATTGTGACAATTTAGTGACAAAAAATCAGCTCGTCTATTGAAAAACCTTTTAACTGATCATATGTTTTAAAATACCGAAAATGTTATCATCCTCAGCAGTCGTTTTTGCTATTGATCGATATTTATAAAAATTTGAATTCGGAGATCAGGATGATCAGAAAAACCGTGTTTGCTAAAAAAGAATAATATTTATGAGCAATTGAAAAATAAATAATTAACAGGGTTTGAAATTATCCATAAAAAACTTGTCATTATCGTCATATCAGGAAATATAGATCGAATAGCAAACTCGGGGAATTATTTTACATTCAAAAATATTTTTAGCGAACCGTAGTCACCTTTATCAGCAGCACGCAATGCATCGATATATTGTTTTCTAATAGCGCTTGGAGAAATAATATCCTGTGTTTTTCCCCAATAAAAACGATCATGATTTTGTGACATTAAAAATATATCAGTCATCAATCTGGCATGACGTCCATTGCCATTTGCAAATAAATGTATCGCAACTATCCGATGATGAAAACGCAAGGCAATTTCTTCAACTGAAAAAATTTTCTGATTTGTTTGAAAGATTATATCATCCAATAAATTTTTCAGAGCGACAGAAACGCCTAACCAATGGCAACCAATATTTTTATCAGATTGTCTAAATTGTCCCGCCCACTTCCATGTGTTTCCAAGCATTTTACGATGCAGCTGACAAACAAAATCAATAGACGAAATTTTTTCCAACAAGAATGATTTACCCAGTAACCATTTTTCAGCCTCTAAAATATTATTTTGCTCCCATGTATTCAATTGTGACATCAGCGTAATATGTTTTGGAATCAGTCCGAGTGATTCATCAGGATCCAAAGGCGTTGCGCCTGGCAGATAATCAAAATTCAATCTTCCCATAAATGCCGCCACGATTTTTCCAACAGCTCATCAGACATCTCTGTCGTTTGTTCATCTAACCATTTTTTTTCAACAGATTGACTTTCTAGATCCATAGAATGCGCCGTTCGTTGCACGGATGTACTGGCAATTGCTATAGCACGCTGCCTAAGCAATTCTTCCAAAGAAGTTTTCGGCAAAAACTGGTAAGTAAAAACGCATCCCAGCTGCTCGGCAACCCCTTGCATGGTACGTAACGTCACCGCACCTTCAGGCTCAGACATTTCGATTTTTACAACGCGTGAAGCATTCACCCCTAACCGCTTTGCCAATTGCGTGATGGTCATTCCAAGTGCTTTACGCACAGATCGAACCCAGCCTTCCAGCGGCATATTCATAGCGCCATTATTTTTAAGCGCTAAGAGTTGCTGATCAAGCTGTTTAATCGATAAAAATTTATTTTTCATTAGTTACTCAAATATAGTGGACTTATATATATTTTAATTATATTAAAGTAACTGAATGTTGTAAATAGTAGTTATAAATTTATATCTATTACAGCTTGCAAAGGCTGCAAAAATAAAATTAGGGTGAAATCTTCTGCGCGGTATCACCGCGCCATTATTGTGACATGCCATCCCGACTTTGAATGTAATTGTGACTGTTTTAGACTGTTTTTCACCTTGAGTTACATCGCAATGTATTGATTTTTAACATACAGGATGATGGCCACGGTCATTTGTAATCAGCGGGTCGAGGGTTCAAATCCTTTCATCCGCTTTTTTATTTATTTAATCGCACAACGCCTCCTCCCTATTGCCTTCAATAACTCACAACACACCACATGACTTTTTGTTATACTGCCTCTATGACAAATCAACTCATCTACACTTCATCTAAAGCCCGTCTCGCTTTTGTTCAGAAAAACGGCGATGAAAACTACCGTTGGTTGTTTTTGCCAGGCGGGCCCGGGCTTGGTTCCGAAACGTTGAAAGCGCTTGTTGCGCTATTGGATTTACCAGGGGAAATGTGGCTGCTTGATTTACCAGGCGACGGTTCAAATATCGGTGACGATAAAAGCTTTCTGAATTGGCAGCAGGGATTAATCGAAGCAACAACGCAATTTGAAAATACGATATTAGTTGCACATTCAACCGGCGGTATGTTTGCATTATCAACGCCAGAAATAGAAAAAAATTTAATCGGATTGGTGCTAATGAATTGCGCGCCTAATGCCGACTTCCAGAAATCTTTTTTAGCATTCGCGACAGAAAACCCCTTGCCTGATTCTGAAAAACTACAAGCCCAGTATGATAATAATCCGTCTGATGATTTACTCAAAGCATTAACAATCGCGCATGCACCCTATTGCGCCACCAAACACTACATTGAAAAAATAAAAAATTTATTTGGGCAATTACCCTTTAATTGTAAAGCGCATTTGTTATCAGAAAAAATTTTTGACTCTTCCTATGAAGCAAAATGGATTCCTGAAAAAATACCCACATTGATTTTCGCGGGCGATCAAGATTACATAACACCCTTAAAACTATTTTCCGATGCAGCATTATTTCATCGCGACAACATCTCTATTTGTGAAATTAAAAACGCTGCGCATTTTCCGTGGATCGATAATCCTGAGGCGGTAAAACTGTTGTTTCAGCAATACTTAAAAAAATTAGGCGTTAATAAATTTTGATTTCACAAAAGCACACGTTTCACGGCTTTTTTCCACCCCGAATAATGATCCTCAATTTCAGTTGCAGAAAATCTCGGCGTAAATGTTTTATCAAAAAAAACATGTGACGAAATATCAGATAGATTTTTATAAACACCCGCACCCAGTCCCGCTAATAATGCAGCGCCTAATGCAGATGTTTCAATGCAACAATGTCGCTTCACCTTTAAATTCAAGATGCTTGATAAGAATTGCAATAGCCAATTATTGGCTGTCATTCCGCCATCAACGCAAAGTATTTGTAATTGACCTGAAAAATCCTGCTGAATCGCACGCATTAAATCGAGCGTCTGGTAACACACCGCTTCTAATGCAGCGCGCACGATATGCGGAATTTGCGTGTTGCGCGTGATGCCTGAAATCGCCGCCCGCGCATCAGGGTCCCAATAAGGCGCGCCCAAACCGGTAAAAGCAGGCACAAAATAAACGCCTTGCGTGCTGTCACAATCTTTCATTAATTTTTCAGATTCTGCAGGCGTTTGAATTAATTTTAAATTATTGATAATCCATTGCATGCCTGTGCCGGCAGAAAAAATAGAGCCTTCTAACGCGTACGTCACCTCACCTCTGATTCGATACGCCACTGTCGTCAATAATTTGTGGCGCGATTTAACCACTTGTTTTCCAGTATTTAACATCACAAAACAACCCGTACCATAAGTTGATTTAATCATGCCCGTTTCAAAACAAGCTTGACCAATCATTGCCGCCTGCTGATCACCCGCCATACCTGTGATAAGAATCTCCGCCCCCAACAATGAAGTCACACCAAAATGTGCGTTCGAATCTAACACCATGGGCAATAAATTTTTAGGAATATTAAATAATGACAATAATTCATCATCCCACTCTTGTGTGTGGATATTAAATAATAATGTACGCGACGCATTTGTGGCATCGGTAAAAAAACTTTTGCCTTCCGTGAATTTCCATAATAAAAAGGTATCGATAGTACCAAATAATAATTCGCCGTTTTCTGCGCGATTTCGCGCATCAGCCACATTATCTAAAATCCATGCTATTTTTGTTGCTGAAAAATAAGGGTCAATTAACAATCCTGTTTTCTCTGAAATTAATTTTGCATGATGCGACATTGCATGGCATTGTTTTGCAGTACGGCGATCTTGCCAAACAATTGCCGGATAAATCGGCTCTCCTGTTTTTTTATCCCAAATAATCGTGGTTTCCCGCTGATTTGAAATGCCAATCGCTGCAATGTCTTTTGCTGTCAATGATGCTTTTTGAATTGCATTAACACAACAATCAAAAACGGAATTCCAAATCTCAATGGGATCATGCTCAACCCATCCATCATTCGGAAAATGCTGTAAAAAAGGAATTTGATGCGAGCTGATTGCTTTGCCAGCCACATCAAAAATAATAGCGCGTGTGCTGGTTGTGCCCTGATCGATTGCGAGTAAATAGATTTTTTGTGTCACAGTATGTATCCGCTCCATTTTTCATGGTGATGCTAATATTATTGCTGTTGCAAGAAGTTATCGGGGATCTGGCATCAGAGATCGGTGCTTGCATTCTAACACAGATCCCTGATTTCAGATCCCTTCTCGCTGGATGCAATAGTATTTTCGTCGCCTTGAAATTTGGAGCGGATAGGAAAATTAGCCCATAAAGTCACTACTTCATTAAGCTTGAATATTGCGAACGCTATAAAAGTTAGGCATTCTAAGGATCATATTTGAAATAACTGGCAGCAAAATACATGAAGCGACTCAGTATTCTTTTCACATTTTTATTGGCCCTGGCTGCTTTGGGAGGCTACTTTTATCTCGACATCAAAATCACTGATGGTGAAAAAAAACTACTGGCCGGTCAGCAGAAAGTATCAGGCGGCGAAAGGCAATTATCTGAAGGAAAAAGAAAATTAGCGGAAGGGGAAATAAAACTGGCCGCAGGGAAAACAAGATTAGCCGAAGGGCAAGCGCGACTTGATGCCGGCATTGCAAAATTAGACGAGGGGAAAAAACAACTGGCAAGCGGCGAACACACCTATCACACCATCCAAACCATAAAAAATATTCCCTTTGACCCTTTTGAGATCGTATTGCCTATCACCAAACCGCTTTTTAACACACTTGAAGATCCAACCGACATTGGCAAAAGTGAAATCGCCTCAGGGAAACAAGCGGTCGCAGCAGGCGAGAAAAAAGTAGCCGAAGGGCAAGCACAATTAGACGCAGGAAAAAGGCAACTTTCTATTGGCGAAAAAAAACTCGCGCGTGGCGCTCAAAAATTAAAAGCCGGTGAAGCGCAACTTGCTGCAGGGAAAGCACAATTAATTCAAGGAGAAAAAAAACTGGTGATCGCTAAAGAAATTCGCTTGTTACTGCTCATCCTTGCTGCTTTTTTTGGCGTTCTGTCTATTTTAATCGGCATTTTTGGGCGGAAAGAATAAATATAATTATGTCGTATCCACTCCTCTGGTGTCAGGAATTAATGGGACTACCTTAAAGCAGTGATGTAGTGAGCGGATATGAGAATTACGGGGGATGTGAGGAAGGCGTGATTGGCATGGATGCATTATGTCATGCCACGTGATTTCCATCGCCTCTTTTTGCATTCCACGCTTTGTACCACGCCGGAAATTCCTCTGCCGGCATTGCTTTAGCGATGGCATAACCTTGCCCTAAAAAACAACCCAGCTTCACCAGATAATCAATATGTGCTTTTGTTTCCACCCCTTCAGCAATGACTTTAATATTAATTGCTTTTGCAATATCAAGCATCGCTAAAAATATTTTGGTATCTCTTTCATTATTTATTATATTTCGAATGAATCCCACATCCACTTTCATATATTTCAAGGGCAAATTAACCAAATAATTAATAGATGAATATTCCGAACCAAAATCATCCAGTGAAAATTCTATTCCGATAGCGTTGCACCTTTCAATAATATCTGCAGCAATTTTAAAGTTGGGAATGACACTGGATTCTAACAACTCCAATTCAAGCCGATTCGATATGCTTTTGGGATATGCGCCTATTAAATAATTTAACCTTTCCACAAAATTCTGCTGCTCCATTTGAATCGCATTTATATTAACGCTAATCGTTATGTGATCATCAAGCGCAGCCCAACATTTTATTTGATTAAGCGCGGCCTGTATGGTGAATTCCGTTAATTCAAAAAAAACCGAACCTTCTTTTATGCTTGGCAAAAATTGCGCCGGCATTAAAAGCCCTTTTGTTGGATGGTTCCAGCGTATCAATCCCTCCACACCAAATACTTTTCCCGTGATCATGTTGACTTTGGGCTCGTAATAAAGACTCAATTCATTTTGATCCAGCGCGCGCTTCATTTCACTCACCAAACTTTCTTGCTTTCTGCTCTGCATATCAATGTCCAGATCAAACAGACAACATCTATTTTTACCGGAAGTCTTGCATTTATACATAGCCTGATCTGCTTGAGAAATAAGGCTGGCGGGCGACAGAATGATTTTTTGCGGGTAAAAAGTAACGCCGATACTGGCCGTTATTGAAAATGAATGCGCATCAATTAAAAATGGTTGCGTAAAAAATTCCTGTATTCTATCTGTTGTGCGTTTATAATCCGCCGGATACTGCAGCTCCTCAATTAATATGACAAACTCGTCACCGCCTAATCTGGCTACCGTATCAACTTCACGCACCACATTTTTAAGAAATTCAGCAATAACAATCAATAAATGATCGCCGGTACCATGACCATAATTATCATTGATCGATTTAAAGCCGTCGAGATCAAGAAAAGCAACAGCCAAAAAGCGCTTACTGCGCTCCGTTTTTTTCATTGCCAGCTCTAAATGCTCAATAAAATACTTTCTGTTTGGCAAGCTCGTTAATAGGTCGTAGTGGGCAATCCGCTCTAACTGTTTTTTTTGAAATTCTTGCTGTGTAATATCATAAAACACACCCACGTAATTGGTAATATCTCCATTAATATCGGTTACTGTCGATATCGCCTCTAATTGCGGGTAAACTTGATTATTTTTTTTCTTATTCCATATCTCCCCAAACCAATACCCCTCTTTTTTTAATTGGGACCACAACGCTTGATAAAACGCCGGGGGCTGTATTCCGGATTGTAAAAACTTGGGGTTTTTCCCAATAACCTCTTCCCGCGTATATTGCGTAATGTTGGTAAACTCTGTATTGACATCAATTATATTATGATCGGCATCCGTAATCAGAATACCTTCTTTTGCAAAGTTAAATACATTGGCAAGAATTTTTAATTTTGCCTCTGTTGTTTTTCTTAGCGTGATATCGTGTAACGCGACAATCCAAGCCGTGGTGTTTTCCCATGCGACCATTTTCATACGCACTTCTGCATACACTATTTTTTTATCAGGCCGTAAGATTTCTATTTCGCAGGGCTTGTCTAACTGTATAGGATAGCTAAAATCGTCGCCCAGCATCTTTTCTGATGCCTTGTTAAATAAATCACACGCCGCGTGATTGACATACAGAATGACACCCTTGTCATCCAAAACAAGAACCGCTTCTGACAAGGCATTAACAAAGCGTTCCCAGTATGAACTTACTTGAGGGTTATTTGATTTCACAAATACGCAACCCCTCAAGCACTTTTGCGTGATCAGAAAGATCGCCGATAATTCTACGGCTTGGCTCTGGAAATTCCCTGATGAGAATGGGTGTTGCGATGATTTTTTCGGATTCTGCTAGCTGCGGGTGTTCTAATAAATCGATTACTTCAAACTCATGACTGTCTTTCAGCTCGGGACGCTTACAAAGCTCAGTTAAATTTTTAATGGCCTGCTTATTCAAGGCGGCCTTACCGACAACATAAAGCTTGAGCTTGAATTTAGTCACCACGCTCTCCAAGATTTCATTTTTTATTTGCCCGCTATATTGTTTTCGATCTGGAGACCCTGATCTGTTATCTCAAATTTTCTAACCTCGCCCTGGGAGGCAATACCACGCGCTTTTACAACGCGGATAGTACGATGATACGCAGCATTCGATTGCACTAAATTCATGTTTATCCAAGTATCTGCCAGGCTTGCCAGCATCACAATATCTTTCTGCGCATAAAGAGTGGCCTCATACGAACAATCCGTAAAGACAAGGGTAATATTTTTACTTTTCAGGTATGAAATCATGCGAATGAGCAATCCCCTCAAATCAAACGCAGAGACAATATCCAAAAATGCGGTAATCGGATCTATGATCAACATTGCCGGTTTCAGTTCATCAATCATGCTGGCAATAATAATGAGGTGTTGCTCTAAACCCAAAGACCGGATTGTTAACATTTTACTTTCTATTAACGGATGCAAATGAATGCCTGCTTCTTTTGTGTTAGCAATAAAATTGCCTGGGGATTCCTCAAAGGTCAAATATAAAACTTTTTTCGCTTGCGCAACGGCAGACACTGCCAGCATAGCTGCAAGTAATGATTTTCCGGTGCCTGGGGAACCGCTTATCATCAAAATCGATCCCTCAATATACCCTGCGCCACCCAGCATCTCATTCAGCTGTTGGTTTCCTGTTGATAAATGAGCGCGTATTTTGAAACCATTTTGGCTTTCTTCAACGACAGGGAAAATTAAAGCGCCCTTTTTATTCAAGATAAAAGGGTATTCATTCGTGAGATGCGCAGCATTTCTCATTTTCACAACCCTGAGAAAACGCGTCATCATATTGTCATTCATGACTTGCGTCAGCACAATGACACAGTCCGCCGCATATTCTTCAAAACAAATGCCGTCTTCATTTGATAACATGTTGGCAGATGCAGCCAACAAGGTAATGCCGCGCGCTCTGCACCACGAAAATATATTTAACAGGGCTAAAGTCAGGTTTTTTATTTCCAAACCCATCAATAAATTCTGCAATGAATCAATAATAAGAACAGGATCAACAGCCGACAAGCTGGATTGTATCCTTAAAAAAAGGGCATCTAACTCAAAACTGCCGAGCACGTTATTGGATAAATCAGGGCGAAAATCTAGGATGTTTAATTGATTATTTTCGACGGCCTTCACCGCCGACATGCCATATTGCTCCATATTATTGAGAATGCTTTCAGGAGATTCATCGCAGGTAAGGTAAGTAACATGGCGACCTGCTAATATATTACTATGCGCAAAGAAGAGGCAAAAAACAGTTTTACCACAGCCTGGCCCACCTTTTAAGAGCGTTGGCTTGTTTTTGAGGTATCCCCCGTTAAGAATTTTATCGAGACCCGTAACACCCGTTGAGAGTTTGTCCATAGCGCAAGTCCCTTTGCATTTCGTCTTTTTATTATTGCACAATTTCTGAATGCATCACAACCCAGACTTCTCGCACAACCTTGAAGGACGGGCTATCATTTACAGGCTGTGTCGGGGATGCAAAAATGGCTGATGTGATTTGGCGGCTAATATTAAATCGCGTAACACGAGACGCACTCGTATTTCATTAATGGATTAATTGAAGATGGGGAAACAACATGTCTAATTTAAACAAACCGTCACTTTTAACAGCAGCCCATTTATTCGCATTTTTATATTGGATAAACTGCCAACATAAAAACGGGTCAACACTCATTATCAGCACAAAAATAATGAGCACTTTTTTATTGGCGCTGCACAATATCAAAAACAACCCGCACAATAAATCACGCAATGCCGCGTTATTGGCGCACTGCTTTGGCGATCTTTTAATTGAATTGCCTGTTGAAAAACCGATTTTGCTGGCCATCCCCGCTTTTTTTATCGGGCATTTGTGTTGCTCGCTGCATTTAATGCAAAGCTGTATTACTATGCGCGAACTTAATTTAAAAAAACAAATGGGGTTGGCTGCATTTACCATCGCAAGCGGATTGATTACCCGTGAAATCAATGCAAAAACAACAGGGATAATGGCGTATTTAATTCCCGTTTACGGATTTGCGTTAGGGACGCTGTTTATATTGTCTGCTCTGCAAAAACAACAAGCGAAACCATCTGCAATAGCAGCGTTATCTTATATTGCCTCGGATGTGCTGATCGCCGTCAATGCTTTTGTTTTCAAAATCCCGCATGTGAATTATGCAACATGGCCGCTGTATTTTTTGAGCCAGGCAAGCAGTGTTTCGCAATCCAATACAGGCTCATCGGAAGTGCGCACACAGCGCAGCACAGCGGAGTAAGTACGTCAACACACCCGCATCGGAAGTACGCACGCAGCGCAGCGGAGTAAGTACGCCCACCCCCACAAGCTCATCGGAAGTACGCACGCAGCGCAGCGGAGTAAGTACGTTATCAACTAAAAACACGGTATTGAATCTTGTTTTCAACATGCTATCGTATCCTCCATTTCAAAACGGAAGTAACAACAATGCATGACGACAGCAAAATCCCCTGCGCTTATTTAATTACATTTAGAACCTACGCATCATGGATGCACGGCGATGATCGCACATCCGTTGATCGCATTAACAATCGTTTTAACACACCCAGAATAAAACCCAACCCATCTCTTCATCGCTCAATGCGTGAAATGCAAAAACAAGCATCTATTATATTAAACCAACGACAAGGTGAAATTATTTTAGATTCGACCGCGCATGTTTGCCATAAAAATAATTGGCCACTGCATGCGTTACATATTAGAACAAACCACGTGCATGTCACTGTAACATCAGAGAGAAAACCAGAACATGTGATGACGCAAATTAAAGCGCATGCAACGCAATATTTACGGAAGCAAAATGCGTTTCCAAAAGAAAAGAAAATTTGGTCGCGTCATGGTTCGACGGAATATCTTTGGCAGGCGGAAGATCTGTATTTTGCGAGTGAATACACCATTGAAAAACAAGGTAAAAAAATGGCGTATTATTTCGATGAGCAATCATTGGGTTAGCTTATGACACGTACTTACTCCGCTGCGCTGCGTGCGTACTTCCGATGAGCGCGTGCGGGGTGGTCACGTACTTACACTCTGCTGGGCTGCACGACTACTTCGGGAGGTCTTATCGCGGGCTTGATATCCACAATTTCTTCAAGCCTAGCCATTAATTTTCCCAACTTACCATCGCGCGCTGCTTTATAGATGGTGAAGTTCACTTTAGGGCGAGGAATTTTAAGGTAAGCTTCAATACCCCTAATCAACTCAATCACCGCTTTCAATTTCTCAGTAGCAGATGACGACTTGCTTCGAAAAAAAGAATGGGTGATAAGGCCGGTATACTCACCCTTATTTTTCACTCTAACCTCATACAGAGCCTGTTGATCTTGCAATTCAGCCAGCAGAATAGTCAACTTATCTTTTTCTGAAGTCTTATCTCCTTTTTCGCAAGGCATATCATTTACATTGATCGTTGCTGATTGCACATCAAGTTTTGCAGTTATCAATTTTTTAGGATCATTATCTGTTTTACAAAACAAAAAATCTGTCCCCACTTGAGCGCTAACCACTTTTTCACGATTCTCAGCGAAAGACCGAAGATGCACAGCAATCGATTCAGCCGCCTTTGCATGTTCACACAAGTCTAGGGTTGGTAATTTCGTACTTTGATTATTTTCTGGGTATTGGTGTTTTTGAACAGCAAGATTACCTGGCGCAGTTTTTGCAGGATTAGTTGTAGGGTTATGCTCTAGCGGCTTCAAATGAAAAGCCGTGTAACTGGCAATACAGGGATGGTCGACACCGGCAGCTCTCATTAGCCAAGTAAATCCTGCTCTATTTTGATCAGTAACTGCACCTTTTAACCTCAGAAGATCATCTGACGTATAACGACTTCTCACATTAAGTTCTTCGTCATCAAAAAATATAACATGCGCTTTTTCATTTCCTTCAAGATGTTCTCGAATCCAACCCAGCACCATCGCCATTTGTGGATTTTTACCATCTGACTTATCTGTGATCAACCCCTCTATAGCATCTTTAACTAAACTCGGATTTTCTTCTTCGAACTTGATTAACCAGTCAAAGTAAGCTTTGTAGTTTTTGGATTCAGAGCAGAATTTTGTCTGACCTAGAGAAACGCACTGATTACTCGACAAACCGGACAAAGAAAGGGGAACGTAAACGGGAAACAAATCTGATTTCATGCATGTCGAGACTCTATTATTAAATTTATTAAATTCATGATTTAGTTTAAGAGCGACACGAGGTGCTGCAGAGGAAGGTGACATACCGTATTCTGACGTTCGGAATTGCAATACAGAAGGCGACTGATTGGTTGCAATAATCACCTGCACGTCAAACGACTTTGATAATTCCTTAATTGTATTTATTAGCGCGGTATTCAAGTGGCCCGTTGCGATGTCAACGATCGTTCTATCACAATCCACCACCACAAATAATTTTTCTCGCATCGGTCCCGCTCCTCATAAAGCCATTTTCATACATTATGAACGATCGCCGGTTCAAGTACGAAGTGCAACACAAGGTTAAATAGTGGCCAAATGATATAGACTATTGGCTACTTTGACTGGAATCGAGGTTGCCAATGGACT
>JAPLRF010000010.1 GCA_026399315.1 Gammaproteobacteria bacterium
AAACGCGCGCGCTTCACCACCAAATCTTTCCGCCATACATTTTGTTAATGCGGCCGTTAAAGTCGTTTTACCATGATCCACGTGACCAATCGTTCCTACGTTGACGTGCTCTTTATCCCGTACGAATTTTTCTTTTGACATGATTTAAAACCTCTTTTTTAATTATATTTATCCGTTGCTATCGCTATGGCTTCTACAGCATTTTAATGACGTTTTCTAAAATCTATCCCGCGTTCACGCGAGGGCTACCGCCACTCGCTTCTGATCTATTTTGTGTCCGCATTTTGTTTTTTAATAATGGCTTCAGCGATATTGGCAGGTGCTTCAGCGTATTTCAAAAATTCCATCGTGTAAGTTGCGCGACCTTGACTCATCGAACGTAAATCAGTTGCGTAACCAAACATTTCCGCCAACGGTACTTCTGCATCAACAATTTTACCGGAAGGACCATCATCCATACCCTGAATAACACCGCGACGACGATTTAAATCGCCAACGACATCACCCATGTAATCTTCAGGTGTTACTGCTTCCACTTTCATGATTGGCTCGAGCAAAATTGCGCCTGCTTTACGTGCTGCTTCTTTGAAACACATAGAACCCGCAATTTTAAACGCCATTTCATTGGAATCGACATCATGATAAGAACCATCGAACAAAGCTACTTTTACGTCAACCACTGGATAGCCAGCGATTACACCGTTTTCCATTTGTTCTTTAATACCTTTTTCAACCGCAGGGATATATTCTCTTGGAATCGATCCGCCGACGATTTCATTTAAAAATTCAAAACCTTTGCCCAATTCATTGGGTTCAATACGCAACCAAACGTGACCGTACTGACCACGACCACCTGTTTGACGAATGTACTTACCTTCGTGCTCAACAGATTTCTTGATGGTTTCACGGTAAGCTACTTGCGGTTTACCCACGTTCGCATCTACTTTGAATTCGCGCATCATGCGATCAACAATAATTTCCAGATGCAATTCACCCATCCCAGAAATAATAGTTTGACCACTTTCTTCATCGGTATGCACACGGAAAGAAGGATCTTCTTGTGCTAATTTGCTCAAGGCAATACCCATCTTCTCTTGGTCAACTTTTGTTTTTGGTTCGACTGCAACTGAAATCACAGGTTCTGGAAATTCCATGCGTTCTAGCGTAATCACGTCATCAATAGAACACAAAGTGTCACCTGTTGTGACGTTTTTCATACCCACTAAAGCGGCAATATCACCCGTGTGAATTTCTTTGATTTCTTCACGTGTGTTTGCATGCATTTGTAAAATACGACCAATACGTTCCTTTTTACATTTCACGGGATTGTAAACAGAATCACCTGATTTTGCACTGCCGGAATATACGCGGATAAAAGTCAAAGTGCCCACGAATGGATCTGTCATAATTTTGAATGCGAGCGCTGAAAAAGGAACAGAATCATCAACTGCGCGTGAAATCGCGTTATCACGTTCATCAAGACCTTTAACCGCATCAACATCTAAAGGGGATGGTAAGTATTCAATTACCGCATCCAACATAGCCTGAACGCCTTTATTTTTAAAAGCGGAGCCACACAAAACAGGTACAATTTCATTTCTAAGCGTGCGCGCACGAATACCTTCTTTGATTTCTAAATCAGACAGTTCATTCGTTTCCAAATATTTTTCCATCAAAACGTCATTGGATTCTGCAGCAGCTTCAACCATTTTTGCACGCCATTTATCACATTCAGCTTGCATGTCTGCTGGGATCTCTTTCGCTTCGTAGCTCATACCAGAATCAGCTTCGTTCCAATAAATTGCTTTCATGCGAATTAAATCAACCACACCTTTGAACTCATCTTCAGCGCCGATCGGTAATTGTAATGGCACTGGGTTGCCGCGCAAACGCAGTTCTATTTGCCCAACGACACGTAAAAAGTTAGCACCAGAACGGTCCATTTTATTAACGAAAGCCAATCTGGGAACGCGGTATTTGTTTGCTTGACGCCAAACCGTTTCACTTTGCGGTTCAACACCGCCAACAGAACAAAATAAGCCAACTGCGCCATCGAGTACGCGCAAAGAACGCTCTACTTCAATTGTGAAGTCAACGTGTCCTGGTGTATCGATAATATTAATGCGGTGATCAGGGAATTGTTTGTCCATACCAAACCAATGGCATGTTGTCGCAGCAGAGGTAATCGTGATGCCACGCTCTTGTTCTTGCTCCATCCAATCCATGACTGCACTGCCTTCATGCACCTCACCCATTTTGTGAGAAACGCCAGTGTAATAAAGTACGCGTTCAGTTGTTGTCGTTTTGCCTGCATCGATGTGTGCCATGATGCCGATGTTGCGTGTGCGTTCTAATGGAGTTGTACGGGGCATGTTAATCCTACCTTTTAATTACCAGCGATAATGAGCGAATGCTTGATTTGCTTTAGCCATGCGATGAACGTCTTCACGTTTTTTCACTGCACCACCCCGACTTTCAATTGCATCCATGATTTCATTCGCCAAACGAATAACCATGGTTTTTTCATTGCGTTTGTTTGCATATTCAACCAACCAACGCATTGCCAATGTTGAGCGACGTGTTGCGCGGATTTCAACAGGTACTTGATAAGTTGAACCACCGACACGACGCGATTTTACTTCGACTTGTGGTGTAATGTTTTCTAGTGCTGTTTTGAATGCATTTAATGCTGCTGTGCGTGACGCATCATCAGCCCAAATATCACCCGTTGGTTTTGCAACATCAGCACCTTCAACTTGCGCGCCGAGAACCGCATCTAATTTTTTCGATGTTTTGAGACTTTTAACTACGTTATCCAATGCACCGTAAACCGCGCTTTCCGCAACGGATTTTTTCCCGGAGTTCATCACGGAATTAATAAATTTAGCCAGCACGATACTCTTAAAAAGTGGATCTGGTAAAATTTCTCGTTTGGGGGCAGCTTTACGTCTTGCCATTTTGTAGTCTCCAGTTATATTGCTTAGTTCATATTTATCGCATGTTCACGCGAGGGCTACCGCCCCCGTTTCTGCACTCTATATTTGCGCGAGGGCTTTCGCCCCCGCTTCTGTACTCTATTTCACGCGAGGGGTTTCGCCCCCGCTTCTGCGCTAAATCTACCAGCTCATGGCTGGCTTGCACTTTATTCTTTAGGTTTCTTCGCGCCGTATTTCGAACGACCACGACGACGACCACTAACACCCGCGATATCCAAGCTACCGCGAACAACGTGATAACGCACACCTGGTAAATCCTTCACACGACCACCGCGAATTAACACGACGGAATGTTCTTGTAAATTGTGACCTTCACCACCGATGTACGCAGTGACTTCACTGCCATTGGTTACTTTCACACGCGCTACTTTACGTAACGCTGAGTTAGGTTTTTTAGGTGTAATTGTGTAAACGCGTGTACATACACCACGACGTTGTGGGCAACCGCCTAAAGCGGGAACGTTAGTCTTTTTAACTTTCGACTGACGCGGTTTTCGTACGAGCTGGTTGATTCTAGCCATTGTCTGTCCTGATTTGTAATTCAAGCAAAAGGGATCGCAGATTCTAAAGAAAGGTTGGCCTCTATGTCAACAAGTTCTTCGAAGAATCTTCAAAAAGGTGTAAATAAGATGAATATCTGATTTTTCAGGTGTTTTTTTGCAGTTTTTTAATGCAATTCGGTTTCGAAATCCTTCCGGCAGGTTTTCAAATGTTGACTATACTTGCCATATGATTAACGAAATTAGAGGTGGTTATGAGAGGCACTCCGGAAGACAGCAGCGAATCCTTCACGACGATTATCGATAAGGATAAGCTGAACGTTTTTTTAAAAAAACTTTTTCCGAAGTTAGCAGATGAGGTGATAAGCCCAATGATTGCTGACGTTATTTTTCCCATGACTAAGTCAGGCTTAAAAACTATTGCAGAAAAAATTTTTAACAACAACCAACCTAGTGAGAATAAAGACTCTGCACGAAAAACATTCAATGCCGACTTTGATTCTAAGCTTAAGGAGGCGACGCCGCAGGCACAAAGCGGTGAAATGGCGAATGTCCTACCAAAATACGATGATCCGAGAGACCATTTTAGAAAAGCGTATGCAGAGACGGAAAAAGTAAATCCTAAATCAGCAATGAAGAAACAGACAACCTACGGAACTGAAAAAACAGTAAAGATTGCAGAAACGACAGCGGCGTATGAAATACATGCTTTTACTAGACTTAAGGAGGCAGTATGTGAAATCGTAAAAGCGGATTTTAAGAAACAAAAAAAATCTTCTGTCGCAATACTACAAAATATTAATAAAGCAGAGACTACAGATGCACATGGGGAAAAAATTGTCGATGAGGATGGGATTATAGCAGCAATCACTGACGAAGGTGTTTCGAAAGACGCGCGCCAAAAATGCTATGCGCTAATTACAACTTTTAAAGGAATATATAGGCAGCAATATGACACCCCCCTTCTTAGGTTAGCAGCATCTTTCGATGCGGCGCCCGGCGTCGGATTGATTGAAGATAATCCCGAAAAAGGCGCCGAGAAAGTCTATGCACCCGTCTCGAAATCAGCCAATTTCGACATGACACCCCTTAGTAACCCGGAAAAATTTCACATATCACAGCCAATCACGCACGTCGACAAACGCGCTACACAACACGATGAAAATATAAAGCGTCTCAAAACAGAAGATCAAAAAAAAGAATTAAATGAACTTAACAGGAGTGTCACTGAGAATCATCAAAAAGTACAACAAATATTAAAGAATAAAGATGCAACACCTGAAGCAAAAGTAAGCGCGCAACTGAATTTGCTTGGAGCGGAAATAGAATATCAAAAAAAGGCCTATGAACTTGAAAAGAAGAATAACAAACTTCCTGATGTGCTTAACGGCGCGCTCAAGGAAAAAATTGCCGCTTCAGGAGCAATGCTAACTGAAATAGAAGAGTTAAGCGCCTCGCTGGTAAAAGAAGACGGTGCAACAAAAAAAGTAGACTATACATCAACATGGAAACCAGCAGATGAATCAGTTCTTAAAAAAGCGCCGGAGCTTCAAAAACTAACCTACAAACTACATTCGCTAACAGAAGAAGCGCATCCATCTGAATGGGTTAATGTTACGAAAAACAAGAATGAGGTCGACGACGTAACCGATAAGACCGTTAGCACATTTAAACCCTAACCCCCTCGTATTAACGTTAAAAAATACGGCTAAGAAAGCTTGCCATTTTGCATTGCTTGCGACCTCTCAATTAATCGCGCGAGGGCTGCCGCCGCTCGCTTCTGATGGTTCGTCGTATGTTGCTGTATCAGAACATCACCTACCTGAAAACCAAACACAATAAAAACAGAGAATGATATGCGCGTTCGCACGCAGCCTTCCGGCAGCGTTTCTGGGCTGTTTGATCAAAGCTTCGCATCTTCATTCGCGTTGGGTATGTTGCAAGCGCCAGCCGCTAGAGGTTGTTTTAGCCCTGTCACTCAGGTAACGTTAGCAATAATTCAAATAGATAATTTTAATGTGTTTCACAAAACCAGGATGCTCGATATGCCAGCAAGCGCTAAAAAAGAATATGATTTTGAAGACTTAATAATAGATATAAATGCTGCGCTTAAAAACGCTCAAGAAAATTCAGCGCCCAGTGTCGCAGATTTCAAATTGTTTATACTACAATTGATAGAAATGCTAGAAAAGTATAAGGACGAACGAACCAATAAGATAGCCAATGGCACTACATTACTGCATCACATAGAGCAGATGCTGGAAAAACCCTTACCCAAAAAAGTTGATGAAACGTCGCTGACATTCATAAAAAACATTTACTTTCCTTGCATTACATTGTGTTATCAATTTTTACTTTTTCAATTAATTGACGTACACGCATTTAGAGAAGCCGTAATACCAAAAGCGTTAGAGCATATCATTATTTACAGCCCGGAAAAAAAAGAGGATTATATTCCTAAAAAAATAGCCGCTTATCTCAAAAAAATAGAATTATTTATTGCTGAACGCACTGAATTTTTATCGGAAAATATAGCAATTTCACCACGAGAGCCATCACAAGAACGCGCAACAGCCAATAGCGATCAAACTCACGAACCCACTAAAGAAATAGAGATTGATGACAGGGAAAAAATGACCGCCGATTTTTTTATTGAGAGAATCCTACTGGGATTTGACATGCAAATATATGCAAGAGTAGGCAGAAAAAAAGTAACAGGAGATTTAAATCTTTCAACATTAAGCGCTGATCAAAAAAAATTATTATCTCAAGCTAATTTAGCTGGATTCATTTTTATGGGAAATGTAAACGCAAGGAATTGCAATTTATCCGGAACAAATTTTTCGAATTGCGAATTTCAAAAAGATTTTATTATTCACAATGCAAACATGACTGATGTTAATTTTTCTGGCGCAAAATTATTAGGCGATATTCACACCAACACAAAAACAAAAGTGGGGAAAAAAGAGGTTTTTAATGGCGTTAAACAAATTACAAAAATTACGCGCGAATTTTCCACGCCAAATTCTGAAAAAACCTTTATCGTGGACACTGTCATTCTTCCAAACACAGGCGTAACGCGCTCTGCAGAAAACACGCTCATTGTTGCAGCCGATAAGGCAAAAGAACAATGGGCAGCGATTTCATTGGCCTTTAATGAACAGAATAAATCGTGGCGCAATCCCGGACAATTTTTTGGCGATCTGTGGAATGATAATATTATTGTCAGGTTAAATAAAATGCGTATCGACGGGAATAAAAAACCCCTTTCGGATTTTGTTAAAATTAATTTTTTTCTAGATCATGTGCAAAAATTTCCTAATGGACGTGCGGCAAAAGCATTGCGCACCATCATGCCAAAAATAGATATGGATAAAGCAGCAGCAGATTTTCATGCTAAATTAAATGGCGAGAAAAGCAATGTGACTCCCACGCCAGAATCGCCATCAAATAATTCCTTAACCAATCCCGTTGCTGTTAGACGTTTTGATATGACAACAGACAACTTGCAAAGTGCAACTGATGAGGAAAAAAAGGTCGAAAGCGCATTGGCATCTGAACAAAAAGCGCGAGAAGAAAGCGCATTGGCATCTGAAAAACAAGCAGAAGAAGCAAAGGCAGCCGAAGAGGCGGATAGAATAATAGCTGAAAAAGTGAAATCGGCTGACGCATTCATTTTGGCAGCGCGTGATGAATCTACATTGCTCGCACATAATAATATTCCTTTATCTTCAGAAAATCGCCCTGCTTATACTGCGTTATGTGAATTTAACCGCAATCACGGCATAAAATTATTAGAGGCGCCCGCTCCTTTGCGCGACTGCTCTCGTTTTGCAATAATTGGCTCTAATGAAGCAATTACAATGACGCGTGCTGTATTGGATGTATTTTCGGCTGAAAAAACACTAGCAGAAAGAAATACTGCGCTTAAAATGCTATCGGAAAATATAGGGAAATCATTTTATGCGATTAATGAATTTAAATCGGACGGTAAACTTAAAAAAATATTTGAGGCTGCTAAAGAGGATAAATTAACCACGACTGTTTTTGAAACATTACGCAGGGAAGCTTATAGCATTGATGCGCTGGTGGATAGCATAAATCAGGCGTTGCTTGATAACTTCGGTTATATAGAAATTAAAATTCAGAGGGATCAAACAAAAAATGAATTCGTTGTATGGGCAAACAGCGAAAATGCAAAAAATCAGAAACTGTTTACTCCTGCTGCCGATAAAATTAAACTGATGCGTAGGCTTTTAGACGCTGTTCAAACACCGCTGAATCGATTGCGCGACAATTCAGAAACAGTGCTTGCAGTAACGAATGACATTAAAAAGAATTTGGATCAGATCAAGACTGAGGCAACAAAGGATCATTGTAAATTTCAGGCTAAATTTGGTCCAATGATAATCAGGAAAATTAGCGCTATTGAGGCTGCAATTGCAGCATGGCAAAGCGAAACGAGCAAGGCGATAGCGTTGCCGGAAGTTGTTGAGGCGCCTGAGGCAAAACAGATGGTTGCTGCGTGATAGGTTGATTGCACCATCGCGCGAGGGCTGCCTGCCCTCACTTGTGGTCGTAATCACACTAGGGCTTCCGCCCTAGTTTCTGAGCTGTATATACACTAGGACTGTCGTCCTTGCTATACAGCTTCGTCTTCATTTTCAGCAGACTTCGGCATGCTGTCTTTAAACACTTCACCGAACGCTTGCTCAACATCCACCACTGTCACTTCTTTTGGCGGAAGTAATGCGGCTGCAGCTGCTTGACGGCGTTTCGCATGATAGCTGAAGCCCGTGCCCGCTGGAATCAAACGGCCGACGATTACGTTTTCTTTCAATCCACGTAATTCATCTCGTTTGCCCGCAACCGATGCGCCAGTCAACACACGCGTTGTTTCTTGGAACGATGCCGCTGAAATAAAGGATTCCGTCGCCAACGATGCTTTGGTGATACCCAACAATAAAGGTTGGAATGTTGCACGCAAGCCACTTTCTCTTTCGACTTTCGCATTCGCAATACGTAATTCAGTGTATTCAACTTGCTCGCCTTTCAAGAATGGCGTGTCGTTTGCCTCAATAACAACCACTTTACGCAACATTTGACGAATGATCACTTCGATGTGTTTATCGTTAATGCGCACGCCTTGCAAACGGTAAACGTCCTGCACTTCATTCACAATGTAGTTGGACAATGTGCTGACACCTAACAGGCGTAAAATATCATGTGGATTAACAGAACCGTCGGCGATGATTTCGCCTCTTGCCACTGTTTCACCTTCAAATACGTTCACACGACGCCATTTTGGAATCAAGGCTTCGAAGGTTGTGCCATCTTGCGCTGTGATCACCAAACGACCTTTGTCTTTCGTTTCTTTACCAAAGCTTACAATGCCGGAGATTTCAGCCAAAATCGCTGAATCTTTTGGTGTGCGTGCTTCGAATAAATCCGCTACACGAGGCAAACCGCCGGTGATATCGCGTGTTTTTGATGTTTCTTGTGGAATACGAGCGATCACGTCACCCACTGCCACATCCGCACCATCTTCTTTTGAAATAAAGGTGCCGTCGGGTAAATAATATTGCGCAGGCACTTTACCGCCAGCCAAGGTAATATCATCCCCGTTTTTATCAACCAACTTCACCATAGCGCGCATTTCACGACCACCTGGGCCGCGTTGTTTTGCGCCTGTGCCGGAAACAACAATGCTGCTTAAGCCTGTTAATTCGTCTGTTTGACGCTTCATGGTTACGCCATCGAGAAGATCAACGAAGCGCAATTTACCTGCAACTTCAGTAATAATTGGATGGGTATGTGGATCCCATGTTGCAACAACTTGGCCTGCTTTAACCGCTGCACCATCTGTCACGGTTAACATTGCGCCGTACGGTAATTTATATTGTTCACGTTCAACACCTAACTGTGCGTCGTAAACAATGATTTCACCTGAACGCGACACGGTAACCAACTGGCCATTCGCATTTTGAATGGTTTTCATGTTATTTAATTTAACAATACCATCGGATTTCACTTGAACATTGTTTGCAGCCGTTGAACGTGATGCCGCACCCCCGATGTGGAAGGTACGCATGGTTAACTGTGTGCCCGGTTCACCGATGGATTGCGCTGCAACCACCCCGACCGCTTCACCAATATTAACCAACTGACCACGGGCCAAATCACGACCGTAACACAAGGCACAAACACCGTGTGTGAACTCGCACATAATAGCCGAACGCACATAAACACGATCAATGCTGTGTCTATCCAAAATTTCAACCGATGTTTCATCCAGCAAAGTATTTTCGGAGAATAAAGTTTCACCTGTTTTAGGATCTAAAACGGCTTTTACCAATACGCGACCCAATACACGTTCTTTCAATGGCTCAACAATATCACCGCCTTCAATATGCGGCTTCATTTCGATGCCGTTTGTCGTGCCACAATCTTGTTCTGTGATCACCAAATCTTGGGCAACGTCAACCAGACGACGTGTTAAATAACCGGAGTTTGCTGTTTTCAACGCAGTATCCGCCAACCCTTTACGCGCACCGTGAGTAGAGATGAAGTATTGCAATACACTCAAACCTTCACGGAAATTCGCCGTAATCGGTGTTTCGATGATGGTACTGTCGGGTTTTGACATCAAACCCCGCATACCGGACAACTGACGAATTTGCGCAGCCGAGCCTCGAGCACCAGAATCTGACATCATGTAAATAGAATTAAAGGATGTTTGCTGAACTTGGTTGCCTTTTGCATCCGTTACCATTTCTGTCGCTAATTTATCCATCATCGCTTTCGCCACTTGCTCATTCGCATGCGACCAAATATCGATGACTTTATTATATCGTTCACCTTGCGTTACCAAGCCAGAGGAGAATTGTTGTTCAATTTCGCGGACTTCATCCTCAGCGCCTTCGATTAATTCTTGTTTGTTGTCAGGAACCACTAAATCATTAATACCAATCGAAATGCCTGAGTATGTTGCATAACGGAAGCCGGTATACATTAATTGATCCGCAAAAATAACCGTTTCTTTCAAACCTAAATTACGATAACTCACGTCCAATAGTTTCGACACGGCTTTTTTAGTCATCGCACGATTGATTAATTCAAAAGGCAAGCCTTCTGGCACAATGCGCCACAACAATAAACGACCAGTTGTCGTATCAACGGTGATTCTGTGTTTCGTTTTTTCTTTCGTTTTTGGATCTATTTTTGTTTCAATAATGCGGGCTTTTACGCGCGCTTGTAAATCAACGTGCTCACCTTCATACGCACGACTGACTTCATCAACGTCGGAAAAAACCATGCCTTCGCCTTTTACATTCACGCAATCACGCGTCATGTAATAGAGACCCAAGACAACGTCTTGTGTTGGCACAATCACGGGATCACCATTCGCCGGATGCAATACGTTATTCGTCGACATCATCAGAGAACGCGCTTCTAATTGCGCTTCCAATGTTAATGGAACGTGAACAGCCATTTGATCGCCGTCGAAATCGGCGTTGTATGCTGTACAAACTAAAGGATGTAGCTGAATCGCTTTGCCTTCAACCAACATCGGTTCAAACGCTTGAATACCCAAGCGATGCAAAGTAGGCGCACGATTTAACAATACTGGATGTTCGCGAATAACTTCTTCCAAGATATCCCAAACTTCAGGCATTTCCATTTCAACCATTTTTTTAGCGGCTTTAATCGTTGTCGCTAAATCACGGTTTTGCAATTTGCTATAAATAAAAGGCTTGAATAACTCAAGCGCCATTTTCTTTGGCAAACCACATTGGTGCAATTTTAAATTTGGACCAACAACGATAACCGAACGACCAGAATAATCGACACGTTTACCCAATAAATTTTGACGGAAACGACCTGACTTACCTTTAATCATGTCAGCCAAGGATTTCAACGGACGTTTGTTCGACCCTAAAATCGCACGACCACGACGACCGTTATCCAGCAATGCATCGACCGCTTCTTGCAGCATTCGTTTTTCATTGCGAACAATAATGTCGGGCGCATTTAATTCTAATAAACGTTTCAAACGATTATTACGGTTAATAACGCGACGATATAAATCATTTAAATCAGATGTTGCAAAACGGCCGCCATCCAAAGGAACCAAAGGACGCAAATCTGCTGGTAAAACAGGCAATACTTCTAACACCATCCAATCAGGGCGGTTACCAGATACTTGAAATGCCGTTAATACTTTCAAACGCTTTGTGATTTTTTTAATTTTTGTTTCAGAGGTTGTCTTCGGCAATTCTTCATGTAATTGTGCAATTTGCTGATCTAAATCGATGCGATGCAATAATTTCTTAACCGCTTCAGCACCCATCAAGGCTTCAAAATCATCGCCATATTCTTCTAATGCATCTAAATAAGCTTCTTCTGTTAACAATTGGCCGATTTCTAAATCAGTCGCGCCTGGATCTGTTACAACATAGGCTTCGAAATATAATACGCGTTCAATATCGCGCAATGGCATATCTAACATCACACCAATACGAGAGGGTAAGGATTTCAAATACCAAATATGCGCAACAGGGCAAGCCAATTCGATATGACCCATGCGTTCACGACGCACTTTTGCCAAGGTTACTTCAACACCACATTTTTCGCAGACAACACCACGATGCTTTAAACGCTTATATTTACCGCATAAGCATTCATAATCTTTTACAGGCCCGAAAATTTTCGCGCAGAATAAACCATCGCGCTCGGGTTTGAAGGTACGATAATTAATTGTCTCTGGTTTTCGGACTTCACCAAATGACCATGAACGGATTTCTTCTGGCGATGCTAATTTAATACGCAATCCATCAAACTCTGTTGTTCGTCTGGATTTCATGTTTCTTAGTAAGTCTTTCAAGGTAGAGTCCTCGCTGCGGGGTTAATGATCAAAGATCAGTGATCAAGGATCAATAGTAATTTCTTTAACGGTTTACTAATGCTACTTACAGGGAAATCAGGGACCGGTAATCATTTTTACCGATCGCTGATGCCCGATAACTGATCGCTAATCCGTTTCTAACTCAATATTGATTGCCAATGACCGAATTTCTTTAACCAATACGTTAAATGATTCTGGCATGCCGGCATCCATACGGTGATCACCATCTACGATGTTTTTATACATGCGTGTACGGCCATTCACGTCATCGGATTTAACAGTCAACATTTCTTGGAGTGTATAAGCAGCGCCATAGGCTTCAAGCGCCCACACTTCCATTTCTCCGAATCGTTGACCACCAAATTGCGCTTTACCGCCCAATGGTTGTTGCGTTACCAAGCTATAAGAACCGGTTGAACGTGCATGCATTTTATCATCAACCAAGTGATTCAATTTAAGCATGTACATGTACCCGACAGTCACAGGACGCGAAAATTGTCTGCCTGTGCGGCCATCGTGCAACATCATTTGACCTGATGTTGGCAAATCAGCCATCTTCAATAGATTTCTAATTTCATTTTCGCTTGCACCATCAAACACAGGTGTAGAGACAGGCACACCATTTCTTAGGTTACGCGCCAAATCGATCACTTCGTGGTCAGTTAAGGCTTCCACATTTAATTTTTGACTGAAGCTCGTGTCATACAACTTCGTTAAATATTCACGAAGCGCGCTCATCGATGAATGCTGATCAATCAGTTGGCCAATTTTACGGCCCAAGCCTTTTGCTGCCCAACCCAAATGTGTTTCTAGCACTTGACCGACGTTCATACGAGACGGTACGCCCAATGGATTTAAAACGATATCGACTGGTGTGCCATCTTCTAGGTACGGCATGTCTTCAACAGGAACGATAATAGAAACAACCCCTTTGTTACCATGACGACCCGCCATTTTATCACCAGGTTGAATACGACGTTTCACTGCCAAATATACTTTTACAATTTTGATCACACCCGGCGCTAAATCATCGCCTTGTGTTAATTTATTTCGCATGGATTTCAACTTAGCATCGCGTTCTGTCTGCAATAACAAATATTTTTGATGCGCTGCTTCTAAGCGTTGATTAGCCTTATCATCACGTAAACGAATTGCAAACCATTTTTCGCTTGCTAATTCTTTTAAGTATTCGGCCGTCACTTTAGCGCCTGCTTTCAATTTATCAGGGCCGCCATCAACCACTTGACCTAGCATCAATTTTTCCAATCCGGAAAACAATGCTTCGATACGAATGCGTAATTCATCATCCAAATCTTTTTGCATTTGTGCTAATTGATCTTCTTCAATTTGCAAAATACGTTCATCTTTTTTCACGCCATCGCGCACAAACACACGCACGTCGATAACAGTACCTGTCACACCCGGTGGCACACGCAAGGATGAATCCTTCACATCGGATGCTTTTTCACCGAAAATGGCACGTAATAATTTTTCTTCGGGTGTTAATTGTGATTCACCTTTTGGTGTCACTTTACCCACCAAAATATCACCTGGATTCACTTCTGCACCAATGTAAACAATACCGGAGGCATCCAATTTCGATAACGCACCTTCTCCAACATTTGGAATATCAGCGGTTACTTCTTCTGAACCCAATTTTGTATCACGTGAAATACAGGTTAAATCTTGAATGTGAATGGACGTAAAGCGATCGTCTTTCACCAACTTTTCAGAAAGTAAAATGGAATCCTCAAAGTTGTAACCATTCCAAGGCATAAACGCGACCATCAAATTCTGACCCAGTGATAATTCACCTAAGTCAGTAGACGGACCATCTGCCATAACATCGCCAATTTGCACCACATCACCAATATTAACAATAGGGCGTTGGTTTATGCAGGTATTTTGATTTGAACGTGTGTATTTTGTGAGATTGTAAATATCGATACCCATATCTTCGTCGTCACGTAATGCACTTGCATCAACGCGAACAACAATGCGTGAAGCATCAACCGCATCAACGACACCAGGACGTTTTGCAGCAATGGTCACACCTGAATCGACAGCAACCAAACGTTCCATGCCGGTACCAACCAAGGGTTTCTCAGGGCGGATAGTCGGAACAGCTTGACGTTGCATGTTCGAACCCATCAGCGCGCGATTCGCATCATCATGTTCTAGAAAAGGAATCAATGATGCAGCAACTGATACAATTTGTCTGGGCGACACATCCATATAATTTACTTTTTCACGCGCAGTCAAAGTGAATTCACCTAGGTGACGTGAAGAAATTAAATCCTCGAGCAAATTGCCTTTGTTATCAACGCGGGTGTTTGCTTGCGCAATATAGAAGTCACCTTCTTCGATCGCGGATAAATATTGCAATTCTTCTGTTACACGACCATCAACAACGCGACGATAAGGTGTTTCTAAGAATCCATATTCATTGGTACGTGCATACACAGCCAATGAATTAATCAAACCAATGTTTGGACCTTCAG
>JAPLRF010000036.1:0-56488 GCA_026399315.1 Gammaproteobacteria bacterium
TGATTCAAGATGATTCGTCTGATTATCATCAATATTATATTAAAATTGAACGAAAACGATTGCTTTACCCTAACAGAGTCGGTATTGCCGAAGAAAAAAATGAACATTATTTTATTCGGATTAATCGGATTGATTTGCAACGTATTATTAAATTTGGATTTTTGGGAATGTTGCTTTCCATCACGGGTGATTTGCGTACCCATGACAATTCGGATGAAAAAAAAGTAGAAATCATTGCTGAGAAAATTGATTTTATGGTGATGCCGCGGGAAGGAAATGATACGCATTTAATTGAATCGCGACTAATGCATTCAGAAAGCAGGGGGTATTTGCCCAGTTTATATGTTGCTGCTATGCGGCAAGTGCACTGAGTGAGTGATACCCTGCACCTAGAGTCACTGTCACTGTCACTGTCAGTGTCACTGATATATACTCTCCCTTTTAAACGGGGGAGTCAGCACTATGTTTCACGGCAGTATAGTGGCGGTAATTACACCAATGCATATGGATGGCGAAATTGATTATCTGAGTTTGGAGAAATTAATTGATTGGCATTTGGCAAAAAAAACTGACGGGATTGTTATTTTAGGAACGACAGGTGAATCGGCCACAATTGAAGACCACGAGCGACGCGAAATCATTAAGCTCACTGTTTCTAGAGTGAACCACAAGATACCTGTTATTGTCGGCACAGGATCTAATGCAACGAAGCATGCAATTGCGATGACGCAGGATGCTATGTCACTCGGCGCAGACGCTGTTTTATTGGTAACGCCTTATTACAATAAACCCACACAGGAAGGTTTATTTCAACATTATCGCGCTATATCAAAAGCAGTGTCGATTCCGCAAATTTTGTATAATGTGCCATCGCGCACCTGTTGTGATCTAATGCCCGAAACAATTTCTCGTCTGTCTGTTTTTTCAAATATTGTTGCCGTGAAAGAAGCGACAGGGGATTTAAATCGCCTAAAACAATTATTGGCGCTCAATTTAAAAATGGATTATTTAACAGGCGATGATAAAACGGCAATGGAATTTATGTTGTTGGGTGGAAAAGGGGTTATTTCAGTTGCAGCGAATGTTGTGCCTGCGTTATTTCATGATTTGTGTGCTGCTGCTATTTCAGGTGATCGTCAAAGCGCTGAAAAAATAAACAATAAATTGGACGAATTATATTCAGTTTTGTTTATTGAAACCAATCCGATCCCGACAAAATGGTTTTTGGAAAAAATGGGTTTAATTCAATCTGGAATCAGGTTACCATTAACGCCGTTAAGTTTGCAGTGTCAGTTGAATGTTGAAACGGTGAGGAAAAAAATATGCGATTGATCACGTTGATTTTACTGCTTTGCGCGACAGCTGTATTGTCGGGCTGTGGTGCGCATTCAAGAGACTATCTGAAAAAAGGAAATGAAATTTCGCCTTTGGTTGTGCCGCCCGGTGTTCCGGTTATGAAACAAGAGCCGTATTATCCAGTTCCGGCAGGACCTTCGACCACACTGTCATCGAAACCGGTTTCATTAAAGCCGCCAACACTGCAGGGATCTGTGTAAGGTTTACGGATTAGAAAAAAAGCGAATAGCTGATCACAGATTTCTGTTTGCTGATCACTTACCTGGAGAGGTACCGAAGTGGCCATAACGGCGCCGACTCGAAATCGGATGGGGTTCGAAAGGACCCACGTGGGTTCGAATCCCACCTTCTCCGCATTTAAAAGGATTTGTTCATGCAGTCCGTTTGCAAGCGCTATTTAATTTCTATTATTAGCCTGTCTTCTTTTGTTTTTTCGATGCAATCATCCGCGGGTGGGTTTCAGTTGTGGGAACAAAACGCTGCGGGTATTGGCGATTATCATTCTGGTGCCGCTGCAGAAGCTGATACAGCAGCAACAGCATTTTATAATCCCGCTGGTGTTACACGCTTAAAGCATCAGCAAATTTCATTTGGTGTCGCAGCAATTCCGATTAACGTGAATTACACGGGAACCGCTGGCACCAAAACTGTTTCTAATGCGCCTGGTGATACGTTTAATGGCGTCCCTAATCTTCAATATTCTACGCCTTTTGCTAATCGCTGGGCTTTTGCGTTTGGTATAACAAGCCCTTTTGGTTTATCGACTGATTACGCTGATGTGAGTTATGTGAACACACTGGCAACCAAAACAACGTTGCGAACGATTAATTTTAATCCCAGTATCGCCTATGCGTTTAATCAGTATTTTTCATTGGGCGTTGGTTTTGATTTGATGTATGGGTCTGCAGATTATGATTCAGATGTTTTTAGTGCCATCACAAGTGATTTGAGCGGGTGGAATTGCGGTTACAATAGTGGTTTGTTAATTCAGTTTTCTCCTAAAACCCGTTTTGGCATGAGTTATCGTTCTGCCGTTACGGTTGTTGCGAAAGGATCCAGTGATTCAACTGTTTTTGGTGATGCAACGCCAACTTTTACAACAGCCAGCGCGCCTTTCCCTCTGCCAGCTACGTCCATTGCAAGCATATATCAAGATGTCAATACGCATCTTACTTTGATGGGCAGTGTTTTTTTTACGCAATGGTCTGTCTTCAAGCAATTGGTTATTAGCAATATATCGACACCCAGTGGCGTGGGCACGGTTGCTTTAAATGAAAAATATCGAGACACATGGAATATTGGAGTCGGTGGAAAATACAAGTTGGATAGTCATGTTTCTTTAGAGGCAGGTGTTGGTCACGATCAAACGCCCACGCGTTTGGGTTATCGCGATATCCGCTTGCCAGACAATAATCGTTATGCGGCTTCTTTTGGTGTGAACATTATTCCAAAGGCAGGTTTTGAGTGGTCGATGGGTTGGACGCATTTTTTTGTACCGAACACCCCTATTAATAACACTTATTCAAACGACGCTTCAAAAACAACTACCGCCACACCAACAATTGGTATTGGGACTGAAACAGGTAATATCAATGTGTTTGGTATGCAGTTTTCGTTGGATATTTTATAAATGCCGTGATGCTCGACGCGCTGAGCTTAGCGCACCGAGATCAGTGTTCTGAGCTATTTCCCAGACAGCAATACAGTAATGTTTTTTGCGGGCACGTTCACAGGTAAGTTACCATGACTTCCGGATGAAATACTCACATCAAATTTATTGGGCGCTAAGTTTTGGAAGGTACTTATAGTTGCGGTGCTGAGATCACTGCTGATAGAAAAAACAGCGGTTCCAATATCATTAGCGGGGCTAACGCTGCCGTTATAAAAATCACAGGTAAGGGATGAACCAAACATAAAGCTTATCAGTGCATATGGCAGAGGTCCGCGCTGACCATTAGCGGGAACGGGTAGGTTTGTATTTGCTTCGCTGCTCTTGCTGGTGCCGCACATCAGTGTAATCGCATTGGGTTCATTTTGGCTCTTCATCGTCAAACTGCCGGCCAGTGCGCTGATCGCAGTCATTGATAATGCTGCCGTTAAACCCACCATCACCATTTTTTTGTTGATCATATTTCACCTTCGTTGTTAAGACTCGGACCTGGATAATACCACTTAATCTTTTCTGATCACAGCGGTAATGAACTCAGAAGGGGCGTTCAGCGGGGTAGAGAGGGTGATCGAGTAGTGGCTAGGGTCATTGTTTTGAAGTTCGGTGATTGTTGCTGTTTTATAGTCACTGCCGATCGCGAGATTGGCGGATCCTATGTCATTGTTTGTTTCATAGAAATCGCAAGTCAGGTTCAGGTGATGGAACATAGCCCTTATTAAAATGTAAGGCAAAGGACCTCGCTGGCCATTTGCAGGGATAGGTAGTTGGGTGTCGATTTCACTGCTTGTTGATGGGCCGCATTTAACCGTAATCGGGTAGGGTTCATTCTGACTTTGTATCGTCAGATTCCCAGCTGCCGCCGACATAGAAAGCGTTGCTGCTAAACCTGTCATTAAAATTTTGTGATGCTTCATTATTCGCCCTCCTTTTCTTCAGTTAAATAATAAAGTTAACATCCAAAAATCATAACTTGTTTTTAGTATTCATGCACTACCGTGTTTGAGCACTAAACGAACGGGAACAGCGCGATAACGTTATAATTGTATCCGACCCCTTTTTAGTTGGCGCAATACTATTTTCGTCGCCTTGAAATTTGGAGCGGATACCGCGAGGGCTTCCGTCCTAGCTTCTGTGCTACTTTAATTTAAAAGCATTTTTCAATAAATTAACATCGTAAAATTTCGATAAATCATATCCGTTGGCAAATAAATAAAGTGCATTGCAGAGTGCTATTCTGATGGCAGTATTAATCGAAAAAACAATAATGAAAGCAATAACAGTCAGCGTTGATCCAATCGAAATAATTATTTTCCCGCCAATTAAAAATGCGATTAACGCTGGAATAAGCGATAAAATATGAATGCCCATTGTGTTAAGCCTTATATTCATTTTTGAAACAAGCACAGTGCCCCAGTTATTTTTGATGAGTGTTGCTGAATGTTTGATTGATTGAGTTTGATTTTTTTTTTCAAACAGTAAAACAGGTAAAATAAAATAAGTGGCTGTTGTCCAAGTGAGATTACATAAATAACGGCTTGCGATTTTACTGCTTAGCCAATGATCTGACCAGTATTCAATAACGCAAACTATGCAACCAAAAGTTGTCATTATATTATTCCATTTCATTAATTTTGGAAAAAAAGTGATGAGCGCTTTAAACCCATCGCTCAAGCTATTTTTTCTTCCTTGTAGTGTTTTATTTGCGTAAACGCTTAATGCAGCGTTAAACAATAAAGTAGAAAGATGGGCTATAGAAAATAACACTGAAAGAATAGCAATAAAAAAAATCATGTCTTTTGCGCCCAAATGATTGGTTTTTGCTACGGTAGATTCAATGTTGTAAATGGGGATTGCAGCAAGCGTAAAAAGGGCGAGTGCGATAAGGTTGCTCAGGATGGGAAAAATGAGTACCCTTCTGTTTTGTTTAATAATAGCCAGCGTTTGCTTGGCCAGTTGAAACTGCCGAATTGGGTGTTGCATGCATTATTCCGTTAATGATTTTGATTATTTCTTGCCTTCAGAATTGATCGCGCAGTTTCCGACACGCAATCGCACTGAAAGTCGTTTGTTGATTGTACCTGAAAATACAGCTGAAAATCAGGATAAATATACCCATGCGCAATTCCCTGCGTTCTTAGATCAGGTCAATTCAGGGGATCTGATTATTTTCAATGACACGCGTGTCATTCCCGCACGTCTTTTTGGTCGTAAGGAAAGCGGTGGAAAAATCGAATGTTTGATTGAGCGTGTACTGAATGATCATCAAGCGCTGGCTCATATTCGGTCGAGCCATGCTCCTAAAATAGGCTCAAGTGTTATTTTAGAGGGTGCATTAAATGCTGTTGTTTTAGATCGTGAAGATGGATTGTTCGTGCTTGAGTTCTCAAACACAGAACCTTTATTTGAATTGCTTGAACAATATGGCCATATGCCGTTACCACCCTACATTACGCGTGAGGTAAAATCGGAAGACCTTGAGCGCTATCAAACGGTTTATGCTGAAAATAAAGGCGCTGTTGCAGCGCCGACAGCGGGTTTGCATTTTGATGAAAAAACAGTACAGGCATTGAAAGCCAACAATATTGAAATGGGATTTTTAACCTTGCATGTCGGCGCAGGAACGTTTCAACCGGTTCGTGTTGATGATATTAAAGACCATGTGATGCACGGTGAAATCATCACTGTTTCAGAAGGCTTATGTGAAAAAATAAAGGCCTGTAAAAAACGCGGTGGACGCGTGATTGCAATTGGAACAACGGTTGTTAGGGCGTTAGAAAGCGCTGCATTATCAGGTGAAATTGAGCCTTTTTCAGGTGAGACGAAAATATTTATCACCCCGGGATTTCAATTTAAAGTGGTTGATATGCTATTGACGAATTTTCATTTGCCGAAATCAACTTTGTTAATGCTCGTTTCTGCCTTTGCGGGTTTTGATCGGGTGATGAGTGCCTATCAAAAAGCGGTTGATGAGCAATACCGGTTTTTCAGTTATGGGGATGCGATGTTGCTTTACCTTGATTCATCTGCAAAGTAGTATAACGACAAATTAAACAGGAGAAAATCCATGCCTTACCAACACATCCAAATCCCTTCAAACGGCGCTAAAATCACTGTTAACCCTGATCATTCGCTGAACGTGCCTAACAACCCAGTTATCCCGTTTATTGCCGGCGATGGCATTGGTGTGGATATCACGCCTGTGATGCAGCGCGTTGTTGATGCGGCTGTTGAAAAAGCCTATGGTAATAATAAAAAAATCCATTGGATGGAAATTTATGCGGGTGAAAAAGCCGTTAAAACGTACGGTGACGATACTTGGTTGCCAGCAGAAACAATGCTTGCTGCAAAAGAATTTGTGGTGTCGATTAAAGGGCCCTTAACCACTCCAGTTGGTGGCGGTATTCGCTCGTTGAATGTGGCATTAAGACAAGAATTAGATTTGTATGTTTGCTTACGTCCTGTGCGCTATTTTAAGGGCACGCCCAGCCCTGTGAAACATCCTGAAAAAACAAACATGGTTATTTTTCGTGAAAATTCTGAAGATATTTATGCGGGTATTGAATTTGAATCAGGTTCAGATGCTGCAAAAAAAGTAATTCATTTTTTACAAACAGAAATGGGGGTTAAAAAAATTCGTTTTCCAGAAAGCAGTGCGATTGGTATTAAGCCTGTTTCTAAAGAAGGAACACAGCGTTTGGTGCGTCGCGCGTTTCAATATGCGATCGATAATAACCGTGATTCTGTTACCTTAGTTCACAAGGGTAATATTATGAAATTCACTGAAGGTGGTTTTCGTGATTGGGGTTATGCATTAGCAAAAGAAGAATTTGGTGCGCAATTAATTGATGCAGGTCCTTGGATGACATTTAAAAATCCAAATACTGGCAAAGATATTGTTGTGAAAGATGTTATTGCGGATGCGTTTTTACAACAAATTTTATTGCGTCCAGAAGAATACAGCGTGATTGCCACTTTAAATTTAAATGGTGATTACATTTCTGATGCATTGGCAGCACAAGTGGGTGGCATTGGTATTGCGCCAGGCGCTAATTTAAGCGATACCGTTGCTATTTTTGAAGCGACGCATGGTACGGCGCCTAAATACGCAGGCCTTGATAAAGTAAACCCTGGTTCTATTATTCTTTCTGCTGAAATGATGTTGCGCCATATGGGCTGGTTTGAGGCAGCAGATTTGATTATCAAGGGTATTGATGGTGCAATTCAAAGTAAATCAGTGACTTACGACTTGGCCCGGTTAATGGAAGGATCGCACGAACTCAGTTGCTCTGGATTTGGAGAGCAAATTATCTCGTCAATGTAATAAAAGAGGGTGATTCAGGCGTGAGATGGTTTTTTACTCACGTCTGCACATATATTCTCATCGTTTACTCAGGCACTTATAATACAAACTTCCTGTACATCCTCGCAATATAAAAAAACATAAAATCAAGCAAAAAATCACTTAAATTAAGCCAAATAAATTAAATTCAAAATAATTGAAATCTTTTGGGCAATTTTTGAATTCATGTCCTACAGTTGGGTTAAGTAGAACAGAAACAGGGGCGAAAGCCTTTGTGAGAATAAGCAAAAACTATAATTAAGGACCAATTAACGTAAAACAGGAGGTGGATTATGTTTAGCAAATCATTTGAGTTAACGTTGAATTCTGCCTATGCTCGAGCACGTGAAAACAAACACGAATTTATTACTGTTGAACATTTGCTCTTGGCTTTAGTCGACAATCCAGAATCATCAGAAGTGTTGGTTGCCTGTGGTGCGAATTTAGATAGACTACGCGCAGGATTGGGTATTTTTGTAGATGAAACCACCCCTAGTTTGCCGCATAAAGTAGAGCAAGACATTCAACCTACCATTAGCTTTCAACGCGTCCTGCAACGCGCAATGACCCAAGTGCAAAGCATTGGACAAACAGAAGTGAGTGGTGCGCATGCCTTGGTGTCTATTTTTGGTGAACCAGATAGTCAAGCGGTTTATTTTTTACATCAAGAAAATGTCACTCGCATTGATGTGATGAAATACACAACCCAAGGCATTATGAAATCACCTCGCGCTGACGAATTTCATTTTGATGCCAATCCTTCAATGGACGGATCAACGCGGGAAATGGGCGGTGAAGAAAATCTCTTGGAATTATACGCAACCAATTTAAATGAACGCGCTAAGCTTGGAAAAATAGATCCGCTTATTGGCCGCTCAGAAGAATTATCACGGGTTATTCAAACGTTATGTCGTCGCCGTAAAAACAATCCATTATTGGTCGGCGAAGCAGGCGTCGGTAAAACTGCAATTGCAGAAGGATTGGCAAAGAAAATTATTGACAAGGATGTGCCGGAGTCATTGGCTTATTGCACCGTTTATTCTTTGGACTTAGGTGTTTTATTAGCAGGCACCAAATATCGCGGCGATTTTGAAAAACGGTTTAAAGCGGTATTGAAAGCATTGCGTAAACAAACGGGGGCGATTATTTTTATTGATGAAATTCATAATTTGGTTGGCGCTGGTTCTGCCACTGGCGGCACAATGGATGCGTCAAATTTAATTAAACCTTTTTTAAGCTCAGGTGAATTACGTTGCATGGGCGCCACAACTTATGGAGAATTTCGTCAGTATTTTGCAAAAGATGCAGCGCTATTGCGCCGATTCCAAAAAATAGACATAGGTGAACCAAACGCTGAAGACACCTTGAAAATTTTAAAGGGATTGAAGTCTCATTTTGAAACGTATCATGGTGTGAAATATTCAACAAAAGCCTTGACGCTTGCTGTGACATTATCAACCCGTTATATGAGTGATCGTCATTTGCCTGATAAGGCGATTGACGTCATTGATGAAGCAGGGGCTTTTCAACAATTACAACCCGCGAAAAGAAAAAAATTATTGATTGGCGCGCGTGAAATTGAAGAAATGGTCGCAAAAATGGCGGGTATTCCGATTCAGCATATTTCACAAACGGATCGTGATCAATTAAAACAATTAGATACTGTCTTAAAACAAGCGGTTTTTGGACAAGATTTTGCGGTAAATGCTTTGTGTGATTCAATTAAATTATCACGCGCAGGCTTACGTCAAGATGAAAAACCGATCGGTTCTTTTTTAATGGCAGGACCTACTGGCGTCGGTAAAACGGAATTATGTAAACAATTGGCAAAAGAACTGCATGTCGATTTAATTCGGTTTGACATGTCTGAATACATGGAAAAACATTCTGTTTCTCGCTTGATTGGTGCACCTCCGGGTTACGTTGGTTTTGATCAAGGTGGATTATTAACAGAAGCGGTGAGTAAAAAACCTTATTCCATTGTGTTATTAGATGAAATAGAAAAAGCACATCCTGATATGTTTAACATTTTATTGCAAATCATGGATTATGGAAAATTAACGGATAATAACGGCAAAAAATCTGATTTTCGTCATGTTATTTTAATGATGACAACCAACGCTGGTAGTGAATTACTGGAAAAATCAACGGTTGGTTTTGCTGAAACAAATCAGCATGGCGATAGTTCTGTTGCGGTAAATCAATTGTTTTCACCGGAATTTCGCAATCGATTGGATGCCGTTTTAAAATTCGGTTACTTGCAAAAGGAAACGATTTTAAAAGTGGTTGATAAAAACATTGCGCAATTAGTGTTGAAATTAAATGAAAAAAACATCACGCTTTCTTTGAACGAGGAAGCGCGTCAATGGTTAGCACTCAAAGGTTATGATCACAAAATGGGTGCGCGTCCAATGGAGCGGTTAATTCAGGAAAAATTGAAAAAACCTTTAGCGGAAGAATTATTATTTGGAAAGCTGAGTAATGGTTTGCAGGCACACGTTAATATCTCCGTAAAAGCGGATGAGTTAGCGTGGGAAATTGTTGAGGCATGTAGCGAGGCGTTGATATAAGATCCAAAAGCGGGGGCGAGAGCCCTCGCGAATTGGCATTATTCTTGAGGTGCATCTTCCGCTTTTTTCTTTCCTGCATCTCTAAATGTAATGCGTCCACGCGACAAATCGTAGGGCGTCATTTCAACGGTAACGGTATCGCCGGTTAAAATACGAATGTAATTTTTGCGCATACGACCAGAAATGTGCGCATTAATGATGTGCTCATTTTCTAATTTCACTTTGAATGTTGTGTTGGGTAATGCTTCGATAACAACACCGGTCATTTCAATTTGGTCTTCTTTGGGCATGGTTTAAACCTTTCTATTTTTATTTAGCGTACTGTAACATAATTTTTTTCTCACTGCTCGGGCTTTACGCGCTTACTTGAGGTGTGCAGATTGCGTATCTAAGTATTTCTCTGCATCCAGCGCAGCCATGCAGCCGAATCCAGCGGAGGTAATGGCTTGACGATAGATGTGGTCCGCCACATCGCCGGCTGCAAAAACACCGGAGATTGAAGTTGAAGTCGCAGCACCTTCTTGCCCCCCTTTGGTTTTGAGATAGCCTGATTCACTCATGTCTAACTGACCCTTAAATATTTTTGTATTCGGATCGTGGCCAATAGCGATAAAAACACCGGTTAATTCATGTTTTTCTTCAGTGTTGGTTTTACTGTTTTTAATGCGAATGCCGGTAGCCCCTGTGTTATCTCCTAACACTTCTTCTAATACGGAATCGTAAATCAGCGTTATGTTTTCTTTTGATTTTAATTTGTCGATTAGTATTTTTTCTGCGCGAAATGTATCGCGTCGATGTACGACGGTGACATGCGCTGCAATATTTGACAAATATAATGCTTCCTCAACAGCGGTATTACCGCCGCCAATGACCGCTACCCTTTTGCCGCGATAAAAAAAGCCATCACAGGTTGCGCAAGCGGAAACACCTTTGCCACGAAAGGCCGTTTCAGAAGGCAAGCCTAAATAGCGCGCAGAAGCACCGGTTGCAATGATTAAGGCGTCACAAGTGTATTCGCCATTGTCTCCCTTTAAGCGAAAGGGCTTTTGCTGTAATTGCGTTTCATTGATATGATCAAAAATAACTTTTGTATCAAACCGTTCTGCGTGCTTTTGCATGCGTTCCATTAAAGCGGGGCCTTGCAAGCCTTCGACATCGCCTGGCCAATTGTCGACATCGGTTGTTGTCATTAATTGCCCACCTTGTTCCATGCCGGTTATTAATACGGGCTTTAAATTGGCGCGGGCTGCATAAACAGCCGCAGTGTAACCAGCAGGACCTGAGCCTAAAATAATTAATTTGTGATGCATAATGATTCTCAAGTTAATTTTTAATTTTCATTATATTACCCAGTTCAAACACATATCTCAATTACTCTTTGTGCTTTCGTCTTTAACGTATATTTCAATAAAAACTTTAGCAAAAACGGACAAAACACTGTATTGACATCCAAAAATCGCTTCCGCATACTGCGGCCACTGCACCACTTTAACTGTGCAGAATATTTTAACTTATATAGGATTGATATAATGAAAAAAGTTGTCGTCACTTTAGTCGGTGCAGTAGCATTAGTAACGGTTGGCATGGCTGCCGCAGCAACAACAACAAGCAATATGGCTGCTTCTAATCAAACAGTATACCCAAGCGGAAATAATTCGGGCATTTTCATCAGTGGCAACGCGGGTTATGGTGAATTTGATGTTTCAAGAGACGTTGGCGCAACCCGCTTTAATAACAGTGGATTTGCATGGAATGGCAATGTGGGTTATCAATTCAGCCGTTATTTCGCTGTTGAAACGGGCTACACACATTTTGCGAATGTGTCAGAATCTAACAACATTGGTGACAGCGCGAATGTCAGCGATATTTACGGTGTTGATTTGTTGGCAAAAGGCATTTTACCGATTAATAGCCAGTTCAATGTATTTGCGAAAGCAGGTGCTATGTATTTAAGCGCGACACCAAGCTTTGGCGTTGGCAATTACACGTTTACAGATAACGTCGCAGTGACACATTACGTGCCAGAATTGGGTTTGGGTACTGCGTATTATGTATCATCAAACGTTTCCGTCAGTTTGCAAGCGATTACAACGTTTAAAACAGATAACATGCCTGCAACGTATGCTGCATACGCTGGTTTGGGTTATAAATTCAATATGTAATAGATTTTTTATGTAAAAAGATGGCGCCTTCAGTATCGGCGCCTTTTTTATATATTTAATTTGCATTGAGTAGCGGTATTTCTTACAATGGCCTTTCACTTTTTCCATAATTACAGAGAGAATTTCATGTCGCACTCATTGATGCATATTACTATTACAGTCGCTTTTATCGCTATTTTGCTTTTTATTTTCATCCAAAGAAAAAGAAGAAAAAACCGCGCTAAACAACATTATCCTGAAAGTGAGCAATTATACGTCGGTAATTTGTCGTATCAAATGAACGGCCCTCAGCTCAAAGAATTTTTTTCAAAGTACGGTGATGTTCAAACTGTGCGTCTTATTAAAAATAATAGAACGGGACGCTCAAAAGGATTTGCATTTGTGACCTTTTCAAACCTAAAAGATGCAAAAAAAGCATTGGCTGCGAATGGTGAGCAGCTTCGCGCGCGCCCGTTGGTTGTTAGAATGGCAAAACCACGAGAAGAGTCATAAGAATATTTAACGTTAAATTACTATTGCAACACACTGAAAAATAAGAAAAGATATTTGTGCAAAAAGCTGCTTATCTACTATAATTGCACATGTTAGAAGCCTAAGGCTTTTATACCCGAGCCAACAGAGAAAAGGAAAAGGAATTGAGTTGATGGTATTGTGCGCAAACCCGCGATATTACCGGGAAGCCTGATGTACCACACAGATTCCACTACTTGACATAAATGAGCTCCAGTATGATTACCTTGGGTTTTTTTATGCCTGGAATATTATCGGAGAGAGAGGGATTCGAACCCTCGGTACGTTTTAAGGCGTACACACACTTTCCAGGCGTGCTCCTTAAGCCACTCGGACATCTCTCCGGATTTGAAGTTCGTAAGATTAAACTAGCTTGTCGTTGAAAGCAACTATTGCTCAGGGTAAACGCATCTTAATTTGGCTCATAACCGAAAGCGCATATTGATTCTAAATAGGCGAATAGGGTCTTTTTGCAGTAAGCGAGTGAATGAGTACGGAAGCTCCGACGTTAGTCGGGCGCGAAAAATTAAATAGCTTTCGCACTCCGCTCTCGCGGACTTCCGTACGTATTCACTAACCCGAAAGAATAGCAGCATCACGCTTTGTAAATAAATCATTACAGTCTATTCAATGCGCATTTGCTGTTATGAACCAAATTAAGATGCGTTATTCTGTAATATTTTTTCATATAAGTCTGTTAATTTTTCTAAATCCACTAAGTCGGTATTTTCATTAATATGATGAATGCTTTCATTACGCAAACCCAATTCAACGACTTCAGCACCTGTTGGTGCAATAAATCGTCCATCAGAAGTGCCGCCTGTTGTGTTTTGTTCTGTTGTAATATTACAAAGAGATTGAATGGCTTCAATGCAAGCAGCAGTTAATTTTCCTGCTTCGCTGTGAAACGGTTTGCTCGAATGATTCCAATTAATTTTATATTCCAGCTGATGATCATCTAATGTTTTTTCAACACGCTGTTGTAATGTTGTAGCAGTACTTTCGGGGCAGTAACGGAAATTAAACCGCGCGCTTAATGAGCCGGGAATAATGTTGGTGGCGCCAGTATCGGCATGAATATTGTAAATTTGAAATGTAGTGGGGGAGAATAAAGCATTCCCTTTGTCCCATTCCATGGTGGTTAAAAAATCCAATGCTTGAAAGCTGCGGTGAATGGGATTAATGGCTAAATGCGGATACGCAATATGACCTTGTTTTCCGTAAACCGTTAACTCGCCGTGCAATGATCCACGACGGCCAACTTTAATGACGTCACCTAATTTTTTATTGCTGCTGGCTTCACCCACCAGACAATAATTAATTTTAATATTATTTTTTTCAAGATATTCCATTATCTTAATGGTACCGTCTAATGCATCACCTTCTTCATCACTGGTAATTAAAAACCCTATTTTTCCAGTGTGATTTGGATTTTTTTCAACAAAGCGTTCGGTGGCTACAATCATTGCGGCCAAGGCTGTTTTCATGTCAGCAGCGCCACGACCAAATAATTTCCCGTCGCGAATGGAAGCTTCAAATGGCGGTGAATGCCATTCTGATTCATCGCCTGGCGGCACAATATCTGTGTGCCCTGAAAAAGCAAACAGTGTTTCACCTGTTCCACGAATGGCAAAAAAATTACTGACACCATTGGAATTTAATTCGGTAATACTAAACCCAATTTTTTTTAATCGGCCGATTAAGATTTTTTGACAGCCATTGTCTGATGGCGTGATAGATTTAATGTTAATTAATTGTTGGGCTAAATCGAGTGTATTGGTCATTATTATTCTCTTAGTAATTCATTGATCGATGTTTTTGATCTTGTCTTGGCGTCTACTTGTTTCATGATTAAAGCACAATACCGTGCATATTTTCCATTTGCAGAGGGTAATGAACCGGGAATGACGACTGAATAAGCGGGCACTTTGCCGTAGATAATTTCATCAGTGGTGCGATTATAAATTGGCGTGCTTTGTCCAATAAAAACACCCATTGAAATCACGGCGCCTTCTTCAACAATAACACCTTCAACAATTTCTGAACGTGCGCCGATAAAGCAGCCATCTTCAATAATAGTGGGCGATGCTTGCAGCGGTTCTAATACACCGCCAATGCCGACGCCACCTGAAATATGCACATTTTTTCCAATTTGTGCGCAGGAACCCACTGTTGCCCATGTGTCAATTAAGGTGCCGGAATCGATGTAGGCGCCGATATTCACATAACTTGGCATCAAAATTGTGTTGCTTGCGATAAAAGCACCTTTGCGTGCAAAAGCGGGCGGCACAACGCGAACGCCATTATCCTGAAATTGCTGTTCACTTAGATTTTGAAATTTCAATGGCACTTTATCAAAAAACTGCCCATTCATTATTTTATTTTCATGCGTTTTAAAAAATAACAATACGGCTTTTTTAATCCATTCATGCGTGATCCAAATGCCATTTATTTTTTCAGCAACACGAATTTTTCCAGCGTCCAGTAAATGTATTGTTTCATCGATGGCTTTTTGTAGTTCGGGCGATGATTTTTTGGGTGAGAGTTGATCGCGATGTTCAAATGCATTTTCGATCGTATTTTGCAGTGTTTCCATGATAGTGATAATTCCATTGTCGAATTGTTGAATTGCGTGACATTAACACACTTATATTGTGATACTAATTCTATTGATTGAATTGTGAATTTACCAGAAAAATAATTTGACGGATTCCCTTGAGCACAGTATCATTCACTTTCTTCGGGGTATAGCGCAGCCTGGTAGCGCGTCTGCTTTGGGAGCAGAATGTCGAGAGTTCGAATCCCTCTACCCCGAAAATGATTTTCACTATTGAGCCTGGTTGATCGAAAATGCCTATTTTTAGCGATATTACGCTAAAAAATGGGCGTTATTGTTACAAAGTGAGTGCGTTAGTGCCCGTAGCTCATTTGGATAGAGCACCGGCCTTCTAAGCCGGGGGTAACAGGTTCGAATCCTGTCGGGCGCATGTAATAGTTTACGAATACTTCAATTATGGTGGGCGTAGCTCAGTTGGTAGAGCCCCTGACTGTGACTCAGGTCGTCGTGGGTTCGAGTCCCATCGTCCACCCCATATATTGTATAACGCAGTTGACCCTTTCCATTCAAACTCGGCATTATAGTACTTGACCCCAAATCATGGAGGAAGGTCGAATGATTAAGGTTTTCAAGATTGTCTCATTGATTTTTATTCTCCTGTTGTCGATTACTTCCCTTTCGGTTTATCTGTATCTCGACGAGCAAATCACCGGCGGTGACCGGAAAATAGCCGAAGGCCAGAAAAAATATGATGAAGGTCAAAAAATGTTACAGGCGGGCAGGGCAAAATTAGCCGCTGGCAAACATAAATTGTCACACGCTAAAGCTGGCTTCACTAGCCTTAAAATAATCACCATAGTAGCACTCCCTATAGCTGCCTTGCCTGCAGGTGAAATTGCTTTCAAGCAAGGTGACAAAAGAATAGCGCACGGCAATAAATTGGTCGCCAACGGTGAAAAACGTGTTCGAGAAGGGCAGGCACAATTGGCGGCAGGTAAAATTCAATTGGCAAAGGGACGTGAAAAAATATCAATGGCGAAAAAATTGCGCTCAGTCGCTGCGTATGCATCCCTATTTTTTGGCCTTCTTTTTTTCATGTTGTTTTTTTGCTGGAGAAAATCCTTTAATTTATTCTTTAATCGATAGTCAAACTGTAATCAATATAGGATAATCAATTTGTTATTTAAATAGGGATCGTTATGACCGAGGCATTTGCATCTATCGAATCTACTCCGCAGGGCGAGTTATTGTTACTCAAGGGCAGCTGGTTAGTGGGCGATGTCAGTTTTGTAGATCAATGGATTCAAAAATTAATAGTCGATCCGCTTGATATCAAGTCAATTGATGCGCAAGCCATTACACAGATGGATACAGCAGGTGCCTATTTACTGTATACACTCAAGAAGAAAATAAATTCCAACATTGAAATCATTGGGTTGAAAGATAATTTTCATGCATTACTTAAGTTGGTTTCAAGCACATTGTCGCAAACAGAAAAACCTCGGGTCCCGCCTGCGCAACATGATTTTCTATATTGGGTTGGAAAAGCAGCTGTTGATATTTATCAACAAAGCAATTTAATGCTCGCCTTCTTAGGTGAAATATTTGAAAATTTTTTTCAAATTATGTTTAGCCCGGTACGATTACAGTGGCGTTCGATGATTCATGAAATCGATGTTGGTGGTTATCGTGGCTTGCCGATTATTGCGGTCATGATGTTTTTAATTGGGGTTGTGGTTGCATATCAGTTGGGTGTTCAACTGCGACTGTATGGTGCCGATGTTTACATGGTTGATTTGTCGGGTGTATCGATCTTGCGTGAATTTTCACCGCTGATTTGTTCGGTGATTATTGCGGGGCGTACGAGCACATCATTTGCTGCCTTGCTGGGTACGATGAAAGTCAATGAAGAGATTGATGCCTTGCGCACAATGGGTATGTCGCCGATTGATCGATTGGTTATCCCCAAAATATTGGGCTTATTGATCGCTTTGCCATTGTTGGTGGTGTGGGGCGATGTGTTTGGTTTGTTTGGCAGTATGGTCATGGCAAAAAGCATGGCCGGCATTAGTTTCCAAGCCTTTTTAGAACGCTTCAGGCAGGAAGTGGCTATTAAACATTTGTATATTGGATTGGTGAAAACCCCTGTGTTTGCGTTAATTATTGCAGGCATTGGTTGTTTTCAAGGATTTCAAGCGGAGGGCAGTGCGCAAAGCGTGGGTGAGCGCACCACAAAAGCCGCAGTGCAAGCGATCTTTTTAATTATTTTGGCGGATGGATTATTTTCGATATTATTTAATTGGCTGGATATATGATGTCCGATCTTATCGTTGATGTAAAACATTTGAAAAATTATTTTGGCGGCCATTGTGTGCATGAAGATATTAATTTTTCCATTAATCGCGGCGAAATTATTGCGATTATTGGCGGAAGTGGTTGCGGAAAAACCACTTTATTGCGTAGTATTTTACGATTGATGGAACCGACCGATGGATTTGTTTCTGTATTTGGAACTGATATTTTAAAAGCAAATGAAAAAGATTTCTTGGCTGTTCAGAAACGCTGGGGAGTGATGTTTCAGGGTGGTGCTTTATTCAGTTCACTAACCGTATTGGAAAATGTGATGTATGTTTTGAATGAGCATGCTGCGCTGTCTTATCGTTCAAGAAAGGAATTGGCTAAATTAAAAATCAAAATGAGTGGATTGGAGTTAGATGCGGCCGATAAATATCCTTCTGAACTCAGTGGCGGTATGCGAAAACGTGCGGCGCTAGCGCGTGCAATTGCCTTGGATCCCGAATTGATTTTCTTGGATGAACCTACGGCTGGGCTTGATCCCAAAAGCGCGGGTGATTTAGATGATTTAATATTATCGATGCGTAAAAACCTTGGATTAACATTTGTGATGGTGACACATGATTTGGACACCTTATGGTATGTGCCCGATCGCGTGATTTTTTTAGGCGAAGGTAAAGTATTGGCAGATGAACCGATGACAAGACTACATAAAAATACACATCCAATGATACAATCTTATTTTAGCGGGCATCGCTCATCAAAAGAGGTGCGTCATGCAGAGTAAAGTGAATTATTCCGTTGTCGGTTTGTTTGTGATTGTGCTAACCAGTTTTTTTTTAGTGACTATTGTGTGGATGTCTACAATTGGTCACGGGAAAGAATTTAGCACTTATTTGGTTTATGTGCATGAAGACGTTACGGGTTTGAGCGTTCAAAGCCCCGTTCGATTCAATGGCGTGGGTGTCGGTTATGTTAAATCACTTGAATTAGACGATAAAAATCCGAAGTTAGTGAAATTGGTTTTACGGATTGAAAAACATACGCCGATCACAACGAGTACTTATGCTATTTTAAATGCGCAAGGTGTAACCGGCGTGGTGTATGTAAATTTAAAAGCGGAAACAGAAACGGCACCCTTATTAATATCAACCAATAATGAGCCATTCCCTGTTATTCCATCGCGTCCTTCATTGTTGATGCAGTTGAGTACAGTGCTGCCTGAAATCACAGCTGATATTCAAACCTTAAGCGGCAATGTCGCTCATGTGTTGGATGCAGAAAATCAGCAGTCAATAAAAGATTCGCTAAAGAATATTGCAACAGTAACCAAAACATTCGCAGATAATTCTGCTTCTTTTTCTCAATCAATGAACAGTATGAATACGGTGTTATCTAATGTTTCTAAAGCAAGCGATGGCTTTCCAAATGCCATGAAAGAATTAAATCAAACATTGGCTTCTGTTAATCAATTGTCAGGACAGATGAAAAAAACATCAAAAAAAATTAGCAATACTATGCAAAGCGGTGAGATGGTCATTCATAATTTTTCAAATCAAATTGTTCCTAATGCGCAGCAGGCATTGTCTAATTTGTCACATGCAACGCAAAGTGTGCAGCAACTCACGGATGAATTACAACGCGATCCTAGTATGTTAGTGCGTGGAAAAGCACCCGCCGCATTGGGACCAGGAGAAAAACAATGAGGGTATTATTATTGGTTGCATGTCTTATATTAATTTCGGGTTGTTCGATATTGCCGCCGCTAAAAACAACACCCTCTTCAACGTATACGATTATGCAATGGCCCCAAAATACGGCAAAAAAATCTACTGTGAAGCAAGGTGTAGTCAATAAAACTCTCTTGGTGACAACGCCGATTGCCTTGCCGGGGTACGCTTCATCAAGAATGATTTATGTTACCGTCCCATATCAATTAAGAACATTTTCAGATCATTTTTGGGTCGCGCCGCCAGCAGAATTATTACTGCCATTGATCGCAAATCACTTACAAGCAATGCATTATTTCCAAGCGGTAGTCACTTCCCCTTTTACGGGCTCAGCTAATGTGCAATTAAATACGAAGTTACTCACTTTGCAGCAAGAGTTTTTGCAGCCCATCAGTCAGGTACGTTTGGTGATTGAGGCGACCCTGGTAAATACGACAACTGGCCAAGTAATAGCAAGTCAACTTTTCACTGTGATTGTTAAAGCACCGGGTGATAATCCTTACTCTGGCGTGTTAGCAACAAATGAAGCAGCAAATCAAGTAGTTAGGCAGATTGGGGCTTTTGTTGTAAAATCAGTTCATTGATCTGAAAAACGCTTGTCAACCAAGGCGATATGGTGTTCAATAGTCGGCTTTATTAGCGAAAGTGGCGGAATTGGTAGACGCACTGGATTTAGGTTCCAGCGGGGTAACCCGTGAGAGTTCGAGTCTCTCCTTTCGTAATTATTTTTTCAATTACAGGCCAGAGGTAATATTTTCCATGACAACAAATCTAGAGCAATTAGAAGGTTTAAAAAGACAATTCAAAGTAACTGTTTCTGCTGAAGATCTTAAAAAAGCGTATCAAAAAAAAATAGCAGAGGTTTCTAGTAAGGCGTCAATTAAAGGATTTCGTCCTGGGAAAGTGCCTGCTCATGTTGTTGAGCAAAAGTTTGGTCGTGGTATTTTACATGAAGCAGCCGCTGAATTGATTGATTCGTCTTTCAAAAAAGAAGCGAACAATATTAAAATTGCCGGCATGCCCCACATTGATTTTGATCATGAGGCATTAAAGCTGGAAGAATCATTTCACTACACAGCTCAATTTGAAGTTTATCCTGAAGTAACATTAAAAGACCTAACAGATATTGAAATAGAATCCGCAGCCGGTGATGTCAGTGATGATGATGTGAGTAGTATGCTGGTTAAACTGCGTACGCAACACGCAGAACGCGTCTCGGTTGATCGTGCAGCAAAATTGGGTGACCGTTTGACGATCGATTTTGACGGTACGATGGATGGTAAACCATTAGAGCAAGGCAGCGCAAAGGCTTCAAAATTAGAATTGGGCTCAAACAGCATGATTCCCGGTTTTGAAGATGGCTTAATTGGTGCGAAAAAAGATGACAAAATCACTTTAAATATCTCTTTTCCAACGGAATACCATGTCGAAACATTGCGCGGTAAACCAGTGTCATTTGCAGTGACTGTTCATGAAATTGAGGAACCAAAATTACCTGCTTTAGATGATGCTTTTGCTGAAAAGGTAGGGGTGAAAGAAGGTTTGGATGCGTTAAAAAAGCAAATCAAAGAAAAAATGCAGTTGGAATTGAACGAAACGGCACATGCAAACGTGAAGCGCATTGTTTTGGACAAGCTGATGGGCTTGAATCCAATTGACGTACCTGTAGCGCTGATTGATGCTGAAGTTGAACATTTGCAAAATATGACACGTCAGCAAATTCGTCAATATCGCCCTGAACTATCTGATGCAGACATTAAAAAATTTCCCTTGGAGCGTGAACCTTATCTTGAAGATGCTAAAAAGCGTGTTGTTTTGGGTTTGCTCTTGGCAGAAGTGATTAAGAACGCTGAAATCAAAGTAGATAATAAGAAAGTGGAAGAACGCTTAAAAGAAATGGCTGCTCGCTATGGCAATGTAGATGAAATTCTGCCTATCATTATGAAAAATAAACATATGATTGCAGATGTTGAGGCTTATGTGCTCGAGGAATCAGCAATTCAGACCTTGCTTGGCAAAGCCCGTGTTCTTGAAACGAAAAAAAGTTATGATGCTATTATGAATGCGAAGTAAGCTTCAGAAGTGGGGGTGGTAGCCCTCACGCGAATAAACAATAAGCCCACAGATACACGATAAATTACAATAAAAAGGACCCTCTCATGAACGAACTCAACAACTATTTAGTCCCTATGGTCGTCGAACAAAGCGGTCGTGGCGAGCGTGCATATGATATCTACTCGCGTCTTTTAAAAGACCGCATTATTTTCTTGGTCGGTCCAATTGAAGAAAACACAGCAAACCTCATTGTCGCCCAAATGCTTTTTCTTGAGTCTGAAAATCCAGAAAAAGAAATCTCATTGTACATTAATTCACCCGGCGGCGTTGTGACAGCGGGCATGGCAATTTACGATACAATGCAATTTATTAAACCGGATATTCGCACGCTCTGTATTGGCCAGGCAGCGAGTATGGCATCGTTATTATTGACAGCGGGAACGGCTGGTAAAAGGCATTGTTTGCCACACTCAACGGTGATGATTCATCAAGTGTTGGGTGGTTACCAAGGTCAAGGTACGGACATTCAAATCCATGCAAAAGAAACGCAGCGTATCAGTGATATGCTGTCGCATATCCTGGCAAAACATACTGGAAAATCTTTTGATGAAATTCAAAAAGACACGAATCGTGATAACTTCATGTCTGCCACTGAAACTAAAAATTATGGCTTAATCGATTCCATTTTAACTGAACGAGACAGTAAATAAACGCTTGAGGAGAGATCTCAGAGCCCCGAGCGTCAGCGAGTGGGAGCTTAAAATAGCCCCGAGCGTCAGAGAGTAGGAGCTTAAAATAGCCCTGAGCGTCAGCGAACATAAGCCTCAAAGTTCGACATTAAATTTTAAGAAGGTGTTTTCATGACTGAAACTAAAAAACCCGAAACGCTATATTGTTCTTTCTGCGGAAAAAGCCAGCATGAAGTTAAAAAATTAATTGCCGGCCCTTCTGTATTTGTTTGTAATGAATGCGTGCATCTCTGCAATGAAATAATTCGAGAAGAAGAATTAACAGAAGTTGCCGTTCCTGAGAAAAAAAAATTACCTAGCCCAAAAGAATTGCATGCGCAATTAGATCAGTATGTCGTGGGTCAAGAGGATGCAAAAAAAATATTATCAGTTGCTGTCTATAATCATTATAAGCGGCTGCAGCATCGCACATCGAAAGATGAAGTAGAGTTAACCAAAAGCAATATTTTGTTCATTGGACCAACAGGATCAGGAAAAACACTGTTAGCGCAAACCTTAGCGCGTATTTTGAATGTGCCTTTTGCCATCGCAGATGCCACAACGCTCACTGAAGCGGGATATGTTGGTGAAGACGTTGAAAATATCGTTCAAAAATTATTACAAAAATGTAATTACGATGTTGAAAAAGCGCAAACGGGTATTATTTATATAGACGAAATTGATAAAATCGCCCGTAAGTCCGACAGCCCCTCTTTAACGCGAGACGTTTCAGGTGAAGGTGTGCAACAAGCGCTATTGAAATTGATTGAAGGCACTGTTGCTGCTATTCCACCACAGGGTGGCCGAAAACATCCACAGCAAGAATATTTGCAGGTTGATACAACTAACATTTTATTTATTTGCGGCGGTGCATTTGCAGACCTTGATAAAATTGTTCAGCAAAGAACAGATGAAAGCGGCATTGGTTTTGCGGCAACCGTAAAAACAAAAGAAAAAACATCTGTTAACAATATTATTAAGAAAGTTGAAAATCAGGATTTAATAAAATATGGCTTAATTCCTGAGTTTGTTGGTCGTTTGCCGGTTATTTCAGTGCTAGATGAACTCGATGAAATAGCATTGCTCGCTATTTTAACGCAGCCAAAAAACGCCTTGACGAAACAATACAAGAAATTATTTGAATTTGAAGGTGTGAGTGTTGAATTCCGTGATGATGCATTGCAGGAAATCGCTAAAAAAGCGATTGAGCGGAAGTCAGGAGCGCGTGGTTTGCGTTCTATCGTCGAACATGCTTTATTAGATGTTATGTATGAAATCCCATCTCTTTCCGGATTGAAACAAGTTGTTGTTGATGCTGGTGTTATAAAAGAAAAATCAAAACCATTGTATATTTATGAAGGCGACGATCAAAAAACGGGTTCTTAGTTCAGAACCCTGACCGTCAGCGAATGGAACCAGGTGTAGGCATTGCTTACACTGAAATATCAAACAACAGGAGATCTTCATGGCAAAGGCCCCAAAGAAATCACCCAAAGTCGATCTCAACAATAAATTAATCTTGCCCTTAATCCCTTTGCGCGATGTCGTTGTTTATCCACACATGGTGATCCCACTTTTTGTTGGACGTCCTGAGTCAATTAAAGCGCTAGAATTAGCGATGGAAAAAGATAAGCGTGTCGTGTTGGTTGCGCAAAAAAATGCTGCAATTGACGTGCCAACACAAGATGATTTATTTTCAGTTGGTGCGGTTGCCACTATTTTACAGATGCTGCGTTTACCTGACGGTACAGTCAAAGTATTGATTGAAGGTGTGTCACGTGCACGCATCCTTGGTTTTGTTTCAGATCAGGCTTTTATGCAAGCAGGATTGGATATTTACGAAGAGCCAGTTCTCGAAGAAGAACCAGAAATTACTGTAATTATGCGTAATATCGTTACGCAGTTTGAGCAGCTCGTAAAGGCCAATAAAAAAATCCCCCCTGAATTAATTACCTCTGTTCGTAATATTAAAGCACCCTCGCATTTCATTGATAGTGTTGCCGCGCATTTAACGGTGAGCATTGATTCACGGCAAACAATATTGGCTGCGTTTGATGTAAAGGAACGCCTCACCTTATTGAATAATTTAATTGGGCAAGAGTTGGAATTGTTGGAAGTTGAAAAAAATGTGCAGGGCCGTGTAAAAACACAAGTTGAAAAAAATCAACGTCAATATTACTTGAGCGAGAAATTAAAAGCGATCCAACAGGAGCTAGGTGAGTTGGATGAAGGTAGTGCCGATGAATTTAAAGTTATCGAAAAGAATATCGAAATTGCCAGCATGCCAAAAGAAGCGATGGACAAAGCAAAATCAGAATTAGCAAAATTACGTGCGATGCCACCGATGTCTGCGGAAGCAACTGTTTCGCGTAATTTCTTAGAGGCTTTGTTGCAAGTGCCTTGGAAAGAAACTTCCAAAATTAACGTTGACTTGACTGCTGCAGAGAAAATTCTCGAAGCGGATCATTACGGTCTGAAAGAAGTTAAAGAACGTATTCTGGAATATTTGGCGGTTCAGTTACGTGTTAAAAAATTGAAGGGCCCTATTTTGTGTTTGGTTGGTCCGCCGGGGGTGGGTAAAACATCTCTAGGGCAATCCATTGCAAATGCCACTGGTCGAGAATTTGCGCGCATTGCCTTGGGCGGTATTCGTGATGAAGCGGAAATCCGCGGTCATCGCCGTACTTACATTGGTGCTATGCCAGGAAAAATTATTCAACGTATGATTCGCGCAAAAGTGCGCAATCCACTTTTTATGCTAGACGAAGTGGATAAAATGGCGATGGATTTTCGGGGTGATCCTGCATCTGCTTTGCTGGAAGTTTTGGATCCCGAGCAAAACTCTAAATTTAACGATCATTATTTAGAAGTGGATTATGATTTGTCTGATGTGATGTTTATTGCAACCGCCAATTCACTTAATATCCCGCCCGCTTTATTGGATAGAATGGAAGTGATTCGTTTGCCGGGTTATACCGAAGAAGAGAAATTACATATCGCAGAGCGTTATTTAATTCCGCGTCAGGTTGAACAAACAGGCTTAAAAGCCAGTGAAATTCATTTCTCCGAATCTTCAGTTCGCGAAATTATCCGCAGTTATACACGTGAAGCAGGTGTGCGTAGCTTGGAACGTCAAATTGCAAAAATCTGTCGCAAAGTAGTCCGTGCCGCAGTAACAGAGGTCAAAAGTAAAAAAGGCAGTAAATTAGCAAAATGCAGCAAAATTACCATCAGCAACCTTGAGAAATATCTGGGTGTGATCAGATATCGTTACGGCTTGGCGGAAGTAAAAGATCAGGTCGGTCAAGTAACTGGATTGGCGTGGACAGAAGTTGGTGGCGAATTGTTGACGATCGAAGCGCAGGTAGTTGCAGGAAAAGGGAAGTTATTGCATACCGGCAGTTTAGGTGAGGTGATGAAGGAATCAATTAATGCTGCGATGACAGTTGTGCGCAGTAGAGCGCCCATGCTTGGCATTGAAGATAATTACTTTCAAGAAAATGATTTTCACGTGCATGTGCCTGAAGGGGCAACACCAAAAGATGGTCCGAGTGCGGGAGCAGGTATGTGTGTTGCGCTAATTTCTGCAATTACACATATTCCTGTTCATGCCAGTGTCGCAATGACAGGTGAAATTACGCTGCGCGGTGAAGTATTGCCAATCGGCGGCTTAAAAGAAAAATTATTGGCTGCTTTGCGTGGCGAAATCAAAACAGTCATTATTCCATTAGAAAACAAACGCGATTTAAAAGAAATTCCAAAAGAAGTCCTGGAAGGTTTAACAATCCATCCTGTACGCTGGATTGATGAAGTGCTTCAAATTGCGCTAGAGCGTTTACCGATTTCATCGACTAATGATGCCACTACAAAAAAGATCTCCAAAAGTGAATTAAAGCGGAAGCGGGAGCGACCGCATAATCTGAACAAAAAAACCAAGTCGGGTAAATCAAAACATGCCACGCACTGATTTAAGTATTCGTCATTTTGCTGATATGGCATTGCAACAATTGAAAACACTGGGTGTGACCCAAGCTGAAATTTCGCTGTCACAAGCCAGTGGATTTTCTGTCACAGCACGATTAGGGGATGTTGAAACACTGGAGCACCATCTCGATAAAAATTTTTCTGTTACTGTTATTCGTGATTATTGTACGGGTTCTGCATCGAGTTCTGATTTTTCAGAAGCCTCGATTTTTGCAGTCATTGAAAAGGCGTGCACGATTGCGCGGTTTTCAAATCCGGATTCTTTTGCTGGCTTAGCTGACCCAGCACGTTTAGCAAAAAATATTCCCGATTGTGATTTATATCATCCTTGGGCAATCACACCCGCAGAAGCCATTGAAATGGCCATTGCCTGTGAAAAAAAAGCAGTCTCGTTTGATAAACGCATTACAAATTCAGAAGGGGCTTCTATTAGCACACTCAATTCACACGCCCTTTACGCAAATACATCCGGTTTTTTGGGTGAGTACAGTGTGACTGAACATGGTATGCATTGCTCAGTGCTTGCGACTGAAGACGAGAAAATGCAACGTGATGATGAATACACGGTTGCGCGCAATCCGAAGGATTTAAGTTCAATCGATTTTGTTGCAACTGGTGCTGCCGAAAAAACGATTAAACGCTTGGGTGCGCGACGCATTAAAACACAAAGCTGTCCTGTTATTTTTGAGGCGTCAGTTGCGAAATCATTATTGCGCGCTTTTGTTCAAGCAATTAGCGGCAGTAATTTATATCGCCAATCATCGTTTTTATTGAATGCAATGGGGCAGCCTCTTTTTCCTGAATTTATTAATATTTTCCAGCAGCCGAATTTATTGTCAGCGATGGGCAGCGTTCCTTTTGATGCTGAAGGAGTTGCAGTTGAGAATCAGCATTATATCCGTGCCGGTGAATTGGTGAGTTACGTGCTGGGAAGTTACTCTGCGCGTAAATTGGGACTGCAAACAACGGGAAATGCGGGTGGTATTTTTAACTTATCAATTAATAGTACAGAATCTTCACTGCAAGCGTTATTGAAAAAAATGGACCGTGGATTATTGGTAACAGAATTAATGGGGCAGGGGGTGAATATTACCACCGGTGATTATTCGCGCGGCGCTTCTGGATTTTGGGTTGAGCATGGTGAAATACAATTCCCTGTTGAAGAAGTGACGATTGCTGGTAATTTAAAGTCTATTTTTTCAGGTATTTTGGCGATTGCTAATGATGTTGATATCCGCGGCTCAATTCGTAGCGGTTCAATTTTAATTGATAAGATGACTGTTGCAGGTTCATAACTCCTTATTATCTTTTCCTTATCCGCTCTTTTAAGTTATAATGCAGTACTTTTTCGATCATGGACGAAATCGCAGGCCAACCATGATTGGAGTCAGTAAAATATGTTTCGTCTTTTCTTTTTATTGTTTATTTTTACGTTTGCATTTTTTGGAAGCGCTTGTTCTGTGGTCGCTAAGCCGCAATCTATTCCGATGACAGATCTTTCTGGTTCTAGTAATTACTCCGAACATGTTAAAAAATTAATTTCCCGCTCTATGTTATTGTCGAAAAAAGAGCTGAACTATCGATTTGGATCAGGCGACCCTAAAAACGGGGGAATGGATTGTTCTGGCACTATTCATTATTTATTGAAAAAAGTGGGGCATATTAATTCTCCAAGAGATGCGCGTGATCTTTATCTGTGGGTTAAAAAAGACGGTAGATTACATCCTGTTCACGCCTATCATTTTAATTCGCGTCAATTTAGTAGGCTTAAACCAGGTGATTTGTTGTTTTGGACTGGCACCTATCGAACACGCCGTAAACCACCTATTACGCATGTGATGCTTTATATAGGGAAAAATAAGCGACATCAACGATTGATGTTTGGTGCAACCGAAGGGATTTATCGCGGTAGAATTGTGCGTGGCGTAGGGGTGTTTGATTTTGTATTGCCAACACGACATGAGAGAGCACGCTTTGTTGCTTATGGCTGTATCCCGCATTACACTTGCTCAAACAGGTGATGTTAAATGCATCGTTTTATCGTAACCGCTCCAAATTTCAAGGTTACGCAAATAGTATTGCTCCGATTGAAAAGTGATCGGGGACCTGAGGTCAGGGATCTGAGTCAGAATGCGAGCACCGATCCCAGATAGCTGATCGCCTCTCGCAATAGCAATGATGTTGATATCACCCTGAAAAATCGAGCGGATACGTTTTAGCTGGTAGAATCAAAGTTGATTTAAGTGCCGAAGAGGGAAAATGCCAAACAATTTTAAACGTCTATTCCCTTTGTTGTTACTGATATTCATTGATTCATTTGGCTACTTCGTTGTTATTCCGATCCTATTAGAATTATTTTTTAAAACGCACTATGGAATTTTACCTGTCAATACCAGTATGCCGATGCGTGATTTTCTCACAGGCTTTACCATTTGTTTATCCACGTTTACAGCACTCATTGCAGCGCCTTTTGTTGGTAATCTTTCTGATAAATTTGGCCGTAAAAAAATATTATTATTTTGCTTGATGGGTGTTACATTTGGGTTTGCATTGCCTATTGTTGGCATTTTAAAAAAAAATCTTCTATTGGTTTTGGTGGGTCGTGCATTAGGGGGGGTTGGTTCATCCAGTCAAGCGGTTGCGCAAGCAGCAGTAGCTGATTTATGTAAAGATGATGAAAATAAAGCGTTATTTTTAAGCTTTATTGCGTTAATGATGACTTTACCTATTATGCTTGGGCCTTTAGTCGGGGGCTATTTATCTGACAATCATTTAGTAAGTTGGTTTAGCGCAACAACGCCTTATTGTTTGGCGACGATTATTTCTTTTTTTTGTTTTTTTATTATATTGTTTTTCTTTCAAGAAACACGGGCAAGTACAATACATGCGGAAATACTGAGTGTATCTGATGTGGTTTTTGGCTTTAAAAAAGCAATAAAGCACTATCATATCGGCGCATTGCTCGTAATATTTTTTTGCCTTGAGTTAGCGTGGAGTCAATATTATCAAAGTATTTCTTTATTTTTAACACAGCAATTTCATTACAGTGTTCAGCAAATTAGTTTATACAACGCGTTAATGGGTGTTTTCATGTCATTGGGATTATTATTTTTATATCCCATGCTAATAAAATATTTCTCAATTAGAAAAATAATGGCTAACAGTGTTTTGCTTGTTTTTTTAGGCTTATTACTGTGTGCGATATTGCCGGCTTATCAATTATTTTTTGTGTGGTGTGTTGCGATATTCACAGGAACAGCTTATGTGAGTTTATTGACCTTGATTTCCAATCAAGCGCCTAAAACACATCAGGGGTGGATCATGGGTTATTCAAGCACGGTGTTATTTTTAGCGTGGCTGATTACGGGGTTTAATGGTGGCCTGTTGATTTCACTTCACGCTACTTTGTCATTGTGGGTTGCGGCTGCCATGGCTGGGGTCGCTTTTTGGGTGGCATTGAAAACACGGTATGTTCTATTGCCACGCTTTGTGGAATAATGATTTCAGATTTTTTAAACGAGGATGGAAAAAATGGAAGATAAAAGTAAAGCATTGAGTGCAGCATTAGCGCAAATTGAAAAACAATTTGGTCGTGGCGCCATTATGTGCATGGGTGACGAAAACGGGATGCGCGATATCGAAGTGATTTCAACAGGCTCAATTGGTTTGGATGCTGCATTGGGTGTGGGTGGTTTACCACGCGGCCGTGTCGTTGAGATTTATGGTCCAGAATCTTCGGGTAAAACAACATTAACATTGCAAACCATTGCCGCATGTCAAAAAGCGGGCGGTACGGCGGCTTTTGTCGATGCGGAACATGCGCTTGATGTTATTTATGCCGAAAAATTAGGTGTCGATGTTAAGAAATTATTGGTTTCCCAGCCGGATACGGGTGAACAAGCATTGGAGATTACAGACATGCTGGTGCGCTCAAATGCGGTGGATATGATTGTGGTCGATTCAGTTGCTGCGCTAACACCGCGTGCAGAAATCGAAGGCGATATGGGTGATTCGCATATGGGTTTACAAGCGCGGCTCATGTCTCAAGCACTTCGTAAATTAACAGCGAACATCAAAAAATCAAACACCTTGATTGTATTTATCAATCAAATTCGCATGAAAATTGGCGTTATGTTTGGTAATCCAGAAACAACGACGGGCGGCAATGCGTTAAAGTTTTACGCCTCAGTGCGTTTGGATATTCGTAGAACGGGCGCCATTAAAAAAGGCGATGAAATTATCGGTAATGAAACCCGTATTAAAGTAGTTAAAAATAAAGTGGCACCGCCGTTTCGTCAAGTGGATTGCGAAATTTTATACGGTGAAGGCATTTCACGTGAAAGTGAATTAATTGAGCTGGGTGTTGCGCAAGGTTTAATTGATAAAGCCGGTGCTTGGTACAGCTACCAAGGAACGCGTATTGGTCAAGGTAAAGATAATGTACGAGAATATTTAAAAGAAAATAAAGCGACGGCACAAGAAATTGAAATAAAATTGCGTCAATTAATATTATCAGGTAAGCCTGTCTCTGCTGCTGCAACGGCGAAAGCAAAAGCAGAAGCTGAGGAACTGGAAGTAGTATAATCATCACGGAAACGCGCCCGGCAGGGTGCGTGTGATCACGCTAACATATTAAAAATAGCAATTGACTGTGTTGTTCTGGGCGCGAACATTTTCGCACCAGCAAGGTGCAAGTAATTATGTCAACACCCTACGAAAAAGCAATTGATTATCTTTCCAGGCGTGAACATTCGCGTCTGGAATTAAAGCGAAAACTGCGAGCGAAAGATTTTCCAGAAGCGGAAATTAACAACACGCTTGATCAATTAATTGCAAAAAAATTTCAAAGTGATGAGCGTTTTACTGAAGCTTATGTTCGCTACCGAAAACAAGCAGGTTTTGGTCCCATGAAAATTGCTGCTGAATTGAATGAACGCGGTGTTTCTGATGCAATTATTTCGGCGATCATCAATTTAAATGCAGATGAGTGGCGAGCGAAAATGATTTCTATCTGGCAGAAAAAATTTACAAATTCAAGCAAGGATAAATCCGCGCAATGTCGTTTTTTATTTTCTCGTGGCTTTCCATCAGAAATGATTAATAGATTTTTATTTAAGTGATATGCTCATCGCTAATTATGATGCGAAGTTTTATCAAACAGCTCAGAAACTAGAGCGGTAGCCCTAGTGCGAATACGCAAATGATTTTTTCTTTATCCAGTGGAAGGGTTACATTAAGCGGGCAATTTTATTAAATAGTGCAGGAGGCAGCGTGCGAACGCGCAAACTTTTATAGAAAACAGATCATTATCATTGCTGTCCTCTATTGCTTATGAGAGCATTTCCTTAGTTTTAATGAATCTCTTCAGGAGAAATAGAATGTCACGAAATAATACAGTAAAGCCGCAAGAGTGCGATCAAGATTCAGTGGCGTCATCACTTTCGCTTGCTGCGCCTGCCGCAAAAAAAAGTGCTCAAGAGCAGCGAGACATTAACTCAGCGCTATCGATGAGACAAAAGCATTCCCCGGCATTTTGTATGATTTGTCAAAAAAACAATGAGAAAAAGCAAGTTTGGCAGAATGAACTATCGAAAAAACCCTTTTCCGTCTCGAGAATGTAAAGCTTGTGATTTTCACCTTAGCGTTTAAAATAGCGCATACAGATTCTATTCAGGCCTTCCACTATGAAAACCATGACCAGCAATCAGCTTCGCGCTGCATTCATTCAGTATTTTAACGACCATCAACACACAACAGTACCGAGCAGCGCTTTGGTGCCGATTGATGATCCTACTCTGCTGTTCACCAATGCAGGCATGGTGCAATTTAAGGATACTTTTCTAGGATTGGAAAAAAGGCCCTACACTCGCGCAGTGAGTGTGCAGCGTTGCGTCAGGGCTGGCGGAAAACACAATGATTTGGAAAATGTGGGTTATACGGCGCGTCATCATACTTTTTTTGAAATGTTGGGTAATTTTAGCTTTGGTGATTATTTTAAAAAGCCCGCGATTGAATTGGCATGGGATTTTTTAACCAAAGTCTTGGGTATCCCTGCTGGAAAATTATGGATCACTGTGTTCAAAGACGATCCAGAAAGTGAGGCAATTTGGTTAAATGAAATGAAAGTTGATCCAGCGCGTTTTTCCCGTTGCGGTGAAAAAGACAATTTTTGGTCAATGGGTGACACAGGTCCTTGCGGTCCATGCACTGAAATTTTCTATGACCATGGTGAATCTGTTGCGGGTGGGCCGCCTGGGTCGCCCGATGAATCAGGTGATCGCTACACTGAAATTTGGAATTTGGTTTTTATGCAATTTAACCGCGATATTGGCGGTAATTTAACGCCGCTACCAAAGCCTTGTGTTGATACGGGAATGGGGCTTGAACGATTGGCATCCGTGATGCAAGGCGTGCATGATAATTACGATATCGATTTATTTCAAAACTTATTGCATGCGTTATCCAAGCTGGTTGATTATCCTGATTTAAAAGCAACCCCGATGCGCGTTATTGGCGTAACACCCTCAAATGAAGGACGTGGTTACGTGGTTCGTCGCATTATTCGCCGCGCTGCACGCTATGGTTTTAAATTAGGTGAAAACAAGCCTTTTTTCTATCGTATGGTTGCAGCACTTGCAAAAGAAATGGGGGATGCGTATCCGCAATTGCTTAAATCTCAAAAAATAATTGAAGAAGTGATACATCAAGAAGAAAAACAATTTTCAACTACCTTATCAAAAGGATTGAAAATTCTAGACAAAGAATTAGAAGAATCGCATGCGACAATAATTGACGGACAATTGATGTTTCAGTTATATGACACCTATGGATTCCCACCTGATTTAACCATTGATATTGCCAAAGAACGTAATTTACAGTGGGATTATCCCGGCTTTGAAATGCAGATGTTAAAGCAACGCGAGCAATCACAGCAATCACAGCAATTTAACCGTGAGCAAACACAGCAATTGCATTTAAGTGGCGAAACGCAATTTACCGGTTATGAAAAAATGAAAGACGATGGAAATGTCATCGCGTTATTGCACGAATTTAAACCCGTTAGTAAATTAATGAAAGGCGAAGAAGGTATTGTTGTATTAGATAAAACGCCTTTTTATGCGGAATCAGGTGGGCAAATTGGCGACAAAGGATTTTTACATTTTGAAGGCGGTAGCTTTAAAATCACAGATACGCAAAAAAAGGGTGCTGTGATTTTACATCAGGGACATGTAGTTTCTGGTGAAATTAAAACGAATATTGCCGTGCATGCTGAAGTGGATTTATCGCGCAGCAGTACGCGTTTAAATCACTCTGCAACGCATTTATTGCATGAAGCATTACGTCAAATTTTGGGCGAACACGTTACGCAAAAAGGATCTTTGGTCGATCAAAAGCGCTTGCGATTTGATTTCGCGCACACCAAAGCATTGACCCAAGAACAAATTTTTTCAATTGAACGATTGGTCAATCAGCAAATTTTAAATAATTTAGAATTGCATACAAAAATATCTAAACTAGAAGATGCAAAGCGTGATGGCGCCATGGCACTATTCTCTGAGAAATATGCAGATGAAGTACGCGTGGTCAGCATGGGGCATTTTTCAACAGAGATTTGTGGTGGTACGCATGTTGCGCGAACAGGTGATATTGGTTTATTTAAAATTATTGCAGAATCCGCAAGCGCTGCCGGTGTTCGCCGTATTGAGGCAGTAACCGGAATGGAAGCGTTACTGTGGGTTGAATCAGCAGAGAAGCAATTACATGCTATTTCTGATGTGTTAAAAACATCGCGTGAAACAATAGTAGAAAAATTAACACAAACACTCGATCAGAATAAGCTATTGTCAAAAGAGTTGGCGAGTCACAAACAAAAAGCTGCGCATCAAAGTACCGATACGCTGGCTGCAAAAGCAAAAAAAAATGAGGATATTTCTATTTTAATTGAAGAGATTAAAAACAGTGATCGCGAATCTTTGCGTCACATGGTCGATGAATTAAAATTAAAACTGGCGCCCGCTATTATTTTATTGGCGACGATTTCGGACGAGAAAATTATTTATGTTGCGTCTGTTGGCAAGGATTGTCTTTCTGTAATCACCGCGCCTGATTTATTAAAAGCAGCGGGCGGAAAAGGCGGTGGTCGACCAGATATGGCGCAAGGTGGCGGCGATGATCCTTCAAGCTTGCACACAGCATTGCACAGCGCGCGTGAGTTTGTCGCGAACGCCCAATCCCACAAAAAATAAATAAAATCATCTCAGAAACGCATCCGGCAGGGTGCGTGTGAACTCTGTAAAAAATACACGTTACCGCATTAAAAGAGTGGTCAGAGATCTGAGATCAGAGCTCGGTGTCAGAATACGAATACTGATCCCTGACAGCAGATCCCCGATAACTTCTTGCAGCAGCAATAATATTGGCATCACCATGAAAAATGCAGCGAACACATATTATTCGTATAAAAATAGACCGCATTTAATGAATTAACGGTATTTTAAGGATCACAAGCCCAATATTTTTGCTTAACGCTCGATAAACGGCAAAAAAAATAGTTGCGATTAACACGCAATGAATTAAAATCCACATCAACATTTGCCCTGAATCATTGAGATAACGCGGCGTAATTTTTTGCTAAAATACCATAAAAAAGAAGAGAAATCATGTTGGCTGAAAAACAAATCAACAACTTAAGCGCGTTATTTAAAACATTACCGGCGCAGGATAGAAAATTAATTGCACTTCGAATTATCTGCTATCAAAGCGCCTATTATGGGTTCGAGTCAAGCTTTATCAATGAAATTATAAAATCAGGTCTTGCTGATGAAAAAGGCCGCGTATTAACAGTGTCACTTTATCAAAACTTGGTCGCGAAAATAGTGAAATTAAATTTTTCGCTAAATAAACGGGATTTTTTGATTCAAAAAGAATTGCATCATGTGCTGTTGGTGCAGGTGTCCAATGAAGAAATGAAATGGGTTTTTTCTATTGTTAGTAAACTGTATGGAAAAGAAATCCCTGATTTTTTAGATCAGAAAAACAGTCGCTTCTTTCATCAAGAAAAATCAAAAATACGTGCGTGCTTTATGAAGGCTGTTTATGCAAATGAATTAAATTATTTTACAGCGCATTCGAGTAGTCTTGTCTATTGTAATTATGCAGCAAGTTATCTGCAGGATATGTTCAATACAGGTTCTATCGGAGAAGTGTGGTTTAATTCTAGACATAAAATCATACAATTATTTATATGCATTGCGCTACTGCGATATTATTATTGTGAAGAACCGCCTATCTGCAATAACGATGAAATACTTTCGTTATTTGAGCGGGTAGATATGAACGGCATTGATCATGATGTTCTGCATTATTACAGCGCCATTATTCATTTATCGATCGGAAATAGTGATCGAATGAAGTTGCATTATGCCAACATTAAAAATCCTAAATCGGGATTTTCTTTGGCATTAAAGGCCACTATTGCCTTTTTAGAAAACGACACGGAAACAGCAAGTATCTCATATCGTCTTGCTTTAAGTGCTATCAGAAAACAATTTGGCTCGCGTTCCTATTATTTTGACAATATTCTTGGCATATTTCACAATTTATGTTTAGCGTATGTTGATAAAAATGTCTCGCAACTGGCTGTTAATGCAGATCAATACAATAAATATGCAGAGCAAAGGGGATTACTGCTGCCAATGAGATTTGTTTATACATTCTTGCCTAGCATTATCGCCATTGAAAAGGGTGCGCAAAAAAATGTTTCACGCTATTTAAAGGAAATGTTGAGAAATCCAAATGACCCTGCAATTCATCCACTGTCGTTTGCCATTTATTGTCTGTTGCGTTTTGTGACTGACGAAAATTATATCGCGAATTCATGCGAGCAATTGCATAAAATTACAATGCAATGCATCAAAAAAAATCATCTCATGGCGGCGTGTATTTTCTATGAATTACTAGAGAAAATTGAAAAATATCAACTTGAGTCGCAGGATTTTTTAGATAAAAGCGCGATTAAATTACGCTTGTTAGCATTAATTAATATTAAAAATGAATGGGAATATAGTTTGCAGACGCTAGAAGGTTTGCTCCTAGGGGAGGGTGTTGTCAATAATGCAACCCCCGATAAGGCAAAGCGTCTTTTGTGGTTGATTGATACCGACAAACAACGTGTTAATGTAATTGAACAGTGTCTCAATAGATCTGGGCAATGGAGCGCTGGAAAAGCAATCAGCTTAAATAAATTAAAAAATCATCACGAATACCCGCAGCTTAATTATTTAACGGAAGCAGATAAAAAAGTTGCCCACTGTATCGTTGCAGAGCGTATGGGCTGGGGAAGTCAGCACGAATATTTATTTGATCATAATCGAGCGATATTAGCCCTGACTGCGAATACCAATATCGCCCATCAAAACAACAAAGAAGTGGCTATTGAGTTGGTACGTGCAGAGCCAGAGTTATACATCGAAGAAAATAATAATGGATATCAATTTGCTTTATCGCATTGGTTACCCGAAATAGGATTAATTATTGAGCCAGAAAGTTTAAATAAATACCGTGTCATCGATTTTTCAATGGCATTTTTGAATATTGCGCAGGTATTGACGAAATCAGGAATGACTGTTCCTCTTACCGCGAAAGAAAAAGTACTGCGCGTTATTCAGCACGCTAAGAAAGATATTCATATTCACGTGGGCATTAAGGATATTATCCCTGAAATTGCAGGAGATCCAACGCCTTGCATTCAATTGTTGCCTACAAAGGAAGGCGTGCGCGCAACATTATGGGTAAGACCATTGCCCAATCAAGGAACGTATTGCAAAAGCGCGCAAGGAAAAGAAAGTGTGATGGCGCTTATTACTGAAAATGGCATTGAAAATCGAGTGCGCATTTTACGTGATTTCTCACTGGAAAAAAGCAGCCAATTAAATTTATTATCGAAGTGTCAAAGTTTGTCTCACCATGAAATTGAACCTTCTGAATATGAAATTAACACACCAGAGGAAACACTCGAAACATTGTCTGAATTACAAAACTATGCAGCGCTTTCTCCTGTTGTTATTGAATGGCCGCAAGGACAAACCTTTAAAATAAAACAAAAAATATCTTTCAGTAATCTTTCTTTGAATATTGCTTCCGTCAATAATTGGTTTGAATACAAAGGAAAAATCACGCTGGATGATGGTGATGTGCTCGCCATGCAGGATTTGCTGGATGCGATTAACAGGCAGTCTGTGGGGCGTTTTGTGCGCTTACAAAGTGGAGAGTTTTTAGAGTTAACAAGCCAATTAAAAAAACAACTCAATATTTTGCACGCTATATCCGATGGTAATAAAATTAATGCTCTTGGCGCACAAGTCTTATCTGATATTGTGGCAGAAGCGGAAAGCGCTACCTTTGACGCTGGATGGACAGCACATTTGAAAAAAATGCAGTCCATGAAAAAGCATGCGCCTAAAGTGCCATCCACTTTGCAAGCAACATTGCGTGATTACCAAATCGAAGGGTTTCATTATTTGTCACGATTAACGCATTGGGGAATTGGCGCATGTCTTGCGGATGATATGGGTCTTGGAAAAACGGTTCAAACGATTGCGCTTTTGTTAGATCGCTCAAAACACGGTCCCTCATTGGTGATCGCGCCGACTTCTGTCGCTTTTAATTGGGTGGAAGAATTAAATAAATTCGCGCCTACACTGAACGTTTACAATTTGCATTCCGATGATCGTGAAACACTGGTTAAAAAAGCAGGTAAATTTGACGTTATTATTTGCAGTTATGGATTGCTGCAACACAACGATAAATTGCTTATTAACAAACAGTGGGAAACCATTGTCCTGGATGAAGCACAAGCCATTAAAAATGCCAGCACGCAACGCTGGAAAAATGTGATGGCATTGAAAGGAAAAAATCGGATTGCGCTATCGGGCACACCCATTGAAAATCACTTGGGCGAATTGTGGAGTATTTTCAGTTTTATTAACCCCGGTCTGCTGGGATCGATTAAATCTTTTCAAAACAAATATTCCACCCCGATTGAGACAAAACAAGAACCCGATAAAGTACATGCCTTAAAAACGCTGGTTTCTCCCTATATTTTGCGACGCCTTAAATCAGAAGTATTAACGGAATTGCCGCCCAAAACAGAACAAACAATTCGTGTTGAGCAGTCTGAAGAAGAAGCGATTTTTTATGAAGCACTGCGTCGAAAAACGGAAGAGCGCATGGCGAGCTTAATGACAGCAAATAATCGTATCGGTGTGCTGGCTGAAATTACCAAATTGCGCCAAGCCTGTTGTGACAGTTCGCTTGTTGATAAATCCTTGTCGATTGAAAACTCAAAGCTTAACGCATTTATTGAAACCTGTAAAAATATTATTGATAATGGTCATAAAGCGCTTGTTTTTAGCCAATATGTTTCGTTTTTACATATTGTCAGAGCACGCATTGAGAGCGAGAAAATTAATTATCAGTATCTCGATGGTTCAACATCACCAGTCAATCGCAAAAAATCCGTTGAGGCTTTTCAATCTGGCGAGGGTGATTTATTTTTGTTAAGTTTAAAAGCAGGGGGTAGTGGCTTAAATTTAACGGCTGCAGATTATGTCATCCATCTTGATCCATGGTGGAATCCGGCGGTAGAAGATCAAGCTTCCGATCGGGCGCATCGTATCGGACAAGAACGCCCTGTTACTATTTATCGCTTTATCATGCAAAATACAATCGAAGAAAAGATATTGAGTATGCATGAGCATAAGCGTAATTTAGCCAATGAATTGTTAAGTGGGCAGGGCATTAGCGGTAAATTGTCCAATGAGGATCTAATGAGTTTGATTACTGCTTCTTCTATCCTGAAGTGACAGTACAATCGCGGTGCTTATCCCCAATGAATTAAACCGCCAAAAATAAATAAAATCATTTCAGAAACGCACCCGGCAGGGTGCGTGTGAACGCGCGTGAAAAAATATAGCTTACCGCATTAAAAGCGATGACCCTTCATTTCCGCCTTCTCGTGGAACGGGAGTAAATGCCGTATCCACATCAAGATCACCATTGACGGTTTCTATTTCAGATCTGTCATCTTCTATTGCTATTGCGACGGTTTCTTCCACTTCTCTAAAGTCCGCTCCACAAAAAAGTGTGGCGAAGCGTCTTGATAACTGGATCTGTGGTGTTTCTTTGAAAATCAGCTGAAGAGTATCATCTGAAAATAAAACGGGTTGTTTTTTTCTGTAGATCTCTAACATTATTTCAGGCAAAGGAAAAAGTAGCGCGCATGAAATAATAACAGCAGCTATGGACAGAGTAAAAAGTTTCATGAACCGAGGAGAATTATCTAAACAACAAGCTGATAATATTGTGTTATTTAGGCTTGAAAGTGGCTTGATGAAGTTGTCAAAATTTAATGGATTAGTACACGCCGACGATAGACAATATTTTAGTACCTCGCTTATGTTAAACATCGAAAAATTCGCGATAACATCCAAACTAAGGTTGCCGCTATTACACGGAAAAATCGCATCACACGCGCCGGCAGTTGCAGTGCAATTCTCGCCGAGCTGATAAGGTTTCTGATCTTGTGTCAATAGGTTGTAATATTGTTGAGTTAGATACGCCATGTACAATAATAGTAAAATAGCGGGCTTCAGATAAGGGTTAAAGAGAAAACGTTTAACTGAATATTTAAGCGCTGATGAAGTCGCTCTTCCCTTCGATATCATGATTGCAAGTTCTGATGGGGTGATTTTCCTATAGTCATACTCCAAGCCTGTTTTTAGACTGTTAGCGCCTGTTAATATTTTGAGTGCTGCGCTTATTGACACCGCAGTCAGTTGATCTGCTCTGCGGCCTGTCAGGCGCTTTAGGCTGTCAGGGAGGGTGCAATTTTGACTGGGAATAATGTCTAGATCGCGGTGATTAGCGGAATGAAACCGACAAAAAGATTTCTTACGATCAACTCCAGCTTCAGTTTCGCGTTCGATTATTATAGGCTGGTTAAGATGGAGTGTAATGATATTTCTCATGCCGCGTGATTTGTCTTTATCAGCATCAATTCGATACAAAACCTTTAAAAAATGAATAATATCTTCCTCTTTGATTTTTCCGTATTGACTTCTAATGTTTTCGTCATTTTCACGGCTTAGTCCATTGTTTTCCCATGCATCAATAATATCTTTCAATGAATCGCGTCTACCATTCTCGGTATTGATATGAAGTGCATCGGCAATGAGGAGCGTGGATGAGTGCCCGTTTATTGCATGCATAGCACCTCTCACGGATAAAAGATCTTTAACGGGCAAATAGGTTAAAATTTCTTGAAGCGGATTATAAGGCACTGGCGATAAACTGGTTTGTGCTGGCATAGCGACCCTTATTGATGTGTATATATTTAGCGATATTAACATAAAAAGACATTTTTTGTGTAAAAATAGATCTAGCTTAACGATTTAATGGTATTTTAAGGATCTTAATCCCTGTGTTTTTGCTCGAGGCTCGATAAACAGAAAAACGTACTTACTCCGCTGCGCTGCGTGCGTACTTCCGATGGGTTCACTGTGTGGGTGCAGCAATGGGGTTTAACGAATATTTACTATTTTATGACGCTTGAAATCACTGTTTAGACTGATCCCTTTCTTATGCTATGATCAGGTAAATCAAATTTGAGTAGCCTATGTCATTAATCATCCAAAAATTTGGCGGCACATCGCTCGGCACATTAGAGCGTATTCGTCGTGTGGCAGAAATCATCTCTGAAACAAAACAAGCGGGCCATGATATTGTTATCGTCGTTTCTGCAATGAGCGGAGAAACGGATCGCTTAATTCAAATGGCCAATCAATTAAGTGATAAGCCAAGTGATAGGGAATATGACGCCTTGGTTTCAACGGGTGAATGTGTTTCAGCAGCATTATTGTCTATCGCACTGAACAATAAAGGAATTTTATCTTGTTCATTGACAGGGCGACAAGCGCAAATCTTCACTTCTGAGGCACATCGACGTGCGCACATTACCCATATTTCAACGGATGCCATCAAAGGCCTTTTGGCTGAAAATAAAATCCCCGTTATTACTGGTTTTCAAGGCGTGAATGCGATGAGTGATGTTACCACGCTAGAACGCGGTGGTTCTGATACGACTGCTGTTGCCTTAGCAGCAGCGCTTAAAGCCGATGAATGTCAAATTTACACGGATGTTGCGGGTGTTTATACTTCAGACCCGCGAATTATTCCTGATGCGCGATTATTGGATCGCATTACCTATACCGAAATGTTGGCGCTATCGAGTTTGGGTGCCAAAGTATTGGCGAGATCATCTGTTGAATTTGCCAAAAAGAATCATATTCCTATTCGCGTTTTATCCAGTTTTGAGCCAGGAACAGGTACAATAATTTCAGGCTTGGATGTGGTTAAAAAACCCTTTGTTTCAGGCGTAGCACTTGATCGCCGACAAATTAAGTTATCTATCTTGGGTATTCCGAAAAAAAACAATGGGCTGCAATATTTTTTAGCATTCATGAATGATGCGAATTTTGATATTGATATGACAGTGCAGAACCACTCTTCTTCAGAGGATACTGTTGATTTTATTTTCACGGTACACTGCGATGATTATCAAAATGCACTCCTGTTTTCAGAAATGATAGCGAAAAAAACTGAAGCGCGCGAAGTCATTGTTGACGATCAAATCGCCAAATTATCATTGGTTGGCTTGGGGATGGAAGCGCATGCAGGCGTTGCTTCGAAAATTTTTCAAACACTGGGTTCTCAAAACATCCCGATTTATTTAATCACTTCAACGGATGCTAAGATTTCAACAATCATCGATGAAAAACATCTTGAAGCGGGTGCGCGCTTGCTTCACGGTGCCTTTGATTTAGGGCTTATTTCTTAACTTTTCAGTGATTCGATACCACTTCGTTGCGGTTCAATTCACAACTCATTGATTCCGATGAAAAATATTTTTTCTGCAGAATTTTCAATATCAACTACACTTATCACGTGATTAACAAGGATAAGGAGAGTGTTATGTTGATTTTAACGAGACGTATCAGTGAATCGATCATGATTGGTGACAATGTCAAAATTACCGTTTTAGGGGTGAAAGGGAATCAAGTGCGTTTGGGGATTGATGCGCCAAAGGATGTGTCCGTGCATCGCGAAGAAATTTTTGATCGCATTCGCAATGAAGGTGATAAAGGGAACGTGCATGAAGAATAGTCCCGATTGCATTTTAGAGTGAATACGTTATAGTGACGCCCTTATTGACAATAAGGATTTAAAACATGGCAGCAACAATTGATGAATTAACGGTTTCCTATACAGAAGAAGGTGTTGAAACGGTTAAAGAACTGGATAAGGTTGTTTTAACGCGGGGCGCATGGAGTACGATTATTTTCCGCCAACAGGATTGGGATCGCAAAAAAGAATCATATGGCGCAGATAAGTATTCCATTCGCCGCTATCAAAAACGTAATGGCGAATATAAAATGCGCTCTAAATTTGTTATTTCGAGTAAAGATCAAGCGAATAAATTAATTGAAGTGTTAAATAAATGGATGGTTGAGTAGGTTTTCTTCAATTATATCTAAGCGTTACAATCTGCAATCACTCCGAATTAACATGCTTGCGTGCAATTCGGAGAAGTCATGAGAATGACACAATACATTTACAAACGATTACAAGAAGAATTTCCTGAATTATTTGTTGCGCCTGAAACATCAGGCGAAGTATCTTCGCTATTTTCAGCGTTTCTACCTGAAGTTGCTTTATCAAATTCATCGCAAAACCCTTGGGGACAATATGGCAATCGTGCTGTACCTCTGAAAAGAAAAACAATCCTGCTTTCATTCGATGGACTTGAAAATCTTCCCTTTTCAGCATTAAATCACATTGATCGTTTGGTGTGCTTTTTAAAACGCGCAGGCTTTGTAGTATTGCTTTCCGTGGGAAATACGCTTGAGGAATATGATTTACAGTTATTTAACAGAGAAGAAATAAAAAAAGTGTCTTGCCTGTCGAGATCAGCGCTGTCTCAAATGGCAATGGATCAAAGAAAAGTGAAGGCGGATGACATTTTTTTTATTGATGATATAAAAATCCAAAGTGACTGTGATTACATTCAAAAATTTAATTTAAATATTTTAGAGATAGAAGGGGAAAGTGTTCGTGAATCTTATAAAATGACTGAATCAAGTGATCAAATTCCAGAGGAAGGAGAAACAGATGGTGCTTATTCATTGGTTTTAACCGTAAATGTCCCCTTGCAAATAGAAGATTTTATTTCTGAGCATATCAATGCTGCTTATATAAAGGTTAATTTTGATAACAAAGTTGTTTATAATCAAAAAATTCCAATGTTAAAAAACTTATATTATCTCGGATTAAATTCTAAGTACTATCTTCAAAATATTTTAATGTTCAAACCCAGTTTAACGCATCTTGAAATTCTCCATTCTGAAAATTACAGAAATGTATTTGCATTACAGGCAAATTCAGAGGAGATTGTTTTTCCCGAGTTAAGGGAATTAACAATAAACGAAAAATGCGCGGAAATGATACGGACTCCACTGATATTAAATGCGCCAAAGCTAAGCTACTTGTATTTAAAAGTTCGGTTTTTGGGTGAGACCATTGATCTTCGGTTATTGAAATCATTAACAAGCCTTGAAATAGATTATAGTAATTTTCCAAGGAGTAAGTTGGATACGTTAGTTACTTTTTTGACGGAGGTGAATCCAAACTTAATTGAATTAAGGGTGACGGGTGAAGTAACCACGCTCGGCACATTGCTGCCTGTTATTGAGAAGACGCCCAATTTACGCAACTTGAAATTAGATGAAACATGTGTTGTTGAAAATGAAATTCATGAAATCAGTAAAAAATATCCCGATCTGATAATTAGCATTCATTATAGCGTAAATTTTAGAGGCAGTCGAACAAAAAATAAAATCAATGGCGCGCGGCTAATTGACCGTCAGCATAATCCCGAATTTCCAGGCGCATCAGCATCTTCTTTAACTTCAGTGATGGAGAAAGAAAAACGCGAAAACAACAAAGAAATTTCGGGAAAGGGGAAAGAGGATAATTTTGTTTATCAAACTGAGAGTGATCTAAAATTAGATTTCGATACGCAGCATGATCAAACCCTGACGCATATAATGCGTCCAGCGTGTAAGCATTTAACCAAAAATTTTCCAAGTCATTTCGCTTATACTCGCGATTCGGTTTATTTTTTAAATAATGACATTGAAAAAGAGGAAATGAAAGAAAAAGTGTTGGAGTCATATATTATTCCTCAAAAAAACAAAAATTCAGTATTGGATTTATATGAATTTAATCAAAAAATAAACGTAAGATGCAATGAAGAAATTAAATTAAAGTCACTGTCTACCAAGGACAGATTGATTGATTTATGCTTGAATGGAAAAACATTGACGTCAGATGATGTTGAAGTGTTGTACGACGACTTGGGTTTCTATCATGTCAAATTTTTAAAGCAACTTAATGGTCAGCTCAGTTATGCGATTGATGTTTCCACTGCTCCTGTGCACATTCCACAAGACCTGCCTGAAAAATTAATGTTATATATTAATAATATAAAGAGCTTTCCGTCTTTTGGTGTTGAACCATTGTCTGGAATATTGATAACAAAAAAAAGAAAATTAATGGCGATGTATCATCAAAAAAAGGCGTCGTGTCGACACCGCGTTCCAGTATTACTCTACTTATTTTCAGAATTAAAAAAAGAATATCCGATTGATTATAAAAATATTCAAATACGTGGCGCAGCACGAGGCGGCGTACATGAAAACATTGAGATATCGGTTGATGACGGTAAAACGTGGTGTGAAGAAGATTTGGGCGGGTTTGAAACAAAGACAGAATATCTATCACCTGTTTTACTGCCTATTTCATTCTCAGCTAAAAGTGAAGTACAGCACGACACTTTTTTTGAGGTGCTTGGCAAAATCAACAGTGACCCTGGGAAAAATATATTCTTATGTTTAAATGAATCGGATGATATTTACCGTTGTGTATTGCAAATAAAACACACCTGCCTTAAAAGGCCTGTTTTTTATATTCACTCACCAGATGATCTGCAAACCAGTGTGAAAGTTATATCGATAAATGCAAGCAGAACTGAATGTTTGGTAACATCAGCTGGTAATTTAGAGCGCTTCTTAATTGAAAATGAACATAAAATCCCTGTGATCGTTGTGAACTGGGAGAATTTTTCACCTTTAAATATTTTAAAAGTAAACTCTATTATTACCAATAGTAATAGAAAAATTGGCAATATTTTCATATCAAGCAATGTTACTGTGGTCGGCCTGCACAGTAAAAATGAAAAATTAGCTGATTTGTTGCTGGACACCTCTTTTGTATCGCGACACGCTAGTGGTGGAGTTCGTGATTTTTCAAGTAATAAAATTCCCGCGATTCAGGTGCGCGAAGAGGCGTGCTCACATGAGATAATATTGAAAATCAATTTGCACTGCTCCTCTCGCTGGCGAGATATTTTAATAGGCAAGGTAGTGCTTGATCAGGATAGATTAATTTGGCGTGATGGTCTTTTGTTTGAAGCGTACGAAAATACCGATATCAATGCGATTGAGTTAATTAATCCTCCGACTTCTTCTCCTGAGTTTCAGAATTTTGTCAGCGACTTACGATTGGGTGAGGCATTTTTCGCCCTGAATCAATCTATAAAAATAAAACAAAAAATGAAAATAAAGATTATTGAAAGTGCATTATTTTTTAATTCAAAAAATATAAATTTTCTGAGCGTTGATATTGTGCCAGAAAAGATGATTATGATAAACCAATATACATTTGAATTATGTCTGCATAACAAAAAAATTACCGAGATTGGATTATTGAAATCTGAAAATGGCCTTATCGCATTGCGCAAGGGCGGTTCGTTGGAGTTGTGTTTGTGTGAATCGCTAACCCAATCTCAATGGTCTTTACTGTTGGCGGAGCTTGAAAAACATAATGTTATGCTCACACTTTACTTTTTGCCTGATGCTAAAATTCCAAGAATAATGAATAGCGATATTAAAGTAATTGAAATAAAAAATAAATCTTCTTGTGAAAATCACTTTATCATTTCAAATAACATTAGCAAGACAGTTTCAGGATTGAGATCACAATTTGGAAATGTAAAAGTAATTGATATTTCTGAAATGAGTGTTGATGATTTGCTTTGCAGGATTACATTTACAAAATGTAATGATAAATTTAGATTTCAAAAAAAAATGAGCGCTGTTTGGAACGCTTTAAGAGAGGGTGGGACGGTCATTTTAAAAGGACGAATTTCGAATGAAATATTTTCCTGCCTGGCTAGTTTTTTTTCAACAACCCCTTATTTTATGTTGGAAGGAATTGTATATCAGTTCAAAGGGAAGTTAATTATTGTATCGGACGCTACTTTTTCGCCACCATACTGGTTGAACGTCAAGAAAAAAGACGAGCCGGAATTCATTAAGATAAACATACCGCACATTGAAACAAAAGAAATTGATCCTGGTGATTTATCGCTTTTTGCCTGTGAAACATTTGAAGAAAACCGCTTAAATTCCATTTTATCTATTTTGACAGTTTCGCCTTATGTTGTGCTAGAGGGATCGCCCGGTGTTGGAAAAAGCTATTTTATTCGAGAGCTGGAAAGGAAGAGCAATGTAAAAATCTATCGAGAAAAGGATATTAATTTATGGGCGACCGATAATTTTCCTGGATTAAAGATTTTATTCCGTGATGAAATTAATTTACGGAATACGGATTGCAGTCAGGACAGTGATTTGCTGAATGATCCGCCTTCAATTTACATTGGCGGAGAATATTTTCCTTTGGGGGAGAATTGCAAAATCATGTACACTCAAAATCCAATTGTAGTGGGTGGCGTCAGATCAGAGCAAAAGTTATTCGGCTTGTTTTTGGGTGTTAAATGTCAATTTGAAGAAATGTCTGGCGCTTTCATGTTACATAGAATTTTAACGCCTATTCTTGAAACGACATTCGAGCCAGCAGTGTCAGCATTGCGTGCAAAAAATATTTTGATGAACAGTGGAAATAGTCGCAGTATTCGTGACCTTCAATTAAAAGCAATTGTAGCTTGCGTCACCGAAAGATATCCTGTGCCTGCGTATCCCCCTGTCAACACAGCTCAAGTTTGTATCGACACTAACGGTTTTATTTTGACTGCTTCTCGCTTTGATCAACATGCAGCTATGCATGAGCTACTTAATTCGCGTATTTACAAGCGTGAACTACCTGACAGTGCGCCCGATGCGGCAAAATATGGCGGCAATAATGGTATGATTTTACAAGGCCCTGCTGGTGTAGGGAAAAGTGATTTTTTTTTAAAGGAATTGCTGAGCGCAGGATATGTAAATGGCAATCTACCTGTTAAAGCGCCGGCGGAAATCGAAGCCAGGAATCATGGTAAAATTTATTATTGTTTGCCGCCAGAATCGGATGAAGAAGCAATTTTAGGTTTTCTAGATAAGGCATTTCATGAAGGTGCTATTTTATTGTTCGATGAGATCGACAGCTGCCCGTTAGAAAAAATCTTTAATGCTTATTTAACAGGAGAAGACTTAAACGGTGGTCGACCAACACAGGCTGGCTTTATGTTATTTTGCACAGCCAATGGCGCGCATAATAAAGGTCGAGGCATTTTGACTGAAGCATTTCTATCTCGTTTTGTAGTCAAAGTTTTTGGTGAATATGCGCGTGATGAGTTAATTCAAATTCTTGAAGCAAAATATATTCCGCCTGGTTTGGGCGTTAAGTATCTGCAAGAATGCATTGTGATGAAAAAAATTATCAACTTCGTTGTAGATGAATTTTTAACCCAGCAAAATAAAAAGGAATTTGATTCGCCGCCAACCTTTAGGGATTTGGAAAATTTTTGCAGCACATTTTTTGAAAGTACCTATCCTTTGTTTCGTGCGACATTATCATTTGAGCAGTATCAGTTTATGCTGAGCTATCGCAATCACCCTCGCATGAAAATAATAACGGAACACTTGTTGTCTGGCGTCATTAACGCAAGGGAAACATCTGTTGCTGCATTGGTCGAAAAATTAAAAACAAGCGGTGGAGCTTGTTCGCTATTTTCGCCGCGCGACAATGCCAATAATAATGATCATTTTATTGGCCCGAGTTATTCCGCCTGATCAAGCAGCTCGCGCATTTTGGCTTTAATCATGTCAATTGCAATTCTGTTTTCGCCGCCGCGTGGCACAATTAAATCTGCATATCGCTTGCTGGGTTCAATGAATTGCAAATACATTGGGCGAACGGTGTTCTGATATTGCTCTAAAATAGACTCAAGAGAGCGCCCACGCTCCAATAAATCGCGTTTTAAACGACGAATTAAGCAGGTATCAAGAGGGGTGTCCATAAAAATACGAATATCCATTGCTTCACGCAATGCTTGATCAACAAACAATAAAATGCCTTCTAGGACAATAATGCGGTGCTGACCAATTGAGCGTGTTTCTGTTTTGCGTTGATGTAAGTTGAAGTCGTAGCAGGGGATTTCAATGCTTTTCCCTTGCTGTAATTCCTTTAGGTGATGGAACAATAATTCATGGTCGAATGCGTCAGGATGATCGAAATTCATTTTTGCGCGTTCTTCAAAGGGAATGTGCGGTAAATGCTTGTAATAGGAGTCTTCGGAAATAACAACTACCCGTTCAGATCCAATTTCATTCACGATGGTGTTGGCAAGTAAGCTTTTTCCGGATGCGGAAGCGCCTGAAATGCCGATAATGATAGTGTGAGTTGACATGAGATCATCTCTTTAATTTAAAGAAGTGATTATAGCGAGATATGGTTTTGGTGCAATAGATCTATTGATAAACTGTATCATTTGTCTTTGCTGATCTTCTTGCCTATAATTCTACCTTATGTGGCACAGCAGAATAAGCGGGTAGTTTAATGATAAAAAAATTCAATATCGCTATCGTCGGCGCAACAGGGCTTGTCGGAGAAGCCTTGTTAACCATTTTAGCGGAACGCAATTTTCCAGTAGAAAAGTTATTTCCATTGGCGAGCGAAAAATCAGCGGGACAGTCTGTTTTATTTCACGACACTGAATTTACCGTTGAAGCACTGTCTAGTTTTGACTTCTCAAAAGCTGATATCGCTTTTTTTGCAGCAGGAACGGATATTTCATTACGATACGCGCCAATTGCCGCAAAAGCAGGCTGCACGGTTATCGACAAATCAACCGCTTTCCGCGCAGATAAAAATATTCCCTTGGTCGTGCCTGAGGTCAATCCAGAAGCATTAAAAAACTATCGCGACAATAATATTATTGCCAACCCCAATTGTTCTACAATTCCCTTGGTTGTTGCTATTAAGCCTATTTATGATGAATTTGGTGTTAATCGAATTAATATCGCAACCTATCAGTCTGTTTCTGGTGCTGGAAAACAAGGTATTGAAGCGCTTGCAGCGGAAACTGCTATTTTATTAAACGGACAAGAGATTGAAAAATTAAGCCTGGGAAAACAAATCGCCTTTAATGTTATTCCAAAAATTGATGCGTTTTATGATAATGCCTACACATTAGAAGAAATGAAATTGGTGTGGGAAACGCAAAAAATAATGGGGGATGGGAATATTTTAATTAATCCAACAGCGGTTCGCGTGCCTGTTTTTTTTGGGCATTCTGCAGCAGTCCACATTGAAACTAAAAGATTTGCTGATGCTAAGGCGGTAAAGCAATTATTAGCAAAAACGCCTGGCATTATTGTTATTGATGGTGATGATTATCCAACGCCTGTCACTGATGCGGCAAATCAAGATGCGGTTTTTGTTGGCCGCATACGCAATGATATATCTCATAAAAATGGTATTGATTTGTGGATTGTGTCTGATAATGTGCGAAAGGGTGCCGCACTCAATGCCATTCAAATTGCGGAATTATTAATTCAGAATTCATTTTATCGGCATTGAGGAAATTATTTGTTTGAGCGCGTATAGCCTGAGGTAATCGGATACCGCCTGTCTTTCCCAAATGCGCGCTGCGTTAAACGAATACCAATCGGTGCTTGTCGACGTTTATACTCATTAAAATTAATCATTCGAACGACATCATCCACTGTTTTTTTATCGAATCCAGCAGATATAATTTCCGTTGGCTCTTCATCTTTTTCAATATAGCGTTCTAAAATTTCATCCAGGATGTCGTAGGGCGGTAATTTATCTTGATCTGTTTGATCGTGTTTTAATTCTGCGGTGGGCGCACGGGTAAATACACGTTCAGGAATGACGGCATTTAAATGATTTCTATACCGTGACAGGGCATACACCAATGTTTTAGGCACATCTTTTAAAACAGAAAATCCACCTGCCATGTCGCCATATAAAGTTGCATAGCCTACAGACAATTCACTTTTATTGCCTGTCGTTAACACAATATTTCCAAATTTGTTCGAATAAGCCATTAATAACATGCCGCGAATACGTGCTTGCAAATTTTCTTCGGTTGCATCGGCTGCTTTATTATTAAAAATAGGTGCCAGGGTTTGTAAATAATTTTCGAGCAAGTGATCAATTGAAATAATGTGATATTGCACGCCCAGCGCATCTGCTTCGCTGATCGCATCATCAATACTCATTTTCGCTGTGAATTGAGATGGCATAATAAGAGCGATAACTTTATCAGCACCTATCGCGTCCGCAGCAATGGCCAGTGTTAATGCGGAATCTATTCCGCCCGATAAACCAATAATAGCCCCCGGAAAATTATTTTTTAATATGTAATCCCGCACACCCAATTTGAGTGTTTCATAAATTTGTGTTTCTTGCGAAGCCCGCTCGGGTAACTTTTGCTGTGCAATTTCTAGGACGTTATTGTTTTGATGAATTTCAACGAGCATGATATTTTCGACAAAATAGGGCGCCTGCTGACAGCGATTGCCGCTGGAATCAATCACCATCGACCCGCCATCAAAAACCAATTCATCCTGTCCGCCAATTATGTTGGCATAGATAATCGGTAAATGGGTTTCAAGAGTGCGTTGCTTTAAAGTGGTTTCGCGTGCGCGAATTTGATTTCGATCATAAGGCGAAGCGTTAATGGTTATAATTAATTCCGCCCCCGCTTTTTTAGCTTGTAATACAGGGTTAGAATGCCAAATGTCTTCGCAAATCAGCAATCCAATTTTAATGCCGTTTATTTCAAATACGCAGGGCTTGTTGCCTTCTGTAAAATAACGTTTCTCGTCAAACACAGTAAAATTGGGTAATTCTTGTTTTGCGTAATCAGCAACAACGCTCCCGTTTTGAATAAAAGCAGCCTTATTATAGAGCGCCTCACCCTGACGTTCAGGATATCCTAAAATAACGCCTGTTTTTCCGATGTTTTTTTCAATGTGTAATAGAGCGCGTCGGCAACGTTTTTCAAATCCAGGGCGAAATAAAAGATCTTCTGGGGGGTAGCCGGTTAACGCCAATTCCGGGAAAATAACGCAGTCGACAGGATGTTGTTTTGTAATCTTATTTGTTTCTTCAATAATTCTTTCAGCGTTCCCGTCAATATCACCGACAAGAAAGTTAAGTTGAGCAATGGCAAGGCGTAACTTCATATTATTAATCCCGCGGTTACTTTTCGTCCTTCAGAAATTAATACGGTGTATGTTCGACAAGCTGCTGCTGTATTCATGCATTCAATGTGAAATTGCTTTTCAAGCAAACAAGCTAGCTTTTTCGCGCGCGGAATAACTCTATTAATGCCCGTTCCCAGCAAAATAATGTCGGGCTTAAAATCTAAAAATAATAATAAGTCTTCGTCAGTAATGGCTTCTATTGATTGCGGTTTCCAATTGGGCATTAATTTCTCGGGTGAGACAATTAAGCTGTGCGTATAAATTTCATTATTAATTTTAATGTTGTGCGCCGTGATGGACTGAATTTGATATGTTGCGTTACTGTTGTCCTGGGTTAGTACCATGTTAATCTCTGCTGTCAAATACGAATAGGGGTATTCTACCTCTATTTTTCCGCTACTCACACTCCCGCTGACACTTTTTCATTGCACTTCGAACACGTCATGATAGAATACGCGTTCTTTAAACCTTGCTCCACCGCAATAATGCGGGGGGCTTTAAACCAAAAGGGGATAACATGAGACATTACGAAATTGTCTTTTTAGTACATCCTGACCAAAGCGGTCAGGTACCTTCCATGATTCAACGCTACCAAACCATCATCAAAAATGGCGCTGGCAAAATGCATCGCCTGGAAGATTGGGGTCGCCGTCCATTAGCTTATCCTATCGACAAGGTGCATAAAGCGCATTACGTATTAATGAACATAGAATGTTCTGATGCTGTGCTTGCTGAAATTGAAACTGCTTTCCGTTTTAATGACATGGTTATTCGCAACCTAATATTGCGTTGTAATCACGCTGTTACGGGTCAATCTCCAATGGCAAAAAAAGCAAGCGATCAAAGCAGCAGCCGTCCAACAAGACATCATTCTGATGATCGTAATGAAGAATAATAAATAAAGAGGGATATATGGCAACTTATTTTAAACGTACTAAATTTTGTGCTTTCACAGCCCAAGAAGTAGCAGAAATTGATTACAAAGATATCGAAATGTTAAAAGAATATGTGATGGAGTCGGGACGTATTGTGCCTAGCCGTATCACAGGAACAAAAGCGCGTTATCAACGTCAATTGGCACGCGCAATTAAATTAGCGCGCTATTTATCGTTGTTACCATACTGCGATATGCACTAAAGCGAGCATGCATGAATAGCTTTGGAAAGTTTTTATTGAGAAAAGAGGTTAATGCCGCTGTTATTGCCTTTATATGCGCGTTATTTTCTGTCTTTAATTTTCCAACGGGGGTTGTTGCCGTTATTATTGTTGGCTTGGTTACTTTGCAAAAAGGACCCAAGTCAGGATTTTGGCTACTAGCCTGGGTTGCTCTGCCAACGATAGCTTTGTTAGCGTTGCGTGAGTTTGGGTTATTCGATGTGTTATTGTTGCGATGTATATTAATGTGGGCTGTTGCCACTTGTTTGCGTCGGTATTGCTCATGGATGTTGCTGGTAGAAGTTGCTACCTTATTGGGTGTGATCTTAGTTGTGCTGCTCCACTTTTATTTTCCGCATTTGCATGAATGGTGGAGAACAGAATTACTGACTTATATGAAGCCAATAATTTCAGCATCGCATTGGGATTTCAAAGTAACGGCGCCGCAATTTGCGGATCTTGTAGCGCCGATGGCAACAGGTTTGGTGTCTTTTTTTATCATCGGAACACTGTTATTGCAATTGATTATTGCGCGGTTTTGGCAATTATCTTTAGTAAGTCCAGGTTCGTTTGTAGCTGAATTCACGCAAATTCGCGTTGGCAGGATATCAACTTTTTTAGTGGTGATGTTGTTGCTTTTAGGGTTGTTTGAAAAGCAAATTGCGCTGGATGCACTTCCACTGGTATTACTGCCTTTTTTTGCGGCAGGTTTGAGTTTGATGCATTTTTTTGCGCAACAAAAAAAGAAATTAATTTATGTTTTGATTTTAATGTATATGGGCTTATTTTTCTTACCCGCAGTTGTGATATCTGCATTAGCAGCACTTGCTTTTATCGATACTTTTTGTGGTTTTAGAAAAATTAAATTGGGTACCACTGATCACTAACACTGATCACTTTTTTATTTTTGATTGGAGTATTTTATGAAATTAATTTTACAAGAACGTGTCATTAATTTGGGAAACGTAGGTGACCAAGTGAATGTGAAAGCGGGTTATGCACGTAATTTTTTATTACCACGCAGCAAAGCAGTTCAAGCAACGTCAAATAATATTTTGGCATTTGAAGCTCGCCGTGCTGAATTGGAAAAAATTGCAGCAGAAGTATTTGCAGCGGCGCAAGTACGTGCAGCATCATTTGAAGGGCATGTTGTAACAGTAACAGTGGAAGCCAGCGACGAAGGAAAACTATTCGGTTCAATTGGCCCGCGTGATGTTGCTAAGTTAGTGACAGATTCTGGGAAAGCGCTTGAAAAAAGCGAAGTTGAAATGCCAGAAGGTCCTATTCGCGCATTGGGTGAATACGTAATCACTGTTCACTTGCATGGCGAAGTGCAAGCTAAGATTAAAGTAGTTGTGAATACTGAAGCGAAGAAGTAAGAACAGCGCGAGGATCAAGGACGATGGACACTATGATTGAACAATCACCCGTGCCTGCACGGGTATTACAAAATAGAAACTCTGCCAAAGTGCCGCCGCATTCAGTTGATGCGGAGCAATCTGTGCTAGGTGCTTTGATGCTCGATCATCGCACATGGGACCAAGTTGCGGATCGTATTTTGGTTGAGGATTTCTACCGTGGTGATCATCGCGCTATTTTCGAAGCCATTTTAAAATTAATCAGCCGTAATCAACCCTTTGATGTTCTCACTATTGCAGAAACATTAAAATCAGAGAATAAGTTATCATTATTGCCCGAGGGCGAAGTTTATCTTTACGAGCTAGCACAAAATACGCCCTCGGCTGCTAATATTGTCGCCTACGCCGACATTGTTCGTGAACGTTCCGTTCTCCGACAATTAATTTCTGTCGGGACCGATGTGGCAGACAGCGTATTTAATCCAGATGGTCGCGATTCGCAAGAACTGTTAGATCATGCTGAAAAATTGGTTTACAAAATTTCCGAACATCAGCAACGCGGCGCAGGCCCTATCAATATTGCTGATCTATTATCAAAAGCAAATGATCGATTATTGCATTTATACGAAACGAAAGGGTCAATCACTGGCGTTTCTACGGGCTTCACTGATTTCGATAAAATGACATCAGGCTTGCAACCTGGGGATATGGTCGTGATTGCAGGTCGTCCTTCAATGGGTAAAACCAGCTTTGCAATGAATATTGCTGAATTTGCAGCGCTCAAACAAGAAAAGCCTGTGATGGTTTTCAGTCTGGAAATGCCAGCGGAGCAATTGGCTTTGCGGATGATTTCATCTTTGGGTCGGATCGATCAACACAAAGTGCGTACGGGACAACTGTCTGATTCAGATTGGCCGCGCGTTACATCTGCAGTCAGCATGCTATCTGAATCAAAATTATATGTTGATGATACGCCAGGATTATCACCCTTAGAATTGCGTACGCGAGCGCGCCGTGTTGCACGAAAACACGGCGGCTTAAGTTTAATTGTAATTGACTATTTACAATTAATGACGAGTTCAGGTTCGCGTGAGAATCGCACAAATGAAATTTCCGAAATATCGCGCTCGTTAAAAGGGATTGCGAAAGAATTTAATGTCCCCGTAATTGCTTTATCACAATTGAATCGCGGGCTAGAACAACGCACTGACAAAAGACCTGTTATGTCTGATTTACGAGAATCTGGTGCTATTGAGCAAGATGCCGACGTCATTGCTTTTATTTATCGTGATGAAGTATATAACGAAGATAGCCCTCATAAAGGCAGTGCCGAAATTATTATTCGAAAGCAACGTAATGGTCCGATTGGTGATTTTCGTTTAACATTCCTTGGTCAGTATACCCGTTTTGAAAATTACGCATCGCAACATTCTGGCGACGATTACGGTGAGTTGAGATGAGTTATGTGCAACAGCAATGTCGTCGAGGCATGCTTGAATTAGATTTTATTTTCCAACAATTTTTAAATCAAGAATATGATGCGCTAACTGAAAATCAAAAAAGATTATTTTCTCTTTTATTGCAAGAAGAAGACCCAACGCTCTATGATTGGCTTGTTACGGGTGTGCCGTGTACTGATGGAGCGCTACAAGATATCGTTAACACCGTGCGATTAAAATAAGCAAAACCATTAATACACTAAGGAACAGGTAAAGCAGTGATACGAAAGTTTATTGGAAAACCGCTCGACCCATTTAAATCTGATTTATTTAGAAAAACAGCCCTGATTTCTTTTTTTGCGTGGATTGGTTTGGGCGCAGATGCTTTATCTTCTTCATGTTACGGCCCTGAACAATCATATCGTGCGCTGGGTCACTATCCGAACTTAACATTATTTGTTGTAATCGGTACAATTATTTCTATTTTTGTGATTGCGCTGAGTTACAATCAAGTTGTTGAATTGTTTCCGAGTGGCGGTGGTGGATATAAAGTTGCCAGTCAGTTATTGGGCCCGATGGCAGGCGTCATTTCCGGTTCTGCTTTAATTGTCGATTATATTTTAACGATTGCTATTTCAACAGCAAGCGGGGCTCAAGCATTATATAGTTTTTTCCCGGCTAAATTGCATTTCACAGAATTGCCGATGGAATTTCTCGTCATCATTCTTTTTATTTTTTTAAATCTTCGAGGCATGAAAGAATCTATTCGTGTCGTCATGCCCTTATTTCTGGGTTTTGTTTTCACAACATTAGCATTAATTGCCTATGGCATTGGGACACACAGTCAATCAATGCTTGAAGTAACGCATCAATCATTTAATCAAGCGCACGAATTATCGAGTCATATCGGATCATTGTTGATGCTCGCTTTTATTCTGCACGCCTATTCATTG
>JAPLRF010000036.1:56558-65707 GCA_026399315.1 Gammaproteobacteria bacterium
TTCATTGGGAAGTGGTACATACACAGGTATTGAAGCTGTTTCTAATAACGTTAATAAATTAGTAGAGCCCCGCGTTAAAACGGGGAAAATGACGATGTTGTATATGGCGATTTCCTTGGCAGTTGTCGCAGGCGGAATCACTTTGTTGTATATGCTTTATCATGTGACGCCCGTGAAAGGGGAAACATTAAATTATGTCGTATTTACTGATATTTTAGGCCGTTCACCCTCTGCGCATATGGGGGTTGCGATTACCATGATATTTGAGGCGGGGATTTTATTTGTTGCTGCCAATACGGGGTTTTTAGCAGGTCCAACAGTGTTGGCCAATATGGCTGCCGATACGTGGTTGCCCAGACGCTTTCAATTATTGTCAAGTCGCTTGGTGAATAGCCAGGGCATTATTTTTTACGGTGTTGCAGCCCTTATTATTTTATTGTTGAGTGATGGCAACGTAGGGTGGCTTGTCGTTTTATACAGTATCAATGTATTTATAACTTTCAGCTTAACCACGCTCGGCATGTTTTCGCATTGGTTGAGTAACCGTAAAAACACATTAGATTGGTGGTTTAAATGTGCGATGTCTTTTTTGGGATTTATTGTTACGTCATTTATTTTGTGTGTTGTTTTGGTCAGTAAATTTTTTGAAGGGGGTTATGTCACTATTATCGTCACCTGCATTGTGATTTCTTTTTGTTATTTTGTAAGAAGGCATTACCGTTGGGTTGGAAGAGAGTTACGTGAACGACATCGCGGATTGGTTTTGCCGCTGAATGATGTACCCTTAATTGAAAACGCGCTTGATCCCACAAAAAGAACAGCGATTCTATTTGTGACTGACAAAATCACTGGCATGCATTGCTTGCAATGGATTTTAAAAAACTTCCCTAATAATTTTACGAATTACATTTTTGTAGGGGTGGGGCAGGTTGATATTAAAAGCTTCAGCGGAAAACGTGCATTAAAACGAATGACCAAAGAAGTGAATGATCGATTGGATTATTTTGTCCTGTATTGCCAACAGAAAAACTTAGTGGCAACGCGCTTTTCGGATTTCGGTAGTGATGTGGTTGAAAATTTAGTGGGGCTTTGTCAAAGCACGGGTAAGAAATTTCCCAATCACATGTTTTTTGCCAGTCAAATGAGCTTTCAAAGAGACACGTGGTTTAAGCGGTTTTTGCATAATGGCATCACCTATATTCTCGAACGAAAATTGCATGCGCTAGGCGATGAAATATTGCTGTTGCCATTTCATTTAACATTTTGATTGTAGGATTTAATGGTCCGAAAGACGCGTATACACAACGGACTTGTAGTAGGGTGTCCAAAGCTCTAAATCACACACCTTCATTTCCCGATAAATGGACCCGAAAACACAGTCTTCCGAGATGGTTATAGTATAATGGCACTACCTCAAAGCAATGATGTAGTGAGCGGATATGAGAATTACGGGGGATGTGAGGAGAGATTCTCAAAAAAATAAACATTATGGCCCATTAATTTGTGACGATTTAAAAATTGGTGGTTGGATTGCGGCGAGGAAATTAAAATAGATGAATTTTAGTGACTCATGCGTCAGAGCTGCATTTTTTTTTGGGGGGGGGGTGCTTTACACGGGGCGAAGTTGCGCCAAGGAGAATTACGCTTGTGATTTTAATTGTGCAATTATCGAATTTGGGGCAGAACTGGATTGCGCAGTACTTTTGCATAATTCTATTCCAGAGGCATCATCAGATGGCCTATGTGAAAGAAAAAAGTTTTGCGTTGTCTGCATGGTTTTTTTGCCTGCATTGTGTTTTTCACCAAGATAGTTGATGATTAATTCTTTTAGACCTTCAACTGATGACGTAAGATTTTCACGCAGCGCTGTATGTAACCACTTGCTACTTTTTGACTTAGCAGGCTGTGCAATAATACGCGCGCATAGGTCTCGCAAGGTCGCCTCGTCTGCGTCAAACACTGCTTTTATCAAGTTATCGATTTCAAGCTGTGTGATATTTGATCTTGTAAAATAGTCAAAAGCTGTCTTTGCGGGAAGAGTTATAGGAAGAGTAAATAAAGCCACTGTAAAAATAACTGCGGCCCCATCCGAACCCCCTAAACGCTCGCACCATGACAATATGGCCTTAGCATTTCTTTTCAACTGTGCTGTTTTTGCGGAAGAATTTTCTAATGATGGTGACGCGGAAGAATCTTCTGATGATGGTGACCTTGACACGGCTACGCCTCTATTTATTATTAACTTCACTGAATCATGTTGACATATATCATTTCACAAAAACACTAAAACAATAAAAACAGTATCAATTAATTCAGTCTTAAGGTTCTGTCGCAAGCGCTGCATTTTGGTGGTCAACGATTGGCTTCTGTCAGACTCAGGACTACCGACGCTGCGACCAGCCGCCACATGTCTACTTAATGAACAATATTGTTAAACCAGTTCTTCCCCAATGATTTCAATCGTCTGATCCTCATCTAAAACCGCAGAGCCAACCGTTGTAATGCCTAGTCGCGTACTCAAATCCAGTGGAAACAACCTATATGGATTGAGATGCGAATGAAATAGCACGTTCAAAGCACGTTTATCTTCCGGCGTTAAAACATTTTGCCATTTGGGTCGCGACAAAATATTCTGAAAAATAACCGTGTTGACGTATGCCATGCATGCTTGCAATAAATGCAGGCATACGATTGCTAATTCCTGGTCTCGTCTAATATTCGTAGATATTTCACCCAGTTCACCATAAAAAATAAATCCCACGATGCTGTTGAGACGCTCAACGACATTTTGCGCTTCATGCACTTCAATACGTAATTCCTCGATCATTAAATAGCGACACAAGAAATTTGTTTTTCCAGCTTTTCCGATTTCTACAATGGTTTTATATATCGGATGCTGATAATTGTCACTGCTAAATCGTTTTACAAAAACATCCGGTTCCATTGTTCCCGTTTTTAATGCGACCACTGCCCCTGACACAGAGGGGAATGGATTATAAATTATTTTATTTTTATTAATTTTAAACGGGCTAAAGTCTCTGATAAATTTTTAAATCGCTGGTCTAGACATTGGGGTCACTTTACAATGACTATTGATTCTTCGTATAGCTTTTTTGCCTGATCCCTCGTATTCAATTTCGAGCCTCCGGTGATGCAAATTAAGTCTAATATAACTGCCTGAAATGAATTATATTAATGTGCCAGCGTTAGCAACGTAAATTATCTTAACCTGCTTTTATATTATCAGAAATCAGGGGTTAAATGTGTTTCATGGTCTTTTGTTAATGAGCATTACCCCGGCGCAACTGCTGGGAGGGCTGTTGCTACTTGGGCGCGGAGTCCGTGACTTAATAAGGTTGTTCATCAAATGAACAAGTGGCGACTGGTCGCAGCTTCGGTAGTCCTGGGTCTGTCAAAACTCGCTCCATCACCCATGCTAATACACGGAATTTTTTACAATCTCTTTTTACGCGTAAAAAATAATTATTTTCGAATCACTTCAATCACGCCATTGACTTGCCTAATCTTCTTAAGTAATTCATCCAGCATCGCCAGATTGGTTATTTGCAAAGTGAGCTCAAGTGTCACGGTGTTATTTTCTGAGTGAATATGCGATTGCACTGCCAAAATAGATAAATCCAGCTGTGTGATTAACCCGGAAATATCATGCAATAGTCCATGGCGATCATCAGACTGGATAGATAAATTCACACGGTAGTTTTTTTTGCTTGTGTTTTCCCAGCTAATATCAATTAGGCGCTCAGGCCTTTTGTGTGTCATTTCTAAAATATTGCGACAATATTTTTGATGCACGGTGATGCCATGGCCTTGTGTGATATACCCAGTAATGATATCGCCAGGAATAGGGTGGCAACAATGCGCAATTTGCGTTAACAGATGTTTTGTACCGTGAATAGAAAAATCATTTCCCAGTGTTTTGTTTTTAATTTTATCTTTTTCAATAATGATCGAATTAATTTTTGGTCTGTGAATGGCTGCTAATTTATTTAAAATGGCTGCTAATTTAATATCGCCTGTCCCCAATGCTGCGAGAAGCGCATCAACATTTTTTAAATTAAATTGCTCATGCATTTTATTAATATCTGATTTTTGCAAACCTTTCTGTTGATATGCTTTTTCCCAGATCAATAATCCATCTGCTAAATTTTTAGTATAATCTTGTTTTCGAAACCATTGCTTCACTTTTTGTTTAGCGTGATTTGTTTTTAGAAAGCCAAGGCTGCTGCGTAACCAATCTCGGCTTGGATTACTTTCCTTGATGGTGAGAATGTCAATGCGATCACCGGTTTTTAGCATATAAGTTAAAGGCACTAAATTATTATTTATTTTTGCGCCGCGACAACGGTGGCCAACTTCGCTATGCACCAAATAAGCAAAATCCAGCGGTGTTGCCCCTTTTTGTAAATCAAATACATCACCATTTGGTGAGAAAATATAAACGCGATCACCAAATGCTTGCTTGTATAATTCAGTTTGAGATTCTTCTGTGCCCAATGTATTTTTCTGCCAATCCAATAATTCTCTGAGCAAAGTAATTTTTTGCTCGTCCTTTCCCTGGGTGGAGTTACTTTCTTTATATTTCCAATGCGCTGCAATACCCAGTTCTGCTTTTTCATGCATGTCGATAGTTCTAATTTGAATTTCAATTGGCATATTTTGAATGAGTATGGCCGTATGAATTGATTGATATCCGTTGGGTTTGGGTTTTGCAATATAGTCGTCAAATTCTGCTGAAATAGAAGCCCATTTCTCGTGAACCAAACTCAACGCAGTGTAACAGTCGGTGACAGTCTGCACCAAAATTCGAACGGCATTCGCATCGTAAATGTATTCGAAGCATGTTTGTTTTTTCTGAATCTTACGATAAATACTATAAATATGTTTCGCACGCCCAGAAATTTTACTGTTTTTTAAGCCATTTTTTTCGAGCAACAACTTTAATTCGGAAATCATATTGAGAATAACGGTTTCACGGTCAGTTCGACGCATATGCAATGACTTCGAAATGGCGTGATAATCGGTCGGATGCAAATAACGAAAAGCATAATCTTCCAGCTGCCATTTTAAATGCCCGACACCCAAGCGGTTGGCGAGCGGAGCATAATAATCCACTGTTTCTTGCGCTGTTTTTTTTTGTATTTCAGGTGAAGATAATTTTAAATTCTGCAAAAGAATAAGTCGCTCTGCCAGCTTTAACAATATGGTTCGAATATCATCAACCATGGACAGCATCATTTTACGTAAATTATCAATTTGATTTTGTTGCCCGGTTACTTTATTTTTTTCATCTTGTTCAGAACGCACATGATGAATAATATTCATTTGCAATGCGCCAGAAATGATTTTGCCTATTGTTTTAGAAAACTGATCGGGTAATTTTTCAAGCAAGTGGGGTGACGCTGCAATGCTGGGGTATATAATTCCGGCGGCAATTGCTGAATCATCGCACTGTAAGCCATGTAAAATTTCCGCTATGGCTAAGCCTTCATTTTCTTTTTGGTGTGTTCGAGCAAAGTCACGGGCTTGCTTAATCACTGCGATATTGCTTGTGCTTTCAAGTTGCGAAATCCATTCACTTGTTTTGAGAGACAAAGAGGGTTTCATACTTGCATCATCAGGTTAAACTTTGATAATGACCTGATTGGTGCGAATATTCAACAGGAAAAGAGACCGCGACTAGGGCTCCCGCATTGAAAAACTTAATCATCCACGCCAAATTTATCATGCTCAATTTTAAATAAAATCACTTTAATGCAAGGTTTACAACGCGCAATGAAGCAGTGAGTGTGTGCGAAGGTGACGGAGTGTGTTTGGAAAGCGTGATTAGCATGGATGCTAATCTCGAGTCCCCATGGATGGGTTCACGACGTCTTTCCAAACACACTCCTCACCTGAGTACCACGACGTCTTTCCAAACACACTCCTCACCTGAGTACTAAACGAACGGAAACAAAGCGATAATATTAAAATTTGACCGTTTTTGAAAAGTTAAAGCAATTCAAAGCGCTTAATTCGTAGCAAGTGATACAGATCGAGAGCGCCCATCGCACACTTCAGCTGAATTTTTTTTATTTAATGCTTGATAACACGTTCTAACATTCGCTGCTGAACCAAACAATCCAATCGCCATGCATAAACCATTGGCTGCTAATTTTTCCCATTGCTGTAAATGAAGAGCCAGCGCAATCATAAAGGTCAATGGTGCAGCTGTTTCTGCGGTATGCCCAATTAAATCACCGAATAATAAAATTTTCTGTGTTATCGTTAAGCCGGATTGTCTTCCTTGTTTTGAAATTAAAGCGGTATTAGCGGTGGGTTCTGAATTCACTGCAACAACAATTTGTGCGCTATTTGCGTGTTGATGCAATAAATTTAACGTTCTATGGCAATAAGTTGCTCCTGCGGTGCAGTAAATTGCCATGGCCACACCAAATCCCAAGCCATAAAACGAAATGCCACCGACAGACTCATCCAGATTTCCAACCGAATCGATCATTCGTGCCGTAAAATATAGCATGCTCGTAAAGCTGGTGATGGCCTCCACGATGGCAGTTGAGTTGGTCCAGAAATCCGCTTTTTCGTGTTCATGGTGATCGTGTGCTACGCAATGGTGTGTCATAAATTTTCCCCGATATAAAAATGTTGAAATTATTGTTTAATAAATAACGCAATTGCTTCAACATGTTCCGTATGTGGAAACATATCCATAATGCCTGCTTTCTCCAGTGAATAACCTAATGCAATTAAATCACTTGTATCACGCGCTAAAGTGATTGGGTTGCAGGAAACATAAACAATCCGTTCTGGCTTCCAAATAGCCATGTAAGACAGTATTTCTTTTGCACCTGCGCGAGCAGGGTCTAATAACACCTTATCGTACTGATTTTTGCTCCATGCTGCATTTTGTAAATCTTGAATTAAATCTTGCGTGTAAAATTCTGCGTTAGTAATATTGTTTTCAAGCGCATTTTTTTTCGCTTGATTAATGGCGTCTTCAGCACCTTCAACGCCAATCATCTGCGCGCATTGCTTTGCAATCGGTAATGAAAAATTACCGATGCCACAAAACAAATCCAAGACGCGATCTGTTTTTTTCAAATCTAATAATGCAATAGCGCGATCAATCATTTGTAAATTGATGTCAGCATTGATTTGCGTGAATTGTTCTGGTTTGAAAGTCATCCGAATTTGATGCGCAGGGATGTCATAAAACAATTCCGCTGGATTAGCGGGATAAAGTGCTTGAATTGTTTCAGGGCCCTTGGACTGTAAATATAACTGCAAATTATTTTCTTTTGCAAACGCTATTAATAGTTGAATATCGTGATCAGGCAATGCTGATAAATGACGAATAATGATTGCTGTTAAAGTATCGCCGACTGCAATTTCTAACTGAGGAATATCGGATTTCTTGTCGCATAGCATTAATAATTCACTCAATGCTTTAATTTTGTGGCCGACTGAGGGATGCAAAATTTCGCATTGATTGATGAGCGCCACATAACTTGTTCCACGCTCACGAAAACCCACTAACACTGCTTCTTTTTTAGGAACAAAGCGCACCGATAAACGTGCCTTGCGACGATAACCTAAGGTATTGCCGATTAGGGGCGGCAATATTTCTTTGGGTTGGCAGTGTGCTTGATGTTGAAAATGTTCGAGTACAATTTTTTGTTTGTGATCGCGTTGCGCTTCGTTTGTCATGTGTTGCAAGCTACACCCACCACAAATACCAAAGTGTGCGCAGGGCGGGGTGCTGCGATCGGGTGATGAATTTTCGAGTATGTCGGTCGCAATCCCTTCGTCAAATTGACGGTGAATCTGTGTGTATTTGAATTGCACGGTTTCACCTGGCAGTGCGGCAAGGATGAAAGTTGTTTTTCCATCGATGTGCGCAATCCCTCGGCCTTCATGGCTGAGTTGTGTCACCAGGACGGTTGCGGGTTCAGATGGCATTCTTTTGTGGCGTGGTTTTCTTGGCATGGGCGGAATTATACTGTTTCTATTCTTAAATGCGAGCTTAAATGTGAGTTTTAGGTTTTTAGCCCATTGCTTTCACTTCATTCTCTTGTTTGGAATGTTTAATTTATGTACAGTGTTAATTATGTACAATTTTTAACCAGTATAAAAGGGAGATGCGCATGAGACGTAAAAAAGAGGATGTATGCACTTTGCTTCACACAGCAGAAAGAATCCTGGTTCAGTATCTCAATTCAAGAAGCGGCTTTATTAATGTCCGCGTCCCACGAGATAAGGCGCTGACTGAAAAGAAAATTGTTTTGGTGAATCAAGCGGGGAAAAATTTAATTGCGTTAAGAGGGCGCATTTGCGCAATGCCATGCGCGGATTTCAATGAAGAAAAATCCATTAATGAACTGCGCGATATTCTATCGAAATTAAGAAATGATGCGCGAGATTTGGATACGTTAACGTGTCATTCCAACTCAAGTTACAAAGAAAATGTGACCGTTTTTGGTCAAAGTTTCAAAGCATTGCGAGAAACATCTCTCGTCCAATCGGATTTAATATTGAACATTGAGCAATGCGAAGCGGCGGTTGATGCTTTTCTGATGAGTCGTGCTGAAGTTCCAGAAATGGGGGTGGCATTGCAAGCTGGTTATCATTGAAAATTTGCATTGAGCGGAAGTCTCAATTCCGTGTGCGAAATATCTCAATCTGCTTGGCGAAATAACACACAGTAAAAACGACCAAGCATTTGATTTTAAACTTACTGAGGAAAAATAGAAACATAAGCGACTGAAAATAGACCGTTCCGATAAATTTAAAAGCGATCAAATTTGTACTTAATTTTTACAGTGTGTTGCCTGAAAAAATGGCTGTGTTAACTTGTTACTAAGTCTTACGCAATTTGAAGTTCTGGTTTAACAAGGATGTTGAACCAAGCAAAGTGAATAGGGCTTGATAGTAGAACTCGTGGTGAACCGACAATAACCAAGGAGGATCTGTTATGAAAAAGGCGAAAATCAGTAAATCGAATGGGTATCCGTATTGGGTGCCTTAGCTTCAAGTCTCTCCCTAGAAAATTGTGAACTCCCTAAGTATCGATCAAAGGTCTGTGGTGCGGCTGGCGCTGCAGACCTTTTTTATTTGTGTCCACCGTCAACACC
>JAPLRF010000036.1:65741-186570 GCA_026399315.1 Gammaproteobacteria bacterium
CCTTCTGTCAATTCAATAAGATATCAATTCCATCAAGAATAGCTGCTTACTTATCATTCATCTTGCCAACACCCCCCTATATAAAGCAAAATAGATTCTTTATTTCTGGGGGGGGGAAGGTGATGAAAATGGACATGATCAAGTCACAGATTGTTCGCGGTGCAGCGCTTGCAACATTAGCGGCCTTAATAGCAGGATGCCAACATGCACCATCATCGGATGCGCAGTCAGCAAATTATGCGCCGGCCTGTACCAGCAACCCTTACCTAATGAAATACCACTGCTCAATCAATAAAATTCAATCGGCTGCAGAAAATGGCAGTGCTGATGCGCAGTATGCTTTAGGTTATATGTATTATTACGGCATTGGCACAGTTCAAGACAAACAAACTGCGGGCTTGTGGATTCAGCGATCAGCCGCGCAAGGGCAACCGCTAGCAAAAAAGGCATGGACCTTAATTAGCACGGGCGCGACATTTACCGACTTACACCGTGCAGCCGCAGAAGGCACTGATCAGGGCGTAAGTGATACAGTCGTACAACAAGAACCGGCCGATGTGACGCAAATGAATTCAACCAAACCAACGGCGCCTCTTTCAAAATATTTGCCGGCGTATCAATCAGGCCAATCATTAAATAAAACAAGCAATGCAGTTGCCAGCAATGCAAGAGTAAATCCCATAATGCCAAGCAAGAAATTAGCAACGCACTCAATTAATGACCCTCGTTTAGCCAGCAATGCAAAACCGGTTATTGTTGCTCATTCGGAATCGTCTGCAATGGAAAATAATACGAATGTTGCTGAAAAAACAGTTTCAAATAACGTTGTTGTTGCAACTCAAACAATACCTTCATCAATGCCAGCTAACAATGCAATTGTTGCAGCTCAAACAACACCTTCATCAACACCTGGTAATAATTCGCCACTGATTGCAGCGCAAACCGATTCACCAGGAAAATATACAATCCAATTAATGGGCAGTGAAAAATTAAATGACGTAAAATCATTTGCTGCAGAAAATCATTTAGGGGCTGCTGTTGCTTACTTTGAAACACAGTTAAATAACAAACCGTGGTATATGTTAACTTACGGCCAGTATTCCAGCGAAAAACAAGCGGAAATGGCATTGGCAAGCTTACCGCATGCGGCGCAAAGTTATCATCCTTGGGTGAAATCATTAGCGACAGTGCAACAAGAAGTTCGTTCACAAAAAGTGACGGCATAAATTATTGCGAAATATTTATTAGCCAGTAAACTTTAATTTAACGAAGCGAGAAATCATGCAGCTAAAACGAATTCAAATGATGGGTTTTAAATCCTTTGTCGATGCAACCAGCATTCCTGTAATGAGTAACATGAATGCCATTGTAGGTCCAAATGGTTGCGGAAAATCAAATATTGTCGATGCGCTTCGCTGGGTAACAGGCGAAACGTCAGCAAAACAATTGCGCGGACAATCTATGTCTGACGTTATTTTCAATGGCACAACAGGCAGAAAGCCCGTTGGTAAAGCCGCTGTTGAATTGACATTTGATAATTCCGATCGCCGAATCGTCGGTGAATATGCTGCATTTTCAGAGATTTCTATTCGCCGTGAAGTGGTGCGTGACGGACAATCTAATTATTTTATTAATGGTGTTCCTGCTCGTCGTCGCGATTTAATTGATTTATTTTTAGGAACCGGATTAGGTCCACGTAGCTACGCGATCATCGAACAAGGCATGATTTCGCAACTGGTTGAAGCAAAACCTGAAGATATGCGTTCGCATTTTGAAGAAGTGGCAGGCATTTCAAAATACCGTGAACGTCGTCGTGAAACTGAAACACGCATGCGTCACACACAAGAAAATTGTGATCGTCTAAATGATTTACGCAATGAATTAGAAAAGCAAATGCGTCATTTGCAACGTCAAGCAAATGCAGCGGAACAATATAAAGTATTGCAACAAGAGCAACGTTTAACGAATGCGCAAATGAAGGCATTACAGTGGTCTGGCTTTGAAAATCAATTGGCTGAAAAAAACGAAAAGGTGGCTGACTTTTCTGTTCAATATGAAGCGCAATTGGCGGAACTCCGTGAACATGAAACCCGTATTGAAAAGTCTCGCATTCAATCTCAAGTATTGCTTGATGAAAAAAATGAGATTCAGAAAAAATTCTATGGCTTGGCTGCAGAAATTGGCCGCTTAGAACAGCAAATACAGCATAAACAAGAGCAATTGAAACAGTGGCAACAAGAGCGCGAAGAATCAGAGTCGTTGTGGCTAGAGCTAACACAACAAAGCACTATCCAATCCGAGCAAATTGAAATAATCACTGATGAAATTGAAACGCTAAAACCACAAGCAGATGATCTACAGCGCGTGATGAGCGAGGCTAATCAGGTGTTGGTTCAAGCGGATCAATACATGCGTCAATCACAGAGTGATTGTGACCATTTTCAAAAAGAAATGTCGGCCACCACGCAGCAACTTGAAGTGGCTAAGAATAACATCCGTCATTATGAATCGCAGAAAAAGCAGCTGACAGAGCGATTAACGCAAGCACAAAGTCAATTGTCCTCTTTTTCATTAAGCAATTTATCTGATGAAATTAATCCTTTAAATGAAATTACGAACACATTGAAAAATAATATTGCCGACATTCAAACGGCGCTATCAGAATTATCGCAATCAATTCAGCAACAGCGTGCTACACATCAAGAAGCACAAAGCGCTCTGTCGCAAGCACAAGGTGACTTGCAAAAAAGTGAAGCACAACAAGCATCGCTTGCAGCACTGCAACAAGCCTCATTGCAAGACCATCAGGCCGACATTCAATCCTGGCTGACACAAGCACAATTAACGCAACGCCCTCAACTGGGTAAATTAATTCATGTTGACGCAGGCTGGGAGTTGGCTGTAGAAACAGTGCTGGGTGATTATTTTGATGCGATTTGTGTTGATTCAATTGATGCAATGACAAATGAACTGAATAATTTGTCAAAAGGGCAGGTTACTTTTTCAGAACCTCGAGCGTCTCAGTTTCCAGCCTCTTCAGCTTTGAAGACTATTTTTTCAGTTGTTCGACATGCCGATAATTTACCTTCTTGGTTGTCCGGTGTTTACATTGCTGACAATTTATCTGAAGCACTGCAATTAAAGTCTCAATTACAAGCCACAGAATCTATTATCACGCGAGAAGGGTGTTGGGTAGGTAATAATTGGTTGCGCGTCTCTAAGTCGCATAATACTGAAGAAAGCTTTTTGGTGCGCGAGAAAAATTTAAAAAACTTACAAGTAATCATCACGGAACAAAAAGATAAGTTAAGTGAATTACAGGCTAAACTGGTATCTGCAAAAGCAACATTGGAACAGCTAGAATCGACGCGTGATGCGCAACATCGTGTTTTTCAAGAAACAACAGCAGCGCTAACGGAAGCGCAAACGAATTTAAGCGCGAAACGTTCACGCTTGGAATCGTTAACACAACAGCAACATCGTTTAACGTCTGATATTCAACAAATCGAAACGCAAATAGCACAGTGCGAATCCGCATTACATTCAGCGAATACAACCGTTTTACAATTCTCTGAAACACAACAATCAGAAGCAACGCAAAAAGAAAAGTTAGTGGCAGCGCGCATAGAAGCAGAATCTCAATTGTCTGCAGCACGCGTCGATGAAAAAAAAAAAAAACAATTAGAAAATGCAGATGCGCCATTAACAGAATGGTCTGAATCCTTGCAGGTCAGTTTAAATAATCGCGTTAGCGTTGAAACTGATTTGCGTGAAATTGATACGCGTTTACAGGCTGAGCAAAATCAATTAAAGCACGCTGAAACCATGCGCGATCGATTGTCAAAGTCCACCTCCGCATTACAGGAACAGCAGCAACAATGTCGAATGGCGCAACAGGAAATAACAGTGCGTCAAACAACATTGAAGGAACAAATTCTTGAAATGCAATTTGAATTGGAAATATTATTAGCTGAACTTCCAACAGAAGCCAATTTATCTGACTGGGAAGGAAAAGTGAATAAGTTGCACGCTAAAATAGAACGTCTCGGTCCTATTAATTTAGCGGCGATTGATGAATTTAAAACGTTAACAGAACGTAAAACATACATGGACAGTCAAGTTGCGGATTTAACGGAAGCGTTAGAAATACTGCAAAATGCAATTCGAAAAATTGACCGTGAAACACGTCACTTGTTCAAAGATACTTTTGATAATGTGAACACGCAGTTCCAAAAATTATTCCCGCGTATTTTCGGTGGCGGTCAGGCATCGCTCGTATTAACCGATGACGACTTATTAACAACGGGTATCATTGTTAAGGCGCAACCCCCCGGAAAACGCAACGCAACAATTCATATGCTATCGGGTGGCGAAAAAACATTAACGGCCATTTCATTGATGTTTGCGATGTTCCAATTAAATCCCGCTCCTTTTTGCGTATTAGATGAAGTTGATGCGCCACTAGATGATTTAAATGTTGGTCGTTTCTGTAATTTAGTAAAAGAAATGTCAAAAGACACGCAATTTTTAATTATCAGCCACAACAAGGTAACGATTGAAACGGCAGACCATTTAATGGGTGTTACCATGCAGGAACCAGGCGTTTCCCGCATCGTTTCAGTTGATATGAAGCAAGCAGTGGAATTGGTTGAAGCGTAATAATTCCCTGATTTACTATTTTTTTATGCACGGAGCATTACATGATTATTTTGTCTTTTATTTTTTTAGCATTGATGTTTGTGGGGGTGTTTTTTTACTTCCGACAAAATCGTCCTGAAGTGAGCAATCGTTATCATAAAAGAAAACCGATCATGCGCGAGAAAGTAGATTTCAATGTTAATACTGAAAGCAATATTGATGATGCGTTGGGTTTAAATTCCGTCGAACCGGCTGACGCTGCAAAATCCCCCGCCCTTGAAAAAACAAGTCATGCGCAATCCGATTGCGTTATTGTTTTGTATTTAATGGCAACGGGTGAATCTACTTATGCAGGTTATGAGCTTTTACAGGCCTTGCTATCTTCAGGCATGCGCTTTGGCGCACAGCGCATTTTTCATCGACATGCACATAAAGATGGCCGTGGAGATGTTTTATTTCATTGCGCCTCTGCAACGGCACCTGGCACCTTTGATTTAAGTAAAATGGGGGCTTTTTCTTGCAAAGGATTGTCTTTATTTTTTTCTGCCAGTGATGTTGATGAGCCTTTATCAACATTTGATTGCTTGCTAGAAACCATTGATCAATTGGTTGAGGATTTGGGTGGGCAGGTTTTGGATGATAAACAAGCTCTATTTACAAAGGAAAAAATGGTAATGTATCGTCAACAACTTCGTACTTTTGAAACCCGAAAAACAACAGTCGATATGTTTGCTTAATGACAATCCTAGATCGCATCAATCAACTTCGTGAGAAATTAAATCACCACAACTATCGTTATTATGGTTTAGATGATCCTGAAATCTCAGACGCAGAATATGATCGTCTATTTTGCGAATTACAAACACTTGAAAAAGGGCATCCTGAATTAATTCATCCTGATTCGCCGACGCAACGTGTCGGCGGTGAAGCCTTATCTGAGTTTAATCAAATCACACACGCTATCCCCATGCTGTCTTTGGATAATGTGTTCTGCACAGCAGAATTGCTTTCTTTCAATGACCGCATTCAACAGCGCTTAAAAAACTCAAGCAACATTGATTTTGTATGTGAACCCAAGCTCGATGGTCTTGCCATTAGCTTAAGCTATCAAAATGGCGAATTAAGCTCAGCGGCGACGCGTGGAGATGGTCGTGTTGGTGAAGATGTCACGCAAAACGTGCGTACGATTAAAAGCATTCCACTGACCTTGATGGGTGCTGATTATCCGGCACAATGCGAAGTGCGTGGAGAAATTTTTATTCCTAAAGCAGAATTTGAAGCGATGAATCAATTGCTAGAAACACGGGGTGAGAAAATATTTGCGAATCCCCGTAATGCCGCAGCAGGCAGTTTACGTCAGTTAGATTCTAAAATAACGGCACAGCGCCCATTGCGATTTTATGCCTATGGTTTAATTGTTTTATCTGAAGAAAATAAATATCAAAAACACAGTGAGATATTGCATAAATTAAAAACCTGGGGATTTCCTGTTTCAGATGAAATAAAAACAGTGTCTGGCATTAATGCGTGTGAACACTATTTTCAGGATGTTTTGAAAAAACGCCCTAATTTACCCTATGAAATAGACGGTGTCGTTTATAAAGTTGATTCTTTTCTGTTGCAAAAAGAATTGGGCTTTGTTTCACGCGCACCCCGTTGGGCGATTGCGCATAAATTTCCTGCCGAAGAAAAAGAAACACAAGTGGAACGTATTGAGTTTCAAGTAGGAAGAACGGGCGCCATCACCCCTGTTGCCCGTTTAAAATCTGTTTCAGTTGGCGGTGTTACGGTGAGTAATGCAAGCTTGCATAATTTTGACGAATTGTTTCGAAAAGATATTCGCGAAAATGATTTTGTGATTATTCGTCGAGCAGGGGATGTGATCCCTGAAATTGTTTCTGCAGTTATAGATAAACGGCCCGCCAACGCAAAAAAAATTAAAATACCCAGCGATTGTCCTGTTTGTGGCTCCGCTGTTTTTAAATCTACAGAAGAAGCGATTTTACGCTGTACCGCAGGATTATATTGTCCTGCGCAATTGCGAGAGTCTATAAAACATTTTGCTTCACGTCGCGCAATGGATATTGACGGACTGGGCGATAAAATAGTGGATTTATTGGTTGATCACAAGTTAATTACGAGCATTGCTGATCTTTATCACCTTGATCGTGATGCCTTAATTGCACTGCCGCGCATGGGCGAAAAATCAGCGGATCATTTGTTAACAGCGATCGAAAAAAGTAAAAAAACAAGCTTCGCACGATTTTTGTATGCATTGGGTATTCGTGAAGTGGGGGAGGCCACTGCTGCTGCATTGAGTATTGCATTTGACAATATCGAATCTATTATGTCAGCAGATGATTTACGCTTGCAGCAAGTGCCTGATGTTGGCCCTGTTGTTTCAACGCAAATTATCGCTTTTTTTCATGAAAAGCATAATCAAGTATTGATTGAGAAATTAATTGAGTCAGGTGTTCATTGGCTTGTAAATGAGAAAAAATCATTGGACGCATTGCCGCTTAAAGGCAAAACATTTGTTATCACAGGCACATTATCAACAATGGGCCGTGATGAAGCAAAAGAAAAATTACAAGCACTGGGGGCTACTGTTTCTGGCAGCGTTTCCGCTAAAACCACTGCAGTTATCGTAGGAGAATCTGCGGGAAGCAAATACGATAAGGCAACAGAACTGGGCATTCAGTGTATGGATGAAACAGGATTCTTATCCTTTTTGGCCCAGCAATCGCTTTCTTAATATTCCCATAACAATAGCCCTGTAATATTGACGTATAATCTTAATCCTGGCAGTGTGGACTACTATGTCGCGCGATACGGAACTTTTTCAATCAGGCCTGTGTACCGCGCCGCTTGCGCTGCACACCCTATACACATATTTTTATAAAAATAGACATGTTTCTCAGGTCGATCTTCGGACGCGTGTCGATAACATACTGAAAAACAATATCGTTAAATTTTCAGAAAAACGTCCCGAATCCGGCGAACAACTTGAAGCGTTTATGATTGATCTGCTTATGCAATATAAAGCACCTGTCGAGTGCAATGAGCCAGACAAAATGGATTCATTCAAAAAAGCGTTAAGGAAAAATGAGAGTTTCAGGCACACTTTTTTTCCTCTTTCAGATTCAGGGCAAAGAAGAACGCTGAATTTCATTGCTGTGAATCAGATGCACAATGCCTATTTAAAATACCAAAGCTTTATCAATCTCGACCAGCTATGCGACAGAGCAAAAAGATTTTTCAATCTCGATCTAAGCTTTGATTCAGCTGAACCAAATTATGTTGCTGCCATTGAATTCAATCGTCTGAAATATCATTATGAGCACCAACTTTGTTTTTTAAGGTGCGATGATGGCTATGATCAACTTAAATCACTTTATACACAATTACTCGAGATTATCTACGGGGAAGAATCGACGGATCAAACAGGATTGGAATTCGAATCATCGAAGCGGAAAATAAATGCGATATTTTTATTGAGTTTTTTAATTGGCTCCAATCCACCCATGCATCAAGATAGCGGTGGCGCATTTGTTGCTGATGCTATGCTGCAAATTCTTTTTATTACCGCTGGATTTCCACCGCTCCGAAAAAATTTTTTAAATTTAACCGAGATAGCGTTGCTTGTGTTATTTTCACAAGACTCAAAAGCAGCATGGGATATTCCATATCATGAGTATAACAATGCACTTAAGACCTCGGAAATTAATACTCTTTTTCATCCTCAAATAAAAAATGAAAATGAGGCTGTTGAAATTGAAAAATTAATGCTTTATCTCGGCAAAACACAACTTCTGCTTGTTTACAACAATCACTTTAATGGTTTTTTTTCAGAGGGGTATCTTAAGGCTTTTGCAAAACTAATGCTAATCCTATCTTCTCGTTTGTGTATTATTGCCAGTGATCAAGAAAAAGAAGCGAGAATAGAAGATGCAGTAAAATTGCTTTCTGAAAATATTAAAAATGCGAACATATTATATGATTTATTAGACGAATGGAGCTTACCAGATGATCAGCATAAATTAATCTGGGACGCTGTTAAATCTCCCGAAAAAATAAAATCATTGATTCAGCATTCAGAACAATTTGTATTATTACTTGAGTTGCAAAATCTAAATGAGGATCAAAAAAATCTTATCTGGACTGTCACAACAAATTCGCCTGAAATAATGGAAGAATTAAGTAAAAATAATCAGCAATTGATGCGCTTGTTTTACCTGAAAAACTTAAGTGTAGAACAGTATGACTTTTTGTGGTTTCTAATAGACACCCCTGAAAAAATAAAAGAATTTATCAGTGATGCTGATCAATTTCATAATTTATGTCTGATGATGAAATTGCATGCTTCTTTCGACGCAGATTCAGATAGTTTTTATGCGGTAAATACGCCAACAGATTCAGAAGAAATAAGCGATTTTATGAGCATCCCGGATCCTATTGAAAAATCGGGTGATGATCAATGGTGTTTTAAATGGTCTCTGGCAATTGATACGCCAGAGAAAATAAAAAAATTGATTGATGATGCCGAACAATTGGCGCGTTTGTGTCGCATGCCAACTCTAACGGATGATCAGCGCACTTTTATTTTAGCTGCCGTGATAAATGATGCAAACGACATTAAAAAATTGGTTAAAAATACCGAGCAACTGAATACCTTGCTTGGCATTCGGCATTTAAATGACGATCAACGCAGTTTAATTAAACGATCAGTTTTGGGTGTTGCTTCCCCTGTCAATAATCCGCCTGGTTTTTTTACTGTGATTGGCCCGGTACGTCCTGAAACGCCTTTGTTAGATATAAAATTGTTCAATGCTTAGAACATTTACAAATGACAAATCCCTTGTATTAGGGATACACTATTTGTATGAAATGCGTTCGTGGTGTTTATGATGGATAACTATAAAAAAGGAGTTTGACATGAAAAAAATAATAATATTAGCGGTGATTTCTGCAGTAATGGCTGCCAGCTTAACGGGCTGTAACACCAAAACGAAAGGCGCGCTACTGGGTGCGGGTGTAGGCGGCACAGTGGGTGGATTGGCTGGCGGCACAACAGGTGCTGTGATTGGTGGTGCTGCAGGTGCTGGCGTTGGCGCTTATTTATCGAAGTAAAAAACTTGGATCTCGTCTCGTTTACGGGATCCAAATCCACTGTTTTATTTCTTAACGGGGCCTGATCCTTTGGGTGGATTAAAGTGTATCCACTCCAAATTAGAGGGTAACGGAAATAGCATTCGACTGAAAAGTGATCGGGGATCTGAGATCAGGGATCAGTGTCGGAATGCGCACACCGATCCCTGACGCCAGATCCCTGAAAACTTCTTGCAACAACAATAATATTAGCATCACCCTGAAAAATGGAGTGGATACAATTATAATGTTATCGCTTTGTTTCCGTTCGTTTAGTACTCAGGTGAGGAGTGTGTTTGGAAAGACGTCGTGAACCCATCCATGGGGACTCGAGATTAGCATCCATGCTAATCACGCTTTCCAAACACACTCCGTGCTTTCCAAACACACTCCGTCACCTTCGCACACACTCACTGCTTCATTGCGCGTTGTAAACTTTGCATTAAAGTGATTTTATTTACCACGCATGGTTGTTTAAGTTGTTCAAATTTTAATGGGACAGCCGTGACTACGCCCCTATAAAATATTGACAAAAATTATGCTAACATGCATTGGGTACATCTATAAAAAGGATATTTCTATGATACGTAACACCGCTACACTTGTTCGGCCCTTTATTCGGGCATTTAATTTCTTAAGCCCTTTTGGTGATCTGCTTGCCCGCGTTTGGGTCGCGCAAATCTTCTTTCTATCAGGTCTTGTAAAAATACAATCCTGGCAAACCACCTTGATGTTATTTGAACATGTTTACCATGTTCCTTTATTGTCACCTTACTTCGCCGCTGTTTTGGGCACAGGGGCGGAATTAATTTTACCCGTCCTGCTGGTTTTAGGTCTTGGGGGTCGTTTTTTGATTTTACTTTTCTTCATTTACAATCTGGTTGCTGCTGTTTCTTACCATTTTTTATGGACACCCGAAGGTTCGATGGGGTTGGCGCAACATGTTAACTGGGCATTGTTGTTGATGTTATTAATGTTCCACGGCTCAGGAAAAATATCCTTGGATTATTTGATCCACAAAATTCATGGGCATCATCTCAATCCAGAGATCGCTTCAAAGAAAAAGAAGAAAAAATAACAATGGTGAATACAGCGTTGCCCCCGAACTCAATTTGGGGGCAGCACTTTATTACTTTGGACAAGTTGGGAAGTAAGTTTTCTTAAACTTAAGTATTTTTACCCAGTAAAAAATCAACATGGAAAACCCAAGAAGAGATGAGATATCGTTGATTGGTGGGATAAAAACAAAAATACTGACCATTTCCAAAATGACCTGCGCAAGGCCAATTTTAAACAAGGTTTCTGCTTGTTCGATGGCATCTTGGTTTGTAGAGAAATGTTTTTTTAACGCGGCTGGAATGCCAAATGGCAGCATTATCCATTGAAATATATAACCAACAATAGGAATCAAAAACAACCAAACAAACCATGCGGGAAATTTTTGCTTGTCTTGCGGGATGCATTTCAAAACACGTGTTAGCGTTAAGCAATAAAAAAAAGTAACCGTTAAAATAACAAGAAAAATACCAATGCCAAATTTTCCGCCATAAATCATAATGATCATCCTTGTGAATATTCAGTGCACACTACCAAGATACAGTATGATCCGCATTTTGTGAACCCTTCAAAATTACGCCTTTGAAAAACGATCGGGAATCTGAGATCAGGGGTCGGTGTCAGCGTGCGAGCACTGATCCCCGATATCAGATCCCTGACAACCTCCGGCAATCAGCGATGATATTGATATCACTCTGAAAAATGAGCGGATACGGGCACCCTAATTATGCCCGTATATTGCTTGGGTCCGACTGATAAATCAGCTATTATTAAAAAAGCGAATTGATTTTATATTTTGAGGTCGTTTTACAAATCGTAATATTATATTGTTACACTTTATTCAAGGAAGAAGTGCTGATGGCTTTCAAGAAGAGAACACTCACGCTGGTTTTGACAACAAGTTACATCGCAGTCACATCCCTAGGTGCAATAGAATTGCCCCCTCCGGGATCAAAAATCAGTGCGGAAACAACGAAGCATTCACCTTCAAAGTACGTTAAAAATAGCGAAAATCAGAAGACAATCATTAAGAAATTACCAAATGGCATAATCGTTAAGATTAAAGGTAAGGATATCACCATTATCATGCCGCCGATGACCAAAGCACAGAAGGCGGATCAAGCGCGTCATGAGTTGGTTACTACCGGCGCAGGTTCTCCAACAGCTTCTATTTCGGCACCCAATGCTTTTGGTAGTGCTGGTACGGTTGTATTTGCGAATGCAAGTTATGTAAATCATTGGGCAACAACCAAGCGAAGAGATGGCGTTGGTGGCGTGGGTATTTCCGCGGGAAATCCTAATAAATACTTTGGGGTTTTAGTCAGCGCCAATATTGGTTCGTTTGGCTTTGATGATAGCCCCTTTGCAAGTAACGGCGGCGTCAGCCTGCGATTGAATCGATACCTTAATCCAACAACAGCCATTGCTGTTGGTACGGGAAACTTATTTGGCTGGGGTGCCTATTACGGTATTCCCGAAAGCTATTATGCCTCGTTAACAAAATCATTTTATTGCTTTATTCCGATGACAATTAATATTGGTGCCGGTACAGGCTCATTTAATGACGCAATTGTGTCGAGCAATAATGACAGTGCTTGGCAACCTTATGCCAGCATGGGGTTTGGTTTATTTAAGAACTTCTCTTTTTTAGCAGACTGGACATCCAATCAAGTCAATTTGGGTGGCGCTTACACTATTACTTATTTCAAAAAATTGCCTATTTTTGCGGGTGTTTATGCAATGAACGTGAACGGAACACAAAACACACAGACATTCTTCCAAGGGACGGTAGGTGCAGCATACCAGTTTTAAAAAATAGTCATTATTTTAGGGATGCGTTATGAAAATGAAATATCTTACAGCGCTAGTGATTGGGTTATGTGTGATGCCGTCAGTATTTTCTGCGACGGATCCCTCTGTGACAGAAGCTGTCCCGTCAGCGACAGCCAGTTCAACGGTCCTTGCAGGGGTAGCGGGCAGTGCAAATGTCGCTACTTCAGCCTCTGGAGCGGGTGCCTCAGCCCAAATGGCGGTGACGTTATCCGCCTTGGAAGGAAGTCCTGCTGGGCAAGCGATATTAGACACGCCTGTATCAGCGGGAGGAAGTTTAACGGTTCAAGGGGTTGGCGGAGAAACAGTTGTTATTAGCAATAAGGCAGGTAGTTCAGCATCAGTAAAAACTCTTCTGAAAGACTGAAAATACAAATGACAATTTTCTTTATCAGTATCAATTTCGTATCCGCTCCATTTTTCAGAGTGATGCTAATATTATTGCTGTTGTAAGAAGTTATCAGGGATCTGGTGTCAGGGATCCGTGTTCGCATTCTGACACTGATTCCCGATCTCAGATCCCCGATCACTTTTCAGTTAGTGCAATACTATTTCCGTTACCCTCTAATTTGGAACGGATACTCAATTTCTTTAAAAAATTAAAATAAATATTTTAATGCTGGATTGTTTTTTGAAATTTCAAGCTTATCTGCTATGATGCAAAATCACATTTTATTAATGGAATAATTAGCTTGGGCTTGGTAAATAAAATACTAGTTGTTTGTATTGGTAATATTTGCAGAAGTCCGTCTGCAGAAGGATTTTTTTCTGATTATTTTAAAAAAAGGAATTTACGCTGCCAGATAAATTCAGCTGGCATTCAAGCCATGGAAGATTGTTCTGCGGATTCTTACGCGCAAGAAGTTATGCTTGAAAAGTATGGAATTGATATTTCTCCGCATCGCGCCAAACAATTAACAGAAAACATGCTGGTGCAGTATGATCTTGTTTTAACGATGGATGATGCGCAGAGAGCATTTATTTGCAAGCAATTCCCTTTTTCTTTTGGAAAAACGCATCGGCTTGGGCAGTGGACGAAAAAAGATATTTCAGATCCATATCGGTGTGATAAACGTATTTTTGAAGAACGTATCGAACGCATTAACGAGTGCGTGAATAGCTGGATGGATAGGTTGCAGTGATTATTATGGAAAATAAAAACAATTTACTGAAGTTATCTTTTCGATTAGCGCTTTTCTCGCCGCTGTTTTTTTTGGCAGGTTGCGTTGCGCCCGGAATGCATATGACGTCCTCTCGTTTGTCTCCAGCCCTTAATGCGCATAACGAAATTGTTTCTCAAAAAATTGAAGTCATTAACGGTGCGTTATTACAAGCGCAAACACAAAATGAGCAAAAGCAAAAACAGCTTGCATTGCTAAATTATCATGCTCCCCGTGGTTTTAAATCAGATGCAAAAAATTATCACTATCGTGTGCAATCGCAGGATACAATTCAAATTATCATTTGGAATCAAGCAGAGGGAAATACAGGAAGCGGTGTTGCGCCCACACCATCAAAAATTTCAGCGGCGTCGGGCGCTCTAAGCGCTCAAAATTCACCTAATGTTTTTATAGTCCACAGTAATGGCGCAATATTTTATCCTTATTTGGGTTATATTCCTGTTTCTGGAAAAACGGTTACGGATATTCAGAAAATACTTGTTAAGAAAGTATCGAGATATCTCCATAATCCACAAATAACAGTTCAGGTTATGGCCTTTAATAGCCAAAGAATGGCTGTAACAGGTTCTGTGCGTTCCCCGTCAAATTTACCAATTACTAATGTGCCCATTTCTGTGTTGTCGGCAGTGACCTTGGCTGGCGGGCCTGAAACCTGCGGCAATAGCAGCAGATCGGGGGGTGCTTGCGCTGATTTAAGAAATGTGAAAGTTCAGCGAGGGAATCAGAGTGTAAGCGTTAATCTGAATAAATTGACAGCACTTGATGGTTCATCTAATAACTGGATTTTAAAAAATGGCGATATTGTTTTTGTTCCCAGTATGGACGACGCACGCATCTTTGTTTTAGGTGCTGTGAATTCACCTGGGCCATATAATATGATTGATGGAAAAATTACGTTGCGTGACGCATTGGGTGATGCGAATGGTGTGAATGGCTTATCTAATCCAGCTTACACCTATGTTATTCGTAATTATCAACACAAACCTAAAGTGTATTTATTGAATCTTTCATCGCCCGATGCCCTTAATTTAGCAGGTGATTTTACTTTAAAATCGGGTGACGTTGTGTTTGTATCTACCTCTTCATTGCAAGACTTTAGTGGTGTTATTAATCAAGTGACGCCAGCGGTTGCGTTGGCTGCATTTGCGAAATCAATGTCGAATTAGGATTTTTTCTTTCTGAAGGATGAAAAGGGTTTGTTATTATGGAAAATGAAAAAACTTTAGAAAGGATTATTACGCTTCAAGAAATTTTAGATGTTTTGATGCAACATCTTAGAACCTGGGTGCTATTTGTTGTTTTTGCATTATGTGTGGGAATCCTTGTTTTATTTTTCAGGTCACCTGTATACGAGTCAACAGCATTATTGCAGGTTTCAACTGATAGCAATGCTGGTGCTGGATTATTCGCGAAAATTGCAGGTTCCGGCGGTGAGTCAGGTGATGAAAATCAGAATGGAGAAGTGCAAACTGAAAAATATATTCTAACTTCTCGCGCTGTTTTAGAAAATGTCGTGAAGTCACTCCATTTAGATATTATTGCAAAACCACTTTATTTTCCGCTTATCGGACAAGCTTATGCCAATCATCACACCAAATATGATGCCTTAGCGAATGTGAATAAACCAGCGCTAGGCATGTCTCGTTATAACTGGGGTGGTGGCCATATCACCATTAGTCAATTTGAGGTGCCAAAAGAATTAACCCACAAGCAATTTATATTGGATTACCTTGGCAATAATCAGTATGGCCTTTTCTATAATGGAAATTTGATATTGAAAGGATTGGTTGGTACGTCAACCTCAGGGTTTGTAAACCAACAACCCATTACTATTTTAGTTTCAGCGCTGTCGGCAAATAATGGTGCGCATTTTACGCTTGTGAAGAGAACTGTGTTGGCTGCAGTTAATGACCTTAAAAATCAAATCGTAGTCACACTTCCTAGGGCGACCACCAATTTACTGCGTATTTCCTTGAAAGGGCAAGCAAACCAAGACTTGCAAAATCGTTTGGCTGCAGTCATAGACAGCGGTGTTGGCTTGAGTATTCAGATGCGCATACAGAAAGCAAAAAAAGTATTGTCGTTTCTCGAAGCGCAGGCACCAGAAATTAAAAGTCACATCAATCAACTTAATAAATCGATGGATGACACAATGCCGATTGGCCCGCAATTCACGGCACTGTCTCAAGAAAAATCAATACAAAATGTAATGTATACCAATGTGTTAATGAATGTGCAGCAATATGAGTTAGAAAAAGCATCTTCATTGGGGAAAATTTTATTGATCAGGTCACCAGCAGAGATTACGCCCGCGGCAATTTTTTCAGCCCCTATGTTATTAGCGCTGTCTTTATTGCTAGGCACAATGATTGGCGCAATTTATATTTTTTGTCGGCATTATGTTTTTGGTGTTGTTCATTCCGCAGAACAAATTGTTCGTGTCACTGGCTTGCCGTTGTTGTCATCATTACAGCAATCGCAGCAGCAACTGCAACAAGGCGCGTTATTTGCCAAAGGACGATTAAATCACTTATTGTTATTATCTGAAAAAAGTGGAAGTGATTTAACGCTAGAGGGTTTTCGCAGCCTTAAAATGAATCTCTTATTGAACCATTTTTATGGCAGAGCAAATTGTGCTGTTATTGCAATTACAGGACCCACACCAGGCGTGGGCAAATCATTTGTTTCTGCAAATCTAGCAGATCAACTGTCGACGATGGGTAAAAAGGTTTTGCTGATCGATGCGGATATTCGAAGGGGAAGTTTATGGAAATACTTCTTTGATTCTCCCCCGCCCAAGGGCCTGGTCAATTTATTCAAAGATCGCAACTACGATGCTGTCATTCGACATACGCAACATCCCGATATACATTTTATTTCAACGGGTGAATTACATTTTAAGCATGTCGAGCTTTTATTAAAGAGTCGTTTCAAGGAAATTTTGGAAGAATTAAAACCACGATATGATTTTATTATTATTGATACAGCACCTGTATTTGCGGTAAGTGATGCATTATTGATTTGCCGGCACACCGATTTAAATTTTTCTATTTTTGCTTACGGTATGCACAATGAAAAAGACATTGATATTTTCATGAAAAAATTTGAAACGGTAAACATCAATTTGAACGGGTTTATTATGAATAAGATGATTTCCCCAGGGCTTGGCTATTACAAGTACGGCTATCAACAACATGAGTATCGCGTATATGGCGAGTAAAGTTGTTTTAATTACTGGAGCCGCTGGATTTATCGGATTTCATTTAGCCAATGCATTGTTAATAAGAGGTGATAGTGTTATTGGGCTTGATAATCTCAATGATTATTATGATGTGAATTTAAAATTAGCACGCTTAGAGAAATTAAAATCACATTCTAATTTTTCATTTGTTCAATGTGATTTACTGGATAAAAATAATTTGCTTGGGGTTTTTAAAAAAAACGCAATTTCATCGGTTGTGAATTTAGCGGCACAAGCGGGTGTTCGATACTCTATTGACCATCCGGATATTTTTGTCCAATCGAATATGGTTGGATTTTTAAATGTTTTAGAGTGTTGTCGTCACTTTCATGTGAAACATTTGGTGTATGCATCAACAAGCTCTGTTTATGGTGCGCATACAAAACAGCCTTTTACAGAACATGATCATACGGACCATCCAATGACGCTCTATGCGGCAACTAAAAAATCAAATGAATTGATGGCGCATTCCTACGCAAGTTTGTATCAATTGCCAGTAACAGGGCTTCGCTTTTTTACGGTGTATGGTCCTTGGGGTCGTCCTGACATGGCCTTGTTTTTATTTACAAAAAATATACTAGAGAAAAAGCCTGTTAATGCTTTCAACCATGGCAAAATGATTCGAGATTTTACTTACATTGATGATATTGTTTCCGGAATTATATTAGCGATGGATAATCCCGCCAAACCTAATTTAGCATGGGATGCGAAAAATCCCGATCCTGCGACAAGCTATGCACCTTACCGTATTTATAATATCGGGGGTAATAAGCCTGAGCAGTTAATGCATTATGTTCATGCTATTGAAGATGCTTTAGGCATAAAAGCAATTTTTAATTATTTGCCAATGCAGTTGGGTGATGTTCCTGAAACACATGCTGATATCAGCTTGCTTAATCAAGATAGGGGTTATTTACCTTCAATTTCAATTAAAGCAGGCGTGAAAAATTTTGTGCGTTGGTATTGTGATTATTATCAGGTGAATTAACAGGAAGTAATGATGGATCGTAAAATTTCAGTCATCGGATTGGGCTATGTCGGTTTACCCGTTGCCGCAGCCTTTGCTAAAAAAACACCTGTTATTGCCTTTGATATTAATCCAAAGCGAATCGAAAATTTAAATAACAAAATTGATGTAACAGGTGAAGTGTCAACAGCAGATTTTGAAAATCTTTCCATTACTTTTACAATTGATTCATCGCAACTTAAAAATGCTGATTTCCATATTGTTGCCGTACCCACGCCGATCGATCACTTTAATAAACCTGATTTATCAATGCTTTTATCTGCATCTGAAATCGTTGGGAGACAATTAAAAGCAGGGGATATTGTTGTATATGAATCAACAGTCTATCCTGGTGCGACAGAAGAAGAGTGTGTTCCTGTTTTGGAGCGTTTTTCAGGTTTGGTGTGTGGCAGAGATTTTTATGTTGGTTATTCGCCTGAACGCATCAATCCAGGCGATAAGGAACATACTTTTACCAAAATAAAAAAAATTGTTTCTGCTCAGAATGTCTTGATTCTAGATATTGTAGCAGCCGTTTATGGTTTTGTTGTGGAAGCAGGTGTCTATAGAGCATCCTCGATTAAAGTAGCTGAAGCCGCAAAAGTAATTGAAAATGCACAGCGTGATATCAATATTGCTTTCGTGAATGAGCTATCAAAAATATTTCATTTAATGAATATTGATACGACAGAAGTATTAGATGCTGCTGCAACCAAATGGAATTTTGCGAAGTATACGCCGGGACTTGTGGGTGGACACTGTATTGGCGTTGATCCATTTTATCTAACCTACAAAGCACAACAGCTCGGCTATCATCCTGAAGTATTATTGGCAGGAAGACGCATTAATGATGGCATGGCAAAATATGTTGCGCAGCAATCTATCAAGCAACTTATCCGTGCTGAAAAGTTAGTGCGCCGTGCTCGCATCTTAATTCTAGGTTTAACCTTTAAAGAAAATTGCCCTGATATTCGCAATTCAAAAGTATTTGACCTTATTCGAGAATTGGAAGAATTTGAAGTGGATATAAAGCTCCATGATCCGATTGCTGCTAAAGCCGAAGTGATGCAGCGTGAAAAACATCAATTATGCGATTGGGATAAAATAAAATTGGAGAAATTTGACATGATTGTTTTAGCGGTGCCGCATGATTTTTATTTAAAAAATAAATTTCCAGATCATGATTTATTAATTGATGTGAAGAGTGCATGCGCAGGATCGGTCTTCAGTTTATAAAGGGATTACTTCCGAAATGATTAATGTCACAAAAACCTATTTACCAAACAGAGAGAAGTTCAACGCTTATATTGATCAAATTTATGAAAGCGCTTGGTTAACCAATAACGGTTCACTGGTTCAATTATTAGAGAAGCGCCTTAAAGATTTTTTGGGTGTAAAACATTTAATTTTAGTCTCCAATGGTTCACTTGCATTGCAAACTGCATATAAAGCATTAGATTTGCAGGGTGAGGTTATTACGACGCCATTTAGTTTTGTGGCAACAACGAGTACATTGATTTGGGAGAAATTAACCCCTGTTTTTTCAGATATTGATCCAACAACGTTTAACATCAATCCAGATTTCATAGCAGAAAAAATTACAGATAAGACAAGTGCGATTTTGCCGGTTCATGTGTTTGGAAATCCTTGTGAGGTTGAAAAAATAGCGGAAATTGCAAAAAAAAATAATCTTAAGGTAATTTATGATGCAGCGCATGCATTTGGTATAAATTACAAAAATCGAAGTGTGTTAAATTATGGTGATATTAGCACGCTCAGCTTCCATGCAACAAAATTATTTCACACGATTGAAGGCGGCGCGCTTATCACAAAAGATGATGCGCTTGCAAAAAAAATACGATTATTGATTAATTTTGGCATCACAGGACCTGAAACTATTGAAGCAATGGGTGTTAATGCAAAAATGAATGAATTTGAAGCAGCGATGGGTTTGTGTATTTTAGATGAAGTCGACATTATTGGGCGACAACGAAAAGAAATTTGGAAAAACTATGTTGACGATCTAAAAGACATTGTTCAATTTCAGAAATTTAATCATTATGCAAACAATAACAATGCTTACGCACCGATTTTATTAAAAGACGAAGTAGAATTATTGAAAGTGCACGAAGCGCTAAAAAATAATAATATAATACCAAGACGCTATTTTTACCCCTCCTTAGATACGTTGTCATATATTGTTCCAAGACAGACGATGCTAATTTCACGCGATATCTCGAGGCGGATTTTATGTTTGCCAATTTATCCAGGGTTTGAATATTGCGCGCTAAAGAACGTTATAAAAATCCTTGTTGAGATATGCTGCATTAAGATAAAAAGTTTACAGTTTGTTTAACAAAAAATATTTGTACTATTTAAATTTTGGAGGAATATGTCTGTTTCATTGCTTGAAGAAAAAATATTTTTGGAGAGTGTGGTTCCTACCTATACTACTGGTAGTTCGCAAGATCGCTTAATAAAATCTCTTGCAATGCGTATTTTCAAGCCTTTTTTTGAATTAGGAAAGCAAAATAAATGTGCGCTAGAATTTGGATGCTGTGATGGTTATATGAGCTCAGTGATTGCATCACTCTGTCAAAATTTAACGATTGTAGATGGATCGAGACAGTTTATTGATATGGCAAGTAAAAAAGTAACCGAAAATGTCAAATTTGTGCATGCGCTTTTTGAGGAATACACCACAGATAAAAAATTTGACTACATATTTGCTACGTATGTTTTAGAGCATGTTTTAGATCCGATTCAGTTTTTAAAGCAAGCATCGGGTTTCTTGAGCGAGAATGGTTTACTTTTTATTGTGGTTCCAAATGCGCGTGCGATGTCTCGACAAATTGCGCGTCACATGGGATTGATTGATGATCTTTTTTCACTTACGCAAAATGATGTGAATCACGGTCATCGCCGTGTATATGATCGTATTCTTCTGAACAAAGATATCGATGAGGCTGGGTTACTGCAAATTAGCCAAGGAGGAATACTTCTTAAACTGCTTTCTGATTTTCAAATGGATAAAATGCTTGACATGGATATTATTGGACCTTCTCAGATTGAAGGATTGTACAAAATGGGGCTTGAGTATCCTGATTTCGCAGGTTCCTTGTTTTCAGTATGCAAGAGAAGTAAATAATTTATTATTTCCCTTGGTTTTCAAGTTATGGAGAAATTGTTTTGCCTAAAATGAATGTCCTTGTATATCCATCTGGCACTGAAATTGGTCTTGAGATTGGACGCTCATTGCAATTTTCAAAACATTTTCATGCGATAGGGTTAAATAGCACTCATGATCATTCTGAAATTATTTTTAATGATATGATTTATGATTCGCCTACTGTTTATCAGAAAGAAGCGTTAAGAAAAAAAATTTGTGAGGTTGTAAAAGAAAGAAATATTAAAATTATTATTCCGTCTCACGACGAAATTATTGTCTTTTTTTCAGAAATTAAAATAGAAGGTGTTGTTTTTATTGTGCCTGATTTAACGCTATCTAATATTTTGAGATATAAATCATCTGTATACCAGCAATTTGTTAAATGTCAGTTTATTCCTAAAGTTTTTGAAGTGAGTCGTATAAAAAAAACAGATTTCCCTTTATTTTTAAGACCCAATCGCGGCCAGGGTTCCAGTGGCGCGAAAAAAATATTAAATTTTGACGATTTGAATAATATAGATGAATCTAACGTAGTGATTACTGAATATCTTCCAGGTGAAGAATATACGGTTGATTGTTTTTCAACCTTAAATGGTAAGTTACTGTTTGTTTCATCGCGTAAAAGAGATCGCATTAGATCCGGAATAAGTGTGAGGGTGATTGAAGTTGCCGTAGAAGAGTTTCGTGAGCTTTCTGAAATTATTAATGAAAGGCTATGTCCAAAAGGAGCGTGGTTTTTTCAATGTAAACGTGATACTCAAGGAAAAATAAAGCTGATGGAGGTAGCGAATCGCATTGCTGGCAGCGTGGGATATCAACGCATAAAAGGCATTAATTTAGTGATCGCAACCTTGTTCAATGCGTTAGGTTACCCTGTTCTCATTTCTGAGTTTACATATTTTCCGGAGTTTGTCTACGAAAGGGCTTTTTCTCACGAAATAAAAGTAAGCTGCAACTTTTCGAGTGTGTATGTGGATTTTGATGATACGCTATTGCTTGAAGGCAATGAAATTCATTATGAGCTTGTTGGGATGTTATACGGTTTAAAATTAAATAGAAATATGAAAATTATATTAATATCCAAGCATGATGGAAATCTTTTTGGTCTTCTTGAAAAGTATAAATTACATTTTCTTTTTGATAAAATTATCCACCTTAGTCACGATAAAGAGAAAGTTCATTACATAGAAGAAGAAGATTTTATTTTTGTAGATGATTCATTCTCCGAAAGAATTGAAGTACAAAAAAAATTTCCAAAGTCAGTATGTTTTGGACCAGAATCAATTTGCTTTATAAGAGGTATGCTACAGAAAAACTCGAGTGATAAATGAAAATTAAAAAAAACGCAATTTCAAATTATATTAAACAAATATATGTGATTTTTATTGGAATTTTGATTTTGCCTTTTTATATGAATTATTTGGGCCCAGCAGCATTTGGCTTAATTGGCTTTTTTGCTGCCGTTCAATCTTGCTTGCGCTTACTGGACATGGGATTTACCCCTGCATTATCTAGAGAAGTGGCTTTTGTTCATGGTAGCGCACAAAATTATTTTGAATTGAAGCAATTATTGCGCTCATTAGAAATTATATTTTTGATGCTAGCAACCTCTGTTTCTTTTTTAATCTGTTTTTTTTCTAATTATATTGCAGGACATTGGTTTAAATCAGAAGAATTGCCATTAATAGATATCGCTCATTCTATTATGTTAATGGGCGTTATTTTTGGTGTTCGTTGGTTAAATGATTTATATGTGGCTGGATTGCTGGGTTTTGAAAAACAGGTTCAACTTAATGTAATTAATATTATCACAGTAACTTTGCAGTATAGTGGTGCTCTTATCCTGTTAAAATATGTTAGTCATAATGTCGTTTATTATTTTAACTTTTTAGCTATTATTGCAATAATACAGCTACTTACTAATGCAGTATTATTTTATAGAGTCTTTCCTAAGACAGATTTTCTTGGTTTGTGCATTTCAGTTGATCAGATAAAAAAAGTGCTGCCCCTTGCGCTTGGTTCCGCATATTCATCGATTGTGTGGGTGCTAGCAACACAGAGCGATAAACTCGTTTTTTCGCATATTTTATCTTTGACACAATATGGTTATTTTTCATTGGTTATTATTATTGCCGCTGGGGTTGGGCAATTTTCAGCGCCTATTGTGCAGGCAGTTTTGCCGAGGTTAATTTACTATTTTTCGCGGCATGAGTATCAAAACATGTTGAATTTATATTGCAAATCAACAAATTATATTTGCATCATAATTTTTTCTATTGCAGGTTGTGTGGTAGTATTTTCTAAGCCCTTGTTGTATGCATGGTCTGGTAACATGCAGGCAGCTGATTTTGGCGCACCTATTTTAGTTTGGTATGTATTGGCAAGCGGGATATTGGCTGTTGCAGGCTTGCAATATTCCTTGCAAGTGGCTAATGGTTCGCTGCGCCTGCATGCCTATTATAATACAATTGCTGTATGTATTAAAACACCCTTAATTATATTTGTTGCTCTTCGATATGGCGTTTACGCAACAGCAATCACTTGGTTTTTTTTAATGCTAATTAGCTTTTTGGTTTGGGTGCCAATTGTTCATCAGCGTTATGCAAAAGGGATGCATTTTCGATGGATAAAAAATGTCATTTTGATATTTTTAACAGCGCTATTCATTTTTTATATGCTTAACTATATCTCATTAAGTTTTTATGATAATCGCGCCAATGATTTTTTAAAGTTGTGTGCTGTCGGCCTGGTTTCGCTTTGTTTTTTAATAGCTGCTGTAAAGATAGAAACAAAATTAAAATGGATTTTGTGAAATGCCAAAAGTATCTGTGTGTGTGATGACGTATAATCAAGAAAATTATATTTATGATTGCTTGATGAGTATTGTTACCCAAAAAACTGATTTTCTATTTGAGGTGCTGGTGGCTGATGATGGATCTACAGACGAAACAAAAGATATTATATTAAATCTTGCTTCAAAATATTCTGTTATAAAGCTTTTTTTCAGAAAAGAAAATATTGGACCAAGTAAAAATTTTATTGATATACACAATCAGGCTACCTTGAGAAGCCCTTACGTTTGTCATTGTGACGGAGACGATAAGTGGTTGCCTGAAAAATTACAAAAACAGGTTGATTTTTTAGAAAACAATCTAGATTTTTCGGCTGTTTGGACCAATGTTAGTTATATTCAAGATGAGATAAATGATACATCCATTAATAAGTACACAGATATTAATAGTACACTTGATGGTGTGATAGATTTGGGGTTTTCGATACGGTTTTGCTTTACGCCAATACATTCTTCTATTATGTATCGTTCTAGCGTTAGAAAAACAAGAAGTATAGATCATTATGTTATTGATTTATTTTATACGCAGGAATTTTTATCTCACGGAAAAGGTAAAATTTTACATCATGTATTGACCCAATATAGGTTATCTTCTATAAATTCAATTTCAAAAAAAAACAAAATCCTTCATTATAAATTGCAAGTTTATTATGCCAAAGAATGGTTTCGGAAGGATTCCCGCCGTTGGAGAAACGATGTTTTCTTCTGTGCACTTTATCGTACTTATAATTATGCAAGGCATAAAAATCCAATTGCTTTTTATTGGGCAAAGGTGCTTTTTGCGACTTTTTCTTTCGGTGGGCTTCTGTATTTTCAGAAAGCAAGAAGCCAGGTTAATAAAATATGCCGAATGAATATGCAAAACGCTAATACTGAGACTCAATTTTGAATAATATAAATCATGAAAAGAAAAAAATTGCTTTTGTAATTCAAAATCTTGAAAAAGGTGGCGCAGAACGCGTTGTTGTTCGTCTGGCAAATCACATGGCAGATCAATTGTGTTTGGATGTTACGATCATTGTTTTTGACAAGGCTGAAAAGGCTGAGTGGTATGTCCCTTCAGAAGCGGTTTTTATTCATGACTTAGAAATTAACGCTAAATATTATCTGACATCATTGTATAAAAAGATGTTTCTCTTTTTAAAACAAATTAGAGAATTGAAGCGTTATTTTCAAAAAGAAAAATTTGATCGTATTTTCTCTTTTATGGAAAGCGCAAACATGCCTGCTATTTTAACTGGATTTCCAGTTGTTGTTTCGTCTCGTTCCTCATTGAATCGCTGCGGCGGAAAATTTTACAGCAAATTGTTTTTTTTGTACAATAGACATAATGTCGAACGTGTTATTGCCTTAACATCTGCAATGAAAGAGGCATTTTCAAAACGTAAAATTTATAATACGACTGTCATTCGAAATCCGGTCGATGAAAAAGAACGGAATTATTCCTGTGAGAATGCTGTTCACTTCAATAAAAACCAACCTTATTTCCTTGCTGTTGGTCGCCTACATTCTGTAAAAAATTTTGAATTCCTCATAAAATCATTCTCGCACGCAAATTGTTCTAAAAAATTTTCTTTGCTAATAGTGGGTGACGGAGAACAACGTTTATTTTTAGAAAAATTAATTGAGCAATTACAATTAGCCGAAAGTGTCAAATTGCTGGGTATTTGTTGTGATGTTGAACTACATTGCTTGTATACCAATGCATATGCAACTGTCCTGAGCTCAATTAGCGAGGGCTTTCCAAATGTATTGATTGAATCATTATCAAAAGGAACTCCGGTCATTGCCACAGATTGTCCAGATGGGCCAAGCGAAATTGTTCAGCCTGGAAAAAATGGTTTTTTAGTACCTGTTAATGATGCTTCTTTATTCTGTGATACCTTGGATTTATTGGCAAGTGATAATTCTTTACGAGAAAAACTAGCGGCTTACGCGCAAGAATCTGTCGTGCACTTATCAATTGATAAAATCGCAAAACAGTGGCTATCTGTGTAAGTATTGATAAAAAAGGGATGTATTTCGATGACTGCTAAAAAGAAAATCGCTTTTGTACTTGTTAGCTTAACAATAGGCGGTGCTGAACGCGTCGTTGTCAATTTAGCAAATTACATGGCAGACATTTTAAAGCTGGATGTGACAATCATTGTTTTTTGCCTGTCTGAGAAATCATATATTATTTCTTCCAATGTTCGTGTGCATAATTTTAATACTCGACCTTACCCGTATCGTTTATATGAAAAGCCATTTGTTTTATTTAAAAGAATAAGGCTTTTACGACGTTTTTTTCAGAAAGAAAAATTTGATCAAATTTTTTCTTTCTTAGATACGGTAAATTTTTCGGTTATTTTAACCGGTTTTCCAGCTGTTATTTCCTCGCGTGCTTCGTTAAACTTTAGCGAAAAACTTTACGAAAGATTTTATTTTTTATACAATCGAAAAAATGTTAAGCGCATTGTGGCATTATCGAATGAAATGAAAAAAGATTTTGCAAATCGATATATTCACAACGTGGATGTTATTCCCAATCCATTTGTTCCGTCGCATTTAATAGAGTCAGATGCGCTAAAGAATAGTATCAATAAGAAAGTCGAAAAACCCTATTTTCTAGGTGTTGGTCGACTGGTCCTTGATAAAAATTTTCCCATCTTAATTGAAGCGTTTTCAAAAACGAAATGTTCTGAAAATATGCTTTTACTTCTTGCTGGTGAGGGCAATCAAAGATTGCAATTGCAGGTATTAATTGAAAAGTTAAATTTTCAGAATCGCGTGAAATTACTGGGTATACAAGATGAGTCAGAATTGGATTGGCTATATAGAAATGCACATGCCACGGTGATGAGTTCAATAACGGAGGGTTTTCCCAATGTGTTGGTTGAATCCTTGTCAAAAGGCACGCCTGTTATTTCAACGGATTGTCCTGAGGGCCCAAGACAAATTGTGCGCGATAAAAAAAATGGTTTTCTAGTACCTGTTAATGATATCTTTGCAATGCGAGATACTTTGGACCTATTAGTGGCTGATAAGCAGTTGCGTCAAAAATTAGCTGATTATGCTTGTGAATCCGTTGCACATTTAGCCATTGATAAAATTGCCGATCAATGGCTTAATTTACCATAAAGAAACGTCATGATGAAGTGGTCCAGTAGGAATATGGATATTACTAAGAAGAAAAAAATCGCCTTTGTTATCTCGAGTCTTGCTAAAGGCGGTGCTGAACGAATGGTTGCGCGTTTGGCGAATCACATGGCTGATCAGTTATCACTTGATATCACAGTGATTATTTTTTTTTCGAACTCAGAGTGTTATACGCTATCGCCTGCTGTCCAATTATATAATTTTGATATGAAACCGCCACCTTATTACTTACTTGAAAAACCTTTTGTTTTGTTAAAAAGAACAATGTGTTTGAGGCATCTTTTTCAAAGTGAAAAGTTCGATCAAATTTTTTCTTTTATGGACCCTGTCAATCTATCGGTTATATTAACTGGTTTTCCTGTAGTGATATCCACTCATGTTTCTTTGAAATATGTAAAAACCTACTCCAGTTTCTTTTTTTTATACAAAAGAAAAAATGTAAAAAAAGTAATTGCATTAACAAATACAATGAAAAATGATTTTAAAAAATTTAATATTTATAACACTCGTATTATTCCAAATTCATTTGGAGAATTTAATAAAACAAAATTTGATGCTATCCCTAGCGCAATCTTGGAAAATTTCAAAAAGCAGTATTTTTTAGCTGTGGGGCGTTATAATTCACAAAAAAACTTTTCGCTATTGATAGAGGCATTTTCTAAAGCAAAATGTAGCAAAGATTATGTATTATTAATTGCAGGTGATGGTCCAGAACGTTTATTGCTAACAAAATTGATTGAGCAGTCGGAGCTTCAAGAAAACATAAAGTTGATTGGGACTCAAGATGATATTGAATTGGAGTGGTTATATAGAAATGCGCGTGCAACCGTAATGAGTTCAAACTTTGAAGGCTTTGGGAATGTGTTGATTGAATCCCTGTCAAAGGGAACCCCTGTTATTTCAACAGATTGTTCTGATGGGCCGAGTGATATTGTTATTAATGGTAGGAATGGTTTTTTGGTGCCAGTTGGCGATATCCTTGCAATGCGCGATGCTTTGGATTTGTTGGCAGGTGATGAACAATTGCGTCAAAATTTGGCTGATTATGCTTGTGAATCTGTTGCATATTTAACAATTGATAAAATTGCAAATCAATGGCTTAACCTAAAGTAAACTATGGGCAATAATGAAAAATATTGATTTAAAAACCGTTTACGATTTTGGTTTGGAGTGGAAGTCTTTTGATCAAAGTACTCTTTTAGATGCTGAAGCAGAATCTATTTTTTTATCGTATTTTAAAATTTTTCCGCAGCATTTTTTAAACGATCAAAATACGGGAATGGACATTGGCTGCGGCAGTGGGAGATGGGCTAAAATAGTTGCACCTAAAGTTAAAAAATTGTATTGCCTTGATGCCAGTCATGATGCAATACAGGTAGCCAAAAAAAATTTAGCGGGCAGGGATAATATTGATTATATAAATGCATCGCTTGATGAAATGCCTGTTGATGATGACATTTTAGATTTTGCTTATTCATTGGGTGTTTTGCACCATGTACCGAATCCTTTACTAGGAATAAAATCTTGTGTCAAAAAGCTTAAATCAGGCGCGCCACTGTTAATTTATGTTTATTATGCTTTAGATAATAAGCCGAATTGGTTTCGTGTTATTTGGAAGCTATCTAACCACGCAAGAAAATTTATTTCAAAATTACCATTTCGTTTAAAATGGATGTGTTCTCAAATGATTGCTTTTTTTATTTACTATCCCTTTGCAAAAACCGCTCTTATAATGGAAAAATTAAATATCGATGTTAGTCATTTTCCGCTCTCTGCTTACAGAAAATTGGGTTTTTATACAATGCGAACTGACGCACTTGATAGATTTGGAACGCAACTTGAGCATCGTTTTACTAAGGATGAGATTGTTCTGATGCTTAAAGAATCCGGACTGGAAAAAATTGAAGTAAGCCCTGATGCGCCTTATTGGTGTGCAATTGGTTATAAGAAATAATCACCTAAGGAATTAACATCAATGTGTGGTATTACAGGTATAGTAAGTTTTTCTGAAAATGTGCCAGATAAAAATTTAATTACCACTATGACAAAAAAATTACACCACCGTGGACCAGATGATGAAGGTATATGGATCCATGATTCAATTGCATTTGGACATGCGCGCTTATCGATTCACGATTTAAGTCAGGCTGGTCGTCAACCTATGTTTTCTTTTAATAAGCAGTGGGTTATTGTTTTCAACGGTGAAATTTATAATTTTTTAGTATTAAAGGCCCAATTATTAAAAGAATACAATATTATTTTTGTGAGTCAAACAGACACAGAAGTATTGATTAATGCAATCGCCTTGTGGGGTATCCGTAAAACTTTACAGCACTGTATCGGCATGTTTGCTTTTGCTGCCTATTACCTGCCTGAAAAAAAACTTTATTTAGCCAGGGATCGTTTTGGTGAAAAACCGCTGTATTATGGATTGCAAAATAATATCTTTGGATTCGCCTCTGAATTAAAAGCACTAAAACCATTAGCGTCATTAGGGTGGATGTTTGATGTCAATCGAGATGCACTAGCAACATACATGCAATTTTCTTATGTGCCAACACCTTATTCAATTTATAAAAATATAAAAAAACTGGATGTCGCTACCTATTTAGAAATAGATGATAAGGGAAATCAACAATCACAACTTTATTGGGATGCAAGCAGTTTTTTCAGTCAGTCTAAATTTACAGGAAACTATGAAGCAGCAGTTGATATATTGGAAGAGAAATTAAAAGACAGTTTGCGCCTCCAGATGGCATCTGATGTCCCGCTTGGTGCTTTTTTATCGGGCGGGGTAGATTCCTCTGCTATTGTTTCCATGATGCAGTCGCTTTCTTCTAAAAAAATAAGCACATTTAGCATTGGGTTTGACGAGAAAACTTTTAATGAAGCGCATCATGCAAAAGCAGTAGCAAACTATCTGGGTACAAACCATGCTGAGTTATATCTTTCACAAAAAGAGATGTTGAATATCATACCCAGTTTGGCCGCTATATATGATGAGCCTTTTGGAGATTCTTCTCAAATTCCAACTTATCTTGTCAGCAAAATGGCAAAATCTTCTGTTTCTGTGAGTTTGTCTGGCGATGCGGGTGATGAATTTTTCGGAGGATACAGCAGGTATTTTTTTGCAGAAAAAGTCAAAACAAAAATTCTTAATAATATATTTTCTCGTTATTGCTTTTTATACGCCCCATTTTTTTTGTTAAACCCATTTTCTTCTTTTTCAAATCTCCCTAGTAAGTTAATGAAAGTGCAAGCTATTGTATCGCACTCTAAAAATTCAGAATTTGAATTATATCGGTCAATTTGCATTTCGGGACTCAGGAAAAACTTTGTTATTAAAGGTGTTCCTATTTCCATTTATAATGAAAAAATCTTAGTTGACCGCCTGTCTTCTTCCTACGAAGAATGGATGATGTATGTTGATTCACAAACCTACCTGGTTGACGATATTTTAACAAAGGTGGATAGGGCATCAATGACTGTATCGCTTGAAACACGTGTCCCCTTTTTGGACCACCGAATTTATGAGTTTGCTACAAGTTTACCCTTATCATATAAAATTAGGGACGGCGTTGGTAAACGCGTGTTGAGAGATGTTTTATATAAATACGTTCCTAGAAAATTAATTGATCGACCCAAAATGGGTTTTGGGATTCCGTTGCAAAAATGGTTATGTCAGGATTTGCGGCCTTGGGCTGAATCCTTGTTGGATTCGAAAAAAATGGCTGAAGAAGGTTATTTGAATGCGGATATAGTTCAACAATACTGGAAAGAACATATATCCGGGAGACGAGACCATAAAGTTATGTTGTGGAATATCTTGATGTTTCAAGCGTGGCTAAGTAATGAGAATTAAAGTGGTTTTTTCATTAATCATAGTGATTGCTTAAAGTCTCGAGACTTAAGTTTGGGCATTAAAACTTTTTAAAAATGGTTTTTAACTATGTATCTGTCGATATTATTTTACTTTTTAGCATTCATTGTTGCTTTATGTATTTTGCGTTTATACAGCTCCTATTTTATATCTCCCTTTATCGTGGTTTTTATGTCGATGTTAGGGCATGCTGTTGGAACCTACTTTTATTCCACGTTAGTTAGTGATTCCAAGGGAAAATATTTTCCTTATGCGACTCCTGTTTTCCATGGTTTTGGTACAGATTTTTCTTTAAATATTGTCTGGGTTGTTCGTCACTTTTTGACAGGTGATTCACTGCTGTCTACGTTTTATTTTTTTTCCGCCTTTGCGTTTTTAGGCAGTGTGTTATGGTATCTTCTTTACTTAAAGTGCGTTCAGAAATTGCGCATTCAAGGGAAAGCACTTTTGTGGCCCGCATTGGTTTTGATGTCATGGCCTACCGCACTTTTCTTTACCGCAGGAATCGGAAAGGATTCACTTTCCTATTTTTTTATACCGCTGGCCTTTTTGTCTTACCTTAATATTGCCACTCATAAAAATAAGCTATGGAATTCCTGCCTTCTTTTTTTAAGTCTCTCTATGGTCATTATGATTCGACCCTATTTAGCGCTTATTTTTTCATTGGGTTATTTCCTTTACCTTTTTCCAGGCTGGAAAAAAATCCGTTGGACTCACATATTATCAGCGATTTTAATGTTTATTGTTCTCAGTTACGTTGCAATTTGGGTCTTTAGGACGCAAGGGAAACTCAGTGTGGTCAATATTGGCACCGTTGCTACAAGAGCGCAGGTAAATCAAATAAGCCAATCAACAGGTACGCATTTTTATATGCCAGGCACAAATCCCCTCATTAGATTGTTATTGCTTCCTTATTCCTTTGTTATGAACCTATGTTTCCCTTTGTTTTACCTGGCTAGAAATTTAGCAGGGTTTTTAGCGTCATTAGAAAACCTGGTGTTAGTTTATATTTTATTTTTTACGTATCGAAGAAGGGAAATAGTAAAGAAGCTTTTTGGTCAATTCAGACAGCTTAAATTGTTATTTTGTTTTTTTCTTGTAGGGATGTTTTTTTTAGCTGCCATTAATACGAACCTCGGTTTGTCGGTCAGAGAAAGATGTATGTATCTCCCCTGTTTTTTAGTTATTTATTGCATTCTATATGCCTATAAAAAGCGCGGTCAGAAAATCATAAAAAAATAGGCATTGAATATTGAAAATCATCATCATTGCCAGCTACGCGCCATCTATTATTAACTTTCGAAAATCTTTAGTGTCGACTTTGGCGGAAAATCATACTGTAATCGTATTAGCACCCTGGGAAGATGAGAAAACAGCGGATGAAATTCGTGCGCTCGGGGTTATCTATCAACCTATTTTTTTAAATTCTCATGGCATGAGCCCATGGAAGGACATGAAATCATTTTTTGCATTGATAAAAATAGTTAAACAATACAAGCCTGATATACTATTTTCCTACACAATTAAGCCAGTTATTTGGGGGTCATTAGCTGCGCATTATGCCGGCGTTAAGAATATTTATGCGCTTATAACAGGTTTAGGCTATGCTTTTACCGAAGCGCATCAATTTTCCAGAAAGATTCTCTATAAAATCGTTGTATTTTTATATTCAACAGCATTATCCTGTAATCGAACGGTATTTTTTCAAAATCCGGACGATCAAAAACTATTTAAAAAATTAAAAATGATTTCAGAGAATAAAAAATCAATCGTTATCAATGGATCGGGTGTTGATTTGTCATATTATGCATTTTCAACAATATCAACAGACAAACCCATTCGGTTTTTATTGATCGCTCGTTTGCTCAAAGACAAAGGCTTGATTGAATATGTTGAAGCAGCAAAAATAATCAAACAAAAATATTCAGACAGTGAGTTTCATTTGGTGGGTTATATTGATGATAATCCAGCGGCCATATCGCAATCTCTTTTGGATAAATGGACAGCAGAAGAAAGCATTATTTTTCATGGAAAATTGCAAGATGTTCGTCCTGTTATACAATTATCGAGTGTTTATGTGTTGCCTTCGTACCGCGAAGGCACGCCGCGAAGCGTATTGGAGGCGATGTCGATGGGTAGGGCGGTGATATCAACGGATGCGCCGGGTTGCAGGGAAACCGTTACTGATGGCTATAATGGTTATTTGGTTCCGATCAAAAATATAAACGCTTTAGTTGCTGCGATGGAGAAATTCATTAGAGACCCAGAAAGTATTCATATCATGGGTTTAGCCTCCAGGAAATTAGCAGAAAAGAAATATGATGTGCATAAAGTCAATAAAGTCATCTTAGCGGCCATGGGGTTGATGAATTCAGATTCGCCTTTTGCAGTTGAGCAACCATGCGAGTTTAAAGCTGCTGGAAATTTTGGCGGTGAAGGTGGTTAGAACGTTTTGTTGCGCCACTCAATTTGAACCCCGACTATTTTATCGGCGGTCAATATAATAGTCATTATGAAACTTGACTATATTATCGTCTATCGATAATATAGTCAGATGAAACATAATCGCTACATACAATCCAACATCAACTCAGTTTGCTTTTCTGCGGGCAAAATGGCCTTTATTTCCGGCCCAAGACAATGTGGCAAGACAACTATGGCTAAAATGCTACTGCAGCAACGTGGCTCAGGGATTTATTATAATTGGGATGAAACGAAATTTAGACGGTTATGGATAAAAGATCCTTCGGCAATCTTGCCAAAAATAATCAATCATGAAAAACCCTTGGTGATTCTCGATGAATTACATAAAGCAAAATTATGGAAACGTAATTTGAAAGGGGTGTATGATACAACAGAAAACGCTTATGACATTTTAGTCACAGGTAGTGCTCGTTTAAATGTATATCGTAAAGGCAGCGATAGTTTAATGGGCCGCTATTATCATTTTAGACTACATCCTTTTTCAGTATCTGAATTAATGAATGGGAAATTTTTTCAGTATCCTGATGATTTAATTAAGACGTTATTATCGCGCACCAAAAAAACGTCTACTAACGCAATGAAAAATTTTGACAATTTGCTTCAATTTGGACCTTTTCCAGAACCGTTATTCTCCGCGAATAAAAAAACATTGAATTTGTGGCAACGTAACCGTATTGAAAAAATTATTCGTGAAGACCTGCGTGATATGAGTCGTTTACCTGAATTGAGTCAACTTGAAATGCTGGCAAGTCTTTTGCCAGAACGCGTAGCACAACCGCTGAGCATACAAGCGCTCAGTGAGGATTTAGAAGTGGCCTATACAACGATCAAACGCTGGCTAAATTATTTTAATCAATTATATTACTGCTTTAATTTAAAACCCTACGCAAAATCACTTTCGCGTGCGATCAAAAAAGAAAATAAGTTATATTTATGGGATTGGAGTGAGGTTGAAAATCCAGCTGCGCGTTTTGAAAATTTAGTGGCGTGTCATTTATTGAAATATTGCGATTATTTGACAGATACGGGTGTGGGTACTTTTGAGTTGCGATATATCAAAAATAAAGAAAAACTGGAAATTGATTTTTTAATTATGCGCGATAGAAAGGTTTTTCTGCCAATAGAAGTAAAAGTGTCTGATACACAACCCAGCCATTCCTGGTCAAAATTTTTAACGCAGTTAAATTGTCCCATTGGCGTGCAGCTTGTCATGCAGCCAAACATTCATAAAATAGTCGATCATGCAGGACAAAAAATTGTAGTAATGACTGCAGCGGATTTTTTACAATATTTAATTTAGAGCATAAAGTCAATCGCATTGTTTTAGAGGCCGTGGATTTGATATAATCACACCATAATCATTTTATTACTGATTTTGCAAAGGAGTGTTGCTTGCTGAAAAAATATAAAATTGACAAGCATAATGCAACTATCGTATCAGAAGATTTGGTGAAAGACTGGAGCGATACGAACAGCAAAGTTTTCGTGATCCGTGCCCTTGAAAATATTGAAGACGTGCGGTCATTTTATGAGATGATGTTTCCCCTTTTGGGGACGCCGGTTGCATTGGCCGAAGATGTTAATGTAGGTGACCGATCGAATCAGCGAACTGGAAAGCTGTGGATGGAAGTGCGGTACGACCCTCGTTACCCAGATGCTTATCGACATTCTCCCAACGCACAACCACTTCATACAGATGGTAGTTACATTCCCAGCTTCCCCAATTCAACAATGATGTGCTGTGTTTCAAATGCAAAAAAGGGGGGTGAAACACTGTTTGTTAATGCCAAAGATATTGCTGCTGCACTCAATGCAGAAGATCCCTTCTTGCTTTCTCGCTTAACCGAAACAGCTATTTTGCATTCTCGCTCAGGTGATTCACGTAATCTGCCTGCTATTTATAAAAATAATGATAAAATACATTTAAATTGGAATTATTATTGTGTAGCCAAGGACGCAAATGATGAAGTAAAAAAATTGGCAGAAAAATTCCATCAATTTCTTTTGACTTCCGAACACATCAAGCAGAATACCATCAGTATAAAACTTAATTCGGGTGATGCAGTCTTATGGAAAGACAGTGAAGTGTTGCATGGGCGTAATGCATTTTCCCCTAGCTGTGAATCTGAGCGGTTTATTTGGAAATGTGCTTTCAATGTCGGGGTATTTCAATGATTTTATTAAGCACAGAGCAGATTATTTTTAGATTCATGAAACGTTTTTTTGATGTCACTTTGAGTTTATTTTTACTTCTTATTTTAAGCCCCTTAATCGCAATGCTTTACGGAATTTTAAAAATAAAAATGGGTGGGTCAGCGATTTTCCAACAAGAAAGACCGGGGTTTTGCGAAAAAGTTTTTAAAATTTATAAATTTCAAACCATGACGAATGAAAAAGATAAGCAAGGACAGTTATTACCCGATGAAAAAAGACTCACTGCGTTGGGTGTATTTTTGCGGAAAACAAGCTTGGATGAATTGCCTCAACTGTGGAATATCTTACAAGGAGAGATGAGTTTTGTTGGTCCCAGACCATTAATAGGAGAATATTTATCGTTATTTAATGCTGAACAAAAAAGAAGGTATTTAGTTCGTCCTGGCATTACCGGTTGGGCGCAAGTGAATGGTCGCAATACAATTTCCTGGGAACAGAAATTTAAATATGACTTGTGGTATGTGGATCACCAGTCATTTTGGCTTGACATTAGAATAATGATGTTGACAGTTAAGAAGGTATTGTTTAAAGAGGATATTTCCTCCTTTACCAATGCTACTATGGAAAAGTTTGAAGGGAATCTCGGATGAAAAAATTGATCATTGTTGGTTCTGGCGGACATGCAAGGGAAACAGCTTGGGTTGCAGAAAATGCGGGCTTTGAAGTGATGGGGTATTTGGATGAGGATGTTCGTAAACACAACACGCTCATTTCTGGGTTTCCTTGTTTAGGTTCACTTGAACTTATTAAAAAATTATCTGACTGTGAGTTGACGGTGGCGATTGGAAACAGCCGGATTCGAAAAAAAGTAGTGAATCAAATAGCAGGCCTATGCCATCCTCGCTACGCCACCATTATTCATCCAACAGCGATTCTGTCAGGCAAAAAAATAGTAATTTCAGCAGGGGCTGTTTTATTCCCCCATGTTTGTTTGACGGAAAACATTGCGATTGGTGAGCATACTATTTTAAACGTTAAAAGTTCTGTGAGCCATGATTCAACCATCGGAAATTTTGTTACACTAAATCCAAATGCAACAATTTGTGGCGCATGCGTTATTCACGATGGTGTTGAAATCGGCGCAAGCGCTACAGTGATTCAGGAAATAACCATTCAATCGGGTGCATTGATTGGCGCTGGGGCAGTGATCCTTAATGCATTGAATGCCAATTATATTTACGTTGGTGTGCCAGCAAAGCCTATTAAGCAATTAAGCAATTTTCAATTAATGGAATAATTCAAATGATTTCTTGGCCTTGCTTTTCTACGGAAGAAATTGATGCGGTTACCTGTGTTTTAAAATCTGGAAAAGTAAACTACTGGACGGGTGACGAATGCAAACAATTTGAAAAGGAGTTTGCAACCTATTTTGGCGTTAAGCACGCCATTGCATTGATGAATGGCACAGTGGCACTTGAAGCCGCCTTGCATGCGCTCGATATTGGCCCAGGCGATGATGTAATAGTGCCTTGCCGCACTTTTATAGCCTCTGCAAGTGCTGTAGTTCGGTGTGGTGCGCGCCCCATTGTGGCTGATATAGATCTTAATTCTCAAAACATTACTGTTGATATGATTCGCGCTGCAATGACGTCGAGCACAAAAGCGATTATGTGTGTGCATTTGGCCGGCTGGCCATGCGACATGCCTGTGATCATGGAATTTGCCAGGGAAAATAATTTATATGTCATTGAAGACTGTGCGCAATCACATGGCGCCAAAGTTAATGGACAATATGCGGGGTCTTTTGGAGACATCAGCACTTTTTCCTTTTGCCAAGATAAAATTATGACGACTGGTGGAGAAGGAGGGATGCTCGTGACGGATAATGAAGTGCTTTTCAAAAAAGCGTGGTCCTATAAAGAGCATGGAAAAGATTATGATGCGGCACTCCAAAAAGAACAGGCTAATGGCTTTCGTTGGCTACATGAAAAGTTTGGAACTAATTTACGCATGACGGAAATGCAAGCAGCAATTGGCCGCGTTCAGTTAAGAAAAATAGCCGGATGGATTCAAAAACGTCAGCATTTTGCAGCAATGTATGATGCTGCATTCCAAAAAATTGAAGCATTTCGTGTTTTAACGCCACCGGAAAATATTCATCACGCCTACTATAAATATTATGTTTTTATTGCTCCTGAAAAATTGAAGCAAGGTTGGTCGAGAGACCGCATTATGCATTCGTTAAATGAACGGGGCGTACCTTGCTTTACGGGAAGCTGTCCTGAGATCTATCTGGAAAAAGCATTTTCTAAAAAAAATTACAAACCGAAGAACCATCTGGTTAACGCAAGAAAATTAGGGAAAACGAGCTTGATGTTTTTAGTAAACCCCTTCTTTTCTGAAAAAAATATTGAATGCGTTATTTCAGAGATACAAGCTGTAATGGAAATGACAAGGCAAGAAAAGCCCCTGTTTGGGCTGCATAAAAACAGCACACTCACAGCTCAAGCGTTGTTAACATAAGGGTTCAACCAATCTTTTTTGATGATTTAAATGCTTGAGAAATTATGTCCTCCCGGCTTATTCATCAGAAGCAAAGATAGATTATTTAAACTTTACAATTTCCTTAACAACACCAAATACCCTTCAACAGCTTGATTTTTTTGCTTTCGAAGCTGCACATTTTCAAATGAAATGATTTCAAAAGGATGGTTTTTAATTAATCTATCCAGGTACGATTTACTGTGTGCATACCGAATAGTGGTTTGTAAAATAAATTCTTTTTCTGTTGTTTTCTCTACGGTAAATACGAACAAACCATTTAAAACCAATGCGTTTGACGCTAATTTAAATATTAATTCCAGATCGCCAATATACGTAAATACATCGGCAGCACAGATTAAATCAACAGAAAATGCTGTCTTAAGCGCTTGTGTCAAATCACTTAGAATCAAATCATCGTAAATATTTTTCTCGCGTGCGACCGCCAGCATATTGTCAGATAAATCTACGCCAATTAATTGACTTGCCGCTGATTTAAATAATGCGCCACACAAACCCGTTCCGCAGCCTAGGTCTAGAATTTTCCAACGCATATCAAATAGCTTTGGATTTGCCAGCATAACACAAGAAAGCATTTTTTGAGGAGCGTCGTATTTTAGGGCTGCGCTGAGGTGATGATCATAATAAGGCGCATATTGATCAAATAGATGTGCTACATAATCTGCCGGCGCAGTATCTGGTGTTTTTTCTTGTTTTAAGGCGCACAAAATATGTTGAATTTCAGATTCATTGGGTTTGAGTGTGTTGGCTTTTTCATAACAAATAATTGCTTGTGGGATATTGTTCTTTTTTAAAAAAACATTGCCGCAATTTAAGTGAGTGGAAAAATCATCGGGCTCCATTAATAATGCTTGATCAAAATACATTAATGATTCACTTAAGCGTTCTTTCATCATAAATAAAACGCCAAGATTATAGTTTGTTTCAAAAAAAGGATTTAATTCAAGTTGACGAAAATAATACGTCATGGCTTTTTCGTGCTCACCCAATTCAAGCAGGGTGTTTGCTAGATATTGATTTATTTCAGGATGTTTGTGATTGACCATTAATACATTTTCAAATTGAAAGTGTGCATTTTCAAAATCACGAAGCTTAAAATACGCAATACCTAAACGGTGATTTAGCTCACAGTTTTCAGGTGTTATTTCAAGTGACCGCAAAAGCGTATCACGCGCTTGTGTGTATTTTTCATGACGCAAATAAATATCAGCCACTTGATTGAGAGCGGGCAATAAATTTGGATTGAGGCTAATCGCTTTTTCAAGATGTAAAAGAGCATCATCGTCTTTTTCTAAGGCGGTCAATAGAATGCCAATATTGGCGTGCGCTTCAGCATAATTTTCATTTAATGAAAGTGCCTTTTGATAGGCGACAAGTGCATTATCAAATTGATCGAGTTGTCGAAAAACAGTGCCCAAGCTGTTGTAATAAAGCGGCTGATTTGGATCAGCCGCAATCGCTGCATTTATTTTTTTTAATTTATCGCTTATTGATAGCATATTGTTTTTCTATCGCTTGACTTAACTGATAAACCGCCATTGCATAAACAACATTATGATTGTAAGTCATAATAACGTTAAAATTTTTGTAAATTTCCCAGTGTTGCGTCTTGTTCTTCATCGGCAACTCAAGCAATTTTGCGCCTCGATTAGGTGATTCTTCTCTCGAATACAATTGATGGGCGATAGGTTGATTAGCTTGCCATCCATTTTTATGGAAATAATTTGCAACGCTGGCAATCGCATCGTCGTTCTTAAATAAATTAACCGAAGAACCTGAGTGATAAGCAACGCCAAAATGGCGATAACTGCTCGGCATAAATTGCGGAATACCCAATGCACCAGCATAAGATCCTTTTATTTTCAAAGCGTTTAAATGATTGTCACGCGTTAAAATTAAATATTGCGCCAGTTCATTTCTAAAAAATTTTTCACGCGGAGGATAATAAAAGCCAAGCGTGTAAAGAGAGTTTAGCACTGAAAATTTCCCTAAATGGGTGCCGTACTCCGTTTCAACACCAATTATCGCCGCAATAACACTGGCTGGAATGCCGTATTTTTTTTGCATTGTCATTAATGCATCGTGATGATCTTTCAAATATGCCGCACCCAAGGTAATGCGTTCACGTGTCAGAAAGAAATTGCGATAATATCCCCAGGGTTGTTTTTCAAAAGGCTGCGTCATCGATGTGATGATTTTTTGATTGGGTTGTTGTGTTTGAAACAAACGTGTTAGTTGCGCCTCATTAAAATGATGTTGACTTGCCATCTGATGAATAAATTCTTTTTTTTCTTGCTTTACCTCAGCAGGATTAACGCTGATATTGTTCGCAAAAATAAGGCTGCTGGCGGCACATGATAAAAAGAGCGTGGTTAATTTTCCGTAAAAATGGTTCATGTTTTTTCCTTGTGTTGATGAATAAAGATCTGGATAGCATCTAACTAGACCATAATCGTTTGTGGGTATGAATTGACATTAAAATTCCAAAGTTGATCATCAGCGCGGTCATTGAGCTACCACCATAGCTAATTAAAGGCAATGGCACACCCACAACCGGCAGAATACCGACGACCATGCCTAAATTAATATAAGCAGACATGATAAAAGTTAACCCCAAGCTGCCTGCCAATAGTCGCGTAAAGTTATCTTGTGCATTCAAGCTGATCAATAAACAGCGAATAAAAATGAGTATGAATATGGCTAAAATAATGAAGCAACCGATGAAGCCCAATTCCTCGCCGCTCACAGCAAAAATAAAATCCGTAGTGTGTGCGGGTAAAAACGAAAGATGAGATTGCGTGCCATGCATCCAACCTTTACCAAAAAAGCCACCCGAGCCAATGGCGATTTTAGATTGAATGATATGGTATCCACTGCCTAACGGATCACGTTCCGGATTTAAAAACGTCAAGACGCGATTTTTTTGATAGGTGTGCATGAAATGCCAAATGACGGGAGATAATGCTACTAGGGCGCCGCCCAAAACGCCGATGAGTCTCCAACGAATACCTGCCAACAATAAAACGAAAAAACCAGAAAAAGTAACGACGATGGCCGTGCCCAAATCGGGTTCTTTTGCAACAAGGAGTGCAGGAAGCAGAATCATGACCCCGGCAATCAACAGAGTCGGTAATTTGGGTGGCAATGTTTTCTCGCTTAGAAACCAAGCCAGCAGCATGGGCATAGCAAAGGTCATAAATTCTGAAGGCTGAAATCGAAATAGCCCAAGCGATATCCATCGCCTGCCACCCATATTTACTTTTCCGATAACCAACACGGCCATTAGAAGCAGAAAGCAGATAGCGTACAACCAAGGCGCCCATCTTTTGTAGTGATGTGGCGAGATTTGCGCGAATAGAAACATTAATCCAAAGGAAAGCATGAGGCGATAACCTTGTTTCCAAACAACCTGCGCGCTGCCATTGCTGGCGCTGTATAAAATGAAAAGGCCTATCGTTGCCAACACGACAAGGCTGAGGAGTAACCACGGGTCAAGATGTAATTCATCCCATTTGAGCTGGGTTACTTTTTGTTTTAAACGGGCTTCATAAGAACTGTTCATAATTTTAATACTCTGCGAATTATTCAGTGATCATACAGTACTGGATGAATATTGGTATTGTAGAATAATGCGAATCAAAGCGGGATTCAAGAATGTTTTTATTATACAGTTCAGAAACAAGGGCGGTAACCCTCGCGCGAATCTAGCCTGGCTAACTTATCCTAAAGCAACTGCCAAAAAACTAAGGTAGAATGCGTTATTTCCCATACTGGACTGATAAGCAATGCCTGCCGAATTGATTGCTCTTGATTTATTGCCGCCACGGTATCACACGGTATTGTGTGATGCGAAAATAGTTATTGCGCTTCTAGAGCGATTAGAATTGATAGTAGAAGGCATTATTGAAAGTCAAATTGCTTATTTCAAGGAAAAAAAACAGCATTTATTTGATCCGCACCCAGAAGAATCATGCTGTGAAATCCGCGCTGTTAATTTATTGCTGCATGAAACCCAAGCGCCAAAACCGGATGTTGACTTTAATTTTCAAATCCGCTACTTGCATAGAATGAAGCTTGCGGTAAATTTCAAGATAAATTATTTTTTAGAAAATGAATATGAAGACGTGCTAACACTGAAGGAATTTTTAAGGCAACATGAGCTAATATTATTAATGAGCTTGATTGATAAATATATTTTTGTAAGTTATTTTTTAACAAAATATAAAACCAGTAACTTGAATGTTCGTGAATTAACAGACTATTACAAAACGATTATTCCTTCCTTGTCTCGAAGAACGATTGTTTGCACAGCGCGCAATATCAGTGAGCGAAAAAAAACAGAGGTGGTATTGCAGCTAGCAAGAAAACAAGCAGAAGCAGCCAATCGCGCCAAAACAGAATTTCTAGAAAATATGCGTCATGATATTCGAACGCCTTTAACCGGTATTATTGGTTTTGCGCGATTAATTCAAGCGGAAGCAGTCAGTCAACGTACGAAGGAATATGCGGACAATTTAGTATTGGCGACAACCGCGTTACTTGATTTTCAAAATGAAATACTAGATGAAATGAAGGTGAGTAGGGGAGTTGAACCCGTCCTTCAAGAATCATTCCATTTAAAAACCTTGGTTGAAAAAATATTAAATTTAATCAGACCCAAAGCCATTGTTAAAAAATTAGCATTATCTTTGATAGTAGATGAAAATTTACCTGGCTTTGTCTGCGGCGATTCAAAACGGCTATTCCGGATTTTGCTCGAGCTTGTTACAAACGCCTTGAAATTCACGGCCGAAGGACAAATCCAAATTCGCTTGTCTATCGAAAAAATAAATGAGCACAGATTGATTTTGCGTTGCGATGTTTCAGATACGGGGATTGGTATCCCTGACGATAAAAAAGACGCTATTTTTACGCGTTTTCATCGATTGTCTCCTTCTTCAGATGGTGTTTATGAAGGAACGGGGTTGGGTTTGACCATTGTTAAGAAATATATAAAAGATTTAGGCGGAAGAATTATATTAGAGAGCACAAAAAACAAGGGCGCTACTTTCACGTGTTACATTCCATTTTTAATGGCATCTCAGGAATTGATTTTAAAATCAACTAAAGAAACTGAAGAAAAAATTATATTTGATTGTTGTCATGTTCTGTTAGTTGAGGATCACACCATGACAGCAACAGTGACACAATTAATGCTGTTCGAATTGGGTTGCAGTGTTGATATTGCGTTTGATGCTAAAACAGCTTTATTAAAATCAAAAAATAAAAAGTATGATGTTGTTTTTATGGATCTGGGTCTGCCTGATTGCAACGGATTTGAATTGGCGAAAAAGATGGTTGTTCAGCAAGGGACAATTATTGCATTAACTGCACATCGAGAAGAAGATAATACCCTGCGTTGCAAAGCATCTGGAATCGATATTATACTTCAAAAGCCATTGTTAAAATCGACAGCCATTAAAATCCTAAATAATTATTTTTCAGGTGAGAAAATGAAAAAACCGATTATTGATTTGCCCTTAGGCGCCAGAAGAATTAATAAGGATATTGTGACAGCACAATCAATGATTGATTTATTACTAAAAGGGATTGATATAGACCAGAAAAATATCGAGCAAGCCTATTGTCAGAAAGACTGGGGGAAACTACATGATGCGAATCATAAATTGCTGGGAGGCTTGGCCTATTGCGGCGCGCCCCGTTTAGAAGCTGCTTGCATCGCCTTACAAGCAGCATTAAAAAAATCAGTTGATGTTGATTATTCTTTTCGTGCTGTTTTATCCGAAATTAAAACATTAAAAAACTGATAGGCTTCTAACGCATTCATCGGCGCCGCTGGGTGAACTGCATTCCAAAACATAAATCCGGCGCAATTACTTTTTGGAATAGTGGTTGGACTGGTATAATCACCGCCGTCTAATTGGCAAGCTTGCCCCAGGTGTAATTTAAAATAATCCGTTTTACTGCTGCGTTCATACCATTTATGTGCCGGCAGGATGATGACTTTTGTGCTTGAAAATAGGTTGAATATTTTGGCATTCCATTTGAGCCAGAAATTGTGACAATCAACAACAACACCGCCCAATGTGCCTAATGTAGTGTTGTTATAATAACCAGGCGTCAGTTTAGGATTAAACATATTGAAAACATATACTGCCTTGGGTTGTTTTTTTTTAGGTAAACTATAATGCAAAATTGAAATATTTTTTAATATGTTTTCCGATGAAAAGCCAAGTATAAATTTTAAAATTGGAAATGGGTTCCAATGAGAAAGTAGCGCATCACTTGCCACAATTAAATCATTGGCGCTTATCCAAAATACATACAAGGTATTTTGATCAACGGCCACTTTATTGCTGCGCTCATCATTCACGAATAATTCAAGTTGTTTGTATAACCCAGGCACTTCAATTTTTTTATAATTTTCCATGCTTGGATTGACCAGGTAATTTTTCCGCGCCTGATAAATGCGCTTCGCATCACATTCTTGTGTAGGTTGATAATAGGGGTTAACACAGCTTTCACTGGTCATCGCATATCCCCAAGCATAATTGAAAGAAGTTGTATTCGGTATTTTTTGAAAATTAAGTAAATTACTGGGTGAAATAGCAGATGAATTGCTCAAGTGCGATAGTGCAGCCATGTTTAAAAAAAACTGAGGCCAGCTGATGCTGCGGTATTTTCTATTGGTATTGTCAATTGTGACTTGTGTGTCGAGTATAGCATCACTCAATGTTGGCCAGGTAAAAGAAAAAGGCGGGGAAGCAGTGTCAATTGGATTTGAAAAAGGAACATATAGCTGAGGAACGGAATTGGCCAATGTCTTGCCTTTGTTGGCATCCCACAGTATTTTTTGCGATTCTGGAAAATTACCGCCATCTGAAAGACTATCGCCGAAAACAATCATGTTACTGAATTGTGCAAGTGAGGACGCACAATAGAATAGTAATCCAGTCAAGCATAATCTGTTCATAAAAACATCCGTGTAAAAAATTGACGTGCTTTATCGTATCATTTTTTTTAAGAAAAAGTTATGATGTTTGCCATTTCAAGGAGCAATTTATGTGGTTCAAACAAGCATCGCTTTTCCAATTTACGAAACCCCTAAAGTTAAGCCAGCAAGATTTGTCTGAGGCCTTAGCGCCACTGTCTTTTACGCCGTGTTTACCTTCCTTGCCATCGAGCATGGGTTGGGTGTCGCCTATCGACCAAACTGACTCACAGATGGTTTACGGTTCTGGGCGGTTTTGGATGATCTGCCTGCAACTGGAAGAAAAATTGTTACCGGCTGGCGTTATTCGTCAAGCACTTGAAGAAAAGATTGAAGAGATCGAGAAAAAAGAATCTCGTCCCGTGCGTGGAAAAGAAAAACAAAATTTAAAAGATGAAATTACACAAACTTTGCTACCCAAGGCGTTTACACAGAAATCTCGTATCCACGCCATGATTGACTTGGATCGACAATATTTAATTATTAATTCAAATAATGCGAAAAAAGTGGAGCGATTTGTCGCCTTTTTAAAGCGTGCCATTGCGCCAATTGATTTAAAATCGCCTGATATTAAAAAACCAACATCTGTCATGACCCAATGGGTGAAAGAAGATGCTCCTGAAGGATTTACGATTGGCTTGTCTTGCGTGCTGCAAGATCCGCAACAAGAGCGCCGTGTTATTCGCTGTCAACATCAAGATTTATTGGCTACGGCAATTCAATCATTAATGAAGGATGGTTGTGATATTGCGCAATTGAGCTTGAGCTGGAAGGATCAGCTCCAATTTATTTTAGCACCAGATTTTTCAATTAAAAGCATTCAATTTCAAGCTGCCGTTTTGGAATTATCCAATGCAGATTACACTGAAACACCCCAACAACGTTTTGATGCGGATTTTTTCATTATGACTGAAATTATGACGCAGCTGATGGATGATTTATTGAGTGAATTTCAAACGAGCAACGAAACATCGAAAAACAGCTCAGAAACGCTGGCGGAAGCCTGCGTGTGATTGACAATTAAAAATAACCTAATCTGTTACTGAAAATGTGTAAAGCTTTCACCTACTACAGAAACAGGCTGATTTTTATCGTCTATAATTTTAATTTTCAAATCTTGCGTAATTTCACCAATACAGGTTATTTTGCAGGGTAATTTTGGCAGTACTGCATTTTTAGCTGCCGTAAAACAAAGCTCATAAGAATCTCCAGAATGCAGCGCAATTTGCCGTCTTAAATCATTTGATTCTTGAGCAAGAATGCCTGAAACAGGAATTTGATCAATAAAGATTTTTGCACCTACGCCACTGGCATTTAATATATGTTTTAAATCGCCATACAAACCATCCGAAATATCAATGGCGCTGTTAGCGATGCCGCGCAGTAATATTCCTTCCTGAATGCGTGGGGTAGGGCGATGCAAACGCTGCAATACATTTTTAGCTGCTGCTTCCGACAACGCTTTTCCTTTGTGTAAATACTGCAATGCGAGCACAGCATCACCAACCTCATGGGTTACATAAATATAATCGCCTACCTGAGCACCAGAACGCAGAATTGCTGTAGAATCAGGCAAAAAACCAGTGACTTGAACGGTAATCGACAAAGGTCCACGCGTTAAATCACCACCAATTAGAGTCATTGGATAGGAATCAAATAATTCAAAAAAACCCGCTTGAAATCCCGCCAACCATTTTTCATCAATGCTGGGCAGAGAAAGTGATAACATGACCCAAGCAGGTGTTGCGCCCACGGCAGCAAGATCACTTAAATTCACCGCAAGTGATTTATAGCCAATATTTTCAGGAGAAAATGAATCATCAAAATGCAAACCGGAAACCAACGTATCCATTGACATTGCAAGAGAATGCTTGGCTGGTGCTTTGACTATCGCACAATCATCGCCATTGCCTACGATCACGCTACCTTGTTTGGTGCGACTAAAAAAAAATTTTTGGATTAAATCAAATTCATTCATAAAAAATTACCCACATGTCTCAATTATTATTAGACGACAGTTTGATGCAGTCTCACAAAACACATTCAATATGTCAATTTTTTCGTGCGCGTTTCTCCTGTTAATGATATTCTATTTTTCAATTATTATGTAAAACCGGACTTCGCTATCATGAACAGCTTTCAGCTCAAAGCCGATTTTTTACCCATTACAATTTTGCGTTTATTACGCCACGAACCTGATTTATTGCAATCGCAATTAAATACACTCACTCAGAAGGCCCCTAATTACTTCTCTAATTCACCTGTTATCATTGATTTTAGCGCCTTAAAGGAAACGTCTGATGAAATGGATGTTCTGGCGCTGTGCGAAACCTTGCGTCGTTACCAAATGCAGCCCATTGCTGCGCGTGGTTTAAAAACACAAAGTGATTTACCCAATTTGGCTGACATAGCTCAGAAATCAGCGCCCGTGAAAAACACAGCGCCTGAAACGATTAAAGCGGCAACAAAAATAATCACCAAACCTGTTCGTGCGGGTACGCAAATTTACGCGAAAGACGGTGATTTAATTATTTTGGCGCCCGTGAATGCAGGTGCTGAAATTATTGCAGATGGCCATATTCATATTTATGCGCCACTACGCGGCAGAGCATTGGCGGGCGCCAGTGGTGACACAAGCGCTCGAATTTTCTGTAATCAATTAGAAGCGGAATTGGTTGCAATTGCCGGGCATTATTTAGTGAGTGAGAAATTAAAAGCGCATAAAATTGCGCAAAACAGAGTCCAAATATATTTATTAAACGAAGAGTTACAAATAGAGTCAATTTAATTAAGAGGCCCCTATGGCAAAAATAATTGTAGTAACATCTGGCAAAGGCGGTGTTGGTAAAACAACCACAAGTGCTTCATTTGCAACTGGTCTTGCATTAGCAGGACATAAAACAGTGGTAATCGATTTTGATATCGGCTTACGTAATTTAGACTTAATCATGGGTTGTGAGCGCCGCGTTGTGTATGACATTGTGAACGTAATTCATGGCGATGCAAATGTAAATCAAGCATTGATTAAAGATAAAAAAATTCCCAATCTTTCGATTCTTGCTGCTTCTCAAACCCGCGATAAAGACGCATTAGACAAAGACGCTGTCAAAAAAATATTAGACGCCTTAGCTGAAACATTTGATTATATCGTTTGTGATTCACCTGCAGGAATTGAAAAAGGTGCGTTAATGGCGATGCATTTTGCGGATGTTGCAATCGTGGTTGCAAATCCTGAAGTCTCTTCTGTCCGCGATGCAGACCGTATTCTAGGGATGCTATCAAGCAAAACAGAAAAAGCGGAGCGTGGCGAAACACTGGAAGAATATTTGGTGGTAACCCGTTACACACCGAAGCGCGCAAATTCAGGTGAAATGATGTCAGTTGAAAGTGTTCAAGAAATTTTAGGCATCCCCTTGTTAGGCATTATTCCAGAATCAAACAGCGTTTTAAATGCTTCTAATGCTGGCGAACCCGTTATTTTGGATCAAAAAAGTGATGCTGGTCTGGCTTATCAGAATATCGTATTGAAATTTTTAGGCAGGCCTGAAGTGCGCAAAAAGGGATTTTTCAAACGATTATTGGGCAATAAGCAGGAGGTGATGGCATGAGCGTACTCAATCTATTTCAATATTTTCGTAAAAATAAATCGGCTGATAAAGCAAAAAATCGCCTGCATATTATTATTGCGCAGGAAAAAGCGGAGAAAAATGGTCCTGATTATTTGCAATCACTTCGCAGAGAAATTTTATTACTCGTCGCTAAATATACCAATGCTGATGTTGATCAAGTGAATGTGGAATTGCATCACAAAGATAACAATGCGATTTTGGAATTGAATGTGACTTTGCCGGATCGGATTGCGGTATAAATACACTGCTTTGTTTTAAATAAAAAACCAAACTGTTATCAAAACTAAGGAGAGGGATCTTCCGCGGTCCGCGTAGACGAACGCACAATGCGTAGTATGTGCGTCTGTTATGCTGAAAAACCGCTACATCTGCTAACTTGAATGCTCTCTGGTATCATGAAATTCAACATCTTTCCAACGTTCCATTGCCAATTCTAAGTTAACGCGTGAAGGGGCTAGGTATGTTAATAAACCTGCGTTATCCAATGCCATGTAGCGCGCACATTCTGTTTTAAACGCTTCTAATTTATTTTTGTCTTTAGATGTAACCCAGCGTGCAGCAAAGGTGTCTGCTGTTTCATATTTACAATGTACCGAATATTCATGCTCTAAACGGTAAGCAACAACGTCGAATTGCAAAACACCGACAGCGCCTAAAATAACCTCGTTATTACTAATAGGACGAAATACCTGGGTTGCACCTTCTTCCGATAATTGAATCAAGCCTTTTAATAAGGCCTTTTGTTTTAATGGATCTGCAAGACGAACAAGACGAAATAATTCAGGAGCGAAATTAGGAATGCCTAAAAATTGCAAATTCTCACCTTGTGTAAAAGTATCGCCAATTTGGATGGTGCCGTGATTATGCAAGCCAATAATATCACCCGCCAAAGCAATTTCTGTTTGTTCGCGATTACCTGCCATAAAAGTAAGCGCTTGATTAATTTGCACTGTCTTATTTAATCGTGTTTGCAGTACTTTAATGCCTGGTTTAAATTCACCAGAAACAATACGCAAAAACGCAATACGATCTCGATGCGCAGGATCCATGTTGGCTTGAATTTTAAAAACAAACCCGGAAAATTTTTCTTCATCGGCATTAATTGTTCTTTGTGTGGTTTCGCGTGGTTGTGGGGCAGGGGCATATTCCACAAAACCATTTAACAATTCACGGACACCAAAAGCATTAATGGCTGACCCGAAAAATACGGGTGTTAATTTTCCTTTTAAATATAAGTCTAAATTAAATTCGTCAGAGGCACCTTTGATTAATTCCATTTCCGTGCGAAATTGTTTTGCATCTTGCTCGCCAATCAATCTATCAAAATCAGGATTATTTAATCCGTCAATTGTTTGATGCGGATCTGTTTCCCCTTTTTTCGTGTGATCGTAAATAATTATTTTATCTTGCAGAAGGTGATAAACACCTTTAAATAACTTCCCAGAGCCGATAGGCCATGTAATCGGTGTGCAACGAATATTGAGGATACGTTCAATTTCATCCAGTAACTCCATCGGTTCGCGTATTTCGCGATCCATTTTATTAATGAATGTCATGATCGGCGCATGACGCATGCGACACACGTCCATCAATTTAATGGTTCGCGGTTCAACCCCCTTTGCGGCATCAATAATCATCAATGCGGAATCAACTGCTGTTAATGTGCGATAGGTGTCTTCGGTAAAATCGGCGTGACCAGGCGTATCCAATAAATTAACAACGCAATCATTATAAATGAATTGCATTACGGAGGTGGTAACAGAAATGCCACGCTGTTTTTCCAATTCCATCCAATCAGAGGTTGCGTGGCGCGAAGACTTTTTTCCTTTAACGGTGCCAGCCATTTGAATGGCACCTCCGAACAATAACATCTGTTCGGTCATGGTTGTTTTACCTGCATCGGGATGTGAAATAATGGCGAAGGTTTTTCTTTTCATGAGGGAGGCTCTACTTTAATCTTAAAATAATTTTTTTATCAAATTCGCGCGAGCGCTATCGCCCACACTTCTGTGCTTTTTTATAAATCAAAACCGGGTAAATTCTTTTTTAGCGCATCGCGAATAGCAAACCAACGCTGGTTTGAAAGCGCCTGCAATTTCTTCGCATTTTTCCCGCTTAAAAAAGCCGCTTTGTGTTCCTTGAGTTTGGTGTAATGAATGCTGATCACATTAACCGTAGGATCATTTTTATAAGCATTTGCAACATCTACTACGTTTTGCTCAGTATCATCTACAAAAATAATGCTGCGAATATTATTTTTTTGATTGGTTTTATCTAGAAATTGTTGGAGCATCTCGCCTTTATTTTGCCCCGCTAAATATAAAACACCATGAATGTAGGCAATGTGACGCAAAGGGTCTTTTCCACCCCATGGTTTTGGAAGATAAATTCCAGGGAAACTGATGTGATCAGAATGTGTCGTTATCGCCCCTTTTTCTATGAATTTTAAAATATTGTCATGCGTGAATTGCGCCTCTGTTGCGCCAGACATACGATAACCGCGCGAAGAAGCAACCAAGGTAAACGACCCTTTTTGATTAGCCATTTTTAATGCGCTCGGAATTTGCGAATCAACCAATGTCATTTTACTCATAACAAATAAAAGATTATTAATGGCGAGCAACTGCGGAAAGTTTTTCCATATGCGCTTAGGGTTATTTTTTGATAAAGCGGATTGCCATGTGTACCAAGCAGGCCCGCCCAAATATTGACAATTTGATGGGGAAGGGCAGGGCATCATGGTTAAAGTATCATCGTCATCAAGCGCCAACAATAGATGATGCGGATGTTTGTTTTGTTCTATTAATTGCTTTACTGTCGAAAAACTATTCGCGGTGATGATTTCGGATTGCGCGAAGCAACTCGCTGTTAAAAATATTCCAAAAATGAGGGTGATAAGCAGTTTCATGATGGATTTATCCTCTCGTAAGGCCAAAGTTATAATGCACGCCAGAATATCACAATGTTAAAATTTTGTTTACAATAAGCGACTATAACTTAGGGAGAATACCATGCAACTTGGCGATTCAGTTTCTTTCACTGGCAAAACAAAAGACGGTAAGCTTGATTTAGCGTCATTTCTCGGTAAAAACGTTGTTATTTATTTTTACCCCAAAGACAGCACACCCGGTTGCACGATTGAATCAAAAGCATTTCGTGATCATTACGCAGAATTTCAAGCTGAAAACACTGAAATAATAGGCATTTCACGCGATAATTTAAAATCACACTGTCAATTTATCGACAATCATCTGTTAAATTTTCCCTTGATTAGCGATGAGGATGAGTCTATCTGCAAGCTGTTTAATGTACTAAAAGAAAAAAGTTTGTTTGGTAAAAAATATGTCGGGATTGTGCGCAGCACTTTTTTAATTGATCAAAATGGCGTTTTAAAGTACGAATGGCGTGATATATCAGCAATTGGGCATGTCAAAGATGTACTGAATGTCGTAAAAAAACACACCTAAAGCAATTTATTTGTTTATTTTTCACCCATTTCTGGTAACATCTCACGATAATTAACAACCAGACTTGAGTTTTGTATGATAAACGCAGATACGCTCAAACAATTAGAAGCACAACACAACCCGTCCGATCCGCAAGATCCAGCGCCCGAAGCCAAGAAGGAAAGCAACAGTCTCTTTATCATTAAAGTGGGGAGCACTGCGCTTAACTATTCAGCGCAAGCGGTTAGCACGACAGGGACGACCATCATTATTTCTAAAATGCTGCATGGTTTAGCAGGGGCAGCTGATTTGGCGAATCTTTGGCAATCTGTTGGGCGAAATGCGGTTGGCGGTGGAATGGTGGCGATAGCGCAAATTTTCACAAAAGAAGTGGGTATTAAACCCGTTTTACTGCCCGCTGATCTAACTCCGCAAGAACAACTGGCGCGCGAAAAAACCATTCTATGCGCCCGAGAAAATATGGCTGTCGGTTATGCGCTGACAGCCATGCTCTCCATGTCGTCCATGACTGTTTTTGGACTTTCTTTTCTCGCGCTGCCCTACATGGCGGATGCAGAAACAGCAGCCGCAACGCACTGGTATTTATTAATAGCAGGAGCAGGGGGAGCATGGCCAACTTTAGCGTCAAACACCATTGGACAAACTGCTTATGTGCGTGGATATTACAAATCACCCGTTATATGTTCCTTTGGAAATCGAATTCCATCCGTGGTGTTCAGCTATCTTTTTGTGGAATATACGCGACTCAATGACATTAAAGGTGTTGCAATAGGTAATCTGCTGGGTTCTTGGTTAAGTTATCTTGCGATGGAAATATGGATGCGACATCAAGATGAATTTGCCTTTATGGAATTCAAAAAATTACCTTTTTCAAAAGCCTTGTTAAAAAAAGATTTACCACCCATGATTAAACTGTGGGCAATGATGGCGCTGCAGCGATTTTCAGAATGGGGAAATTTATGGGTGATCGGCACTCTTATTGGCGCGCTAGCCAGTGATAATTTAAAGAAAACCAATGCCAGCACGACAGTCATCGGCATACTCGGTTTAATTTATCAAGGCATGGGTACAGCGGGTAATTTAACACTTGCGGTAGATCTTAAGATATTGGAATCAACAGAGACTGATATTCAGACAAAAAAAATAATATCTCAAAAAATAAAACCATTAATATTTAAATTTTTAATGGCTGGTTTTGTAGCTAGCGTTGCGTTAGGCGCTACCGTATTTTTTTTAAAGGAATATATTGTCAGCATGCTTTCAGATGACAAATCTCAAGGCTTCTCATCAATTTCTGAAAAAGTATTGGATATCACTATTATTCGTTTAATGGGGGATTCAATACGTATTATTTCCAGCAATTTATTAAATGCGCGTTACAAAAAAAATGATAGCGCAGAAAACAATAACCGAAGGCTAGGGTCTGGTTTTTACAATATTTTATTACCCAATATTGTTTCAATTGTTTTAATGACAATCATTGGTATTCCAGCGGGGTATTTAGCAGGATATTTGTCAGGTAAAAAAGAAGATAATGACAACATGCTGATTTGCATATTTGCTGCTAGCGCTGTAGCAGTTTGGTTGGCGGCGATTATCAATACAATGCAATTGTATCACGGCATTAACCTGGATCGAAAAAAACTTTTTCCTGAAGAAGAAGATAAATCTTGTGCGGCACGTTTCTTTGCTTTATTTGACAACAAACCAACAACGCGTGAACGGCGTGGATCGACAGGATCAAATGAATCGGCTGTTTCACTGATTACAAATCAAAATAATGGATATGGCGCTATATAAATCATTTTTTTAGCATTGGTTTTGAAATCTGAATATCAGAACTATTGAGCGAGCTTTCCGGACTAGGGAAAAGAGAGGAAAGCGGGGTGTGTCGTGATGAGACGCCCGGTGAAGATGATCGTGTTGTATTTGCTGAAATTGATGATGAAGTAGGCACTCTGAAAATTAATTTTTCTTGTGACTGAATTTTCGAAACAAGCTCATCTACTTTTCTTTGTAGTTTTTTATTTGAGAACTCTATCCTGTCAGATCTTTTCTTAATTTCTTCATTTTCCGCTTTCAGTGCAGCTAAGACCAAAAAACACTGCACGTTCATTTGTTGAAACTCTTTTTGTTCCGCCTCAGATTGCACAAGTGATTTCTGTAATGTCTTTAATTCATTTTTTAACTGTATGATTTCTTTTTCAGGATCGCATTTTTCTTTTTTAACTGAGTCAGAGACCTTTAAATTTAAAGGTGAATCAGCAATAAAATAGGATTGGTGTTTCTGCGACTTTTCTAATTCAGCTTTTAATTGTGCATTTTCAGCTTCCAGAATTCTAATATGCCTTTTGCCTGTATCCGCCTCATCTTGAAGTCTTTCATTGGCAATACTCAAATGCTCGTATTGCTCAAACGAAAAGTAAACCGCTGAAGCTGACAATTCATTTTTTGACGCAGCAGCAAGCTTTGTTTTCTCTTTTTTGCTGGAATTGCTGCGACTCATTTTTTTCTCCAAAAAAACGGCGTACTTAGGTATTGTGCAATTATAGGACAGATTATTTTAAACCCCTTGGATTTTTACACAAAAAAACAAAAAACAAAGGGTTGCGCAATTTTAATACAAGTTAACAGGAGGAATTAAAAATATCGACTATAGTTTTGTTAAATAAACAAAAGTAGGGGTGTTTTATGCCAAACACAATTACAACGGCGCAACTGGGTGACTTATGAAAACAATCAACGCAGGTTAAGATGAAGACACGCCTCAGCCAGGTTGATACGACAATAATTTCCGAGTACTCTCATTATCAGAACACGGATAAGCGAGCATTTACAACAGCGATTGTTTCTTAACTGGGATGTTAGGCATCAGATTGGAAAAATTTAATGGTGAGTTTAAAATTCGTTTTTCCACTTCCGCATCGCATAAAAAATATCAACCTCAGTATTTAATTTTCTGCCTGCTTTTTTCAACACAGCTTGAATCGCCACGGGTTCATTGAATCGAAAAAAAGGATTGGTTTTTTTTTCAAGCGCAATAGTTGAAGGCAATGTCGGCTTATTCTGTGAGCGCAATTCAATTGCATCATTCAAGCGTTTTTGCATGTCAGTATTTCCAGGCTCAACAGTCAAAGCGAATTCTAAATTGGTAACGGTATATTCATGCCCACAGTAAATCAATGTGTCATCTGGCAGCGCCATTAATTTCCTTAGGGATGAAAACATTTGCGTGGGTGTTCCCTCGAATATACGACCACACCCTGCCCCAAACAAGGTGTCACCGCAAAATAAGTGTGGTTTGCAATAATAAGCAACATGGCCTAAGGTGTGTCCGGGAATATCAATTACGATAAAATCCTCCTTAAATTCTGAAAATGAAATGGTGTTTTTTTCTGAAATAATATCCGATGTGAAGGCAACTTCGTCTGCTTGACTAGCATAAACTTTTATAAAGGGATATCGCGCGTATAATTCACCAATGCCGCCCGTGTGATCAGTGTGCTTATGCGTTAATAATATCGCAATGGGTGTTATATTTTTTTGATTTAGGAAATCAAATACAGGGCGTGCATCACCTGGATCAACGATGACTGCCTTTTTACAAGCATCATCAACAAGAATCCAAATGTAATTATCCTTAAAAATGGGAATTGGATATATGGTCAAAATATTGTCATCCTGCGCTAGCCAGCGCCGCTTTTATGCACTACACTGAGCTATACTTTTTAAATCACATGAGATTCGCAGCCATGAAAACATACATTCTATGCGCCTTACCCGTCATTCTGCTTGCATCATCGGTGACAACAATTTATGCGGATGATTATTGCCCTCCAGTCAAAAATTTTGTTTATCAAAATGGCCAATACAGTGCCCCGGGCGGCTGGACATCAGGCGAAATTAAAAAACAAGGGAATCCGACTTTCAGTTCCGCTGCTATTGCTCGATACAAGCTTGGCGAGCACGCTGTTGCCTGTTATTACCAAAATCCAAAAACAAGCGCCATTTTCACGATGAGCAACCCAAAATGCATCCATGCAAAACCAGGGCCAGCTGGTAAAACAAATATAAATTGGACAAAACATTCTGTTCAGTGGCTTTGCACGACTGTAAACGCTGATGTGAAAAGCTGCCCATTTGACATTGGCAGCTAAGCTCCTTGAGGTTTAATCAAGACACCTCAGCTTATCATTGACGAAATTTTTCGATCTCACTTTCCAATGCGTCAATGCGTTCAATCATATCAATTAACAATCCAATGCCTTCAAAATTAACGTCCAAATCATAATGAAAATTCCGCGCAAGACGAGCACGTTTTAATGCTATATCATCAAACTGCCAATTATTTTTTGCTGTCCCTTTTGGTTGAATAATATGATATTCAATCAATGTGATAATTAATTGATCGTCAGCCTGAATTGCGCGACAGACTTCTTCAAAAGTAAGCGTGTTTTCTTGATCAACGATTATTCCGGAAATAATTTTCATGGCAATTTCCTTGGATTAAAAGGCATGTCAGCTTTCATTTTTTCATACAACGCTCTTTGTTCGGCATTCTTAGGCTCAGGAATATAAATGGCCAAAGTGATGTATTGATCCCCTGCTGGATTTCCGGGTAATCCACGGCCTTTTAAACGGATTTTTTGGCCGGTTTGCGCATTGCCTGGCAAGGTGAATGTAATTGCACCGCCTAAAGTAGGCACTTCGATTTTTTCACCGAGTGCCGCTTCCCATGGTGTAACAGGCAGATGTAAATAAACATCTTTTTTATCAAGCGTAAATAAAGGATGTTTACAAATGTGGATTTCTAAATATAAATCACCATTTTTTCCACCTTGAATGCCTTGAGATCCCTGCCCTGTTAATCGAATCTGTTTCCCTTCCGTAATGCCCGCCGGTATCTTAACGTTGAGCTCCCTTTTTCCAGATAATACGAGATGCTTTTCGCAGCCGTGAAAAGCATCTTCCAAAGTGATTTCAATTTTACTGTGCTGATCTTCGCCATCTTGAGAAAAAGTACGATGCTGCCTGCGTGAACCCTGCTGGCCAAATAGTGATTCAAAAAAATCGCTAAAATCCGCCTGCGCATGCTGTTGTTGGTAACCTGGCGGCGGCGTAAAAGAATCGCCAGCCTGATATCCCGAGCCCATTTGATCATAAGCTTTACGCTTATCAGGGTCTTTTAAAACCTCGTAGGCTTCCTTCATCGCTTTAAATTTTTCTTCAGCACCCGCTTCTTTACTGACATCAGGGTGATATTTTCGCGCAAGCTTACGGTATTGTTTTTTAATGTCGTCAGGGGTAGCGGTTTTTGAAACGCCGAGTGTTTGATAATAATCTTTAAAGTCCATGATCTGCTCTGGTCATCCTGGTAAAGTAATTATATTACAACTTAGTTAAGGTTATTTCTATGGATAGCGCATTACAATCCGCAAATCAATTAAAAGCATACTTGCCATTATCGCTGGGTTTTGTGGGACTGCTGCTCGCAATTCAAATTATTAACTGGATGTTAGGGTATCGTTTAAATATCTTAGGGATTTGGCCGCGAAAAATGTTTGGGTGGGTCGGCATCCCCTTCTCACCCTTTTTGCACGGCAACTTTACGCATTTACTTTTTAATTCATTACCCGTCTTTATTTTTTCAAATTTAATTTTATTACAAGGTCAAACAATATTTTTTAATGTGTCAATTTATATTATTTTAATTTCTGGTTTTTTAACTTGGTTGTTTGGACGAAAAGGAATACATGTTGGTGCCAGTGCTTTAATTATGGGGTATTTAGGATTTATTGTGATAGGTGTTTATCACAAACCTTCTGCGATGTCAGTGATTGTTGGTGTCGTTTGTATTTATTATTTTAGCGGCATGTTCAGCAATTTATTGCCCGCACAAGATAAGAGAGTTTCTTGGGAGGGGCATGTTTTTGGGTTTTTAGCTGGGATTGTGACGGCATATTTAATTTGAAATCAGGGTGTTATTAAGTGTACATCTGTCTTTTCGGCCTAATCAGCTGTTTCTAAAGGGCTTTAATCTCGGTCGATTTTTTTAAGTAGTCTATACTTTCAATATTAAAATGGTTTTTTTAGTATTGGTGGTTGTATGAGTAAAAAATATATAGAAATTGATAATAGCCCAGGTGGAAGCGATGGCTTAAGCGCCGCTTCGCCATTATCTTTTTCGTCAAGCATTCCAGACAATATTGAAGAATCAACAGCACCTGAAAAATTATTATTTTTGAAAAAATCGTATTTTAGTCTTTTATCCAGTTCAACAAAAACACAAATAGAATCAATCTCGATCAATCAAATTACCGCAGAAAAGTTTAATGAAAAAATTTCAGAAATATCAAAAAGTTTGAAAGAGTCAATTAGACAATTTTATAATGATAATAATACTCCTCTTGGAGAAAGTGAACTGGATAAAACAGCATCCGATATGATTGACCCAGTAAAAATAGATATTGTTAATTTAGAAATTAGGGAGCGAATAACCGCTGAATTAAATAAAACTAATTTCAATGAAAACGCTCTCCGAGACCAAATTAAGAAAAACGCTGAACGTACCGCTAGAATATATGAAATACCTTTTGATGCGGATAAAAATGAAAAAAGTATTGATGATTTATGGGAAGCTAAGTTTTTATTACATAAAAAGGAAAGCAAAGCGGAAAACAAACCTGTTAAAAATACCACCCAGAAAATGGATGCGCATATTCTTATTTCATTGCCGATTTACATCAAAAATGAAATTAAAAAAATTCCGACTGGGGAATACTGTGAAAAAATAAAAGTGATATCAGAAAATGTAAATAAAAAACTCACTGATTTCTTTAATGCTGAAAATTTATTAGAAGGCGAGGCTAGAACCAATAGAGTGACTCAGTTGACTGAAACGCTAATTTCTGACGCAACGGGAGAATACATAAAAGAAAAAATTTCTGAAGCAAAAAATCTTGCTAAAGATAAAATTAAAACTTTTTCAGAAACAGAAATAGAACCAATTCTGATACTAAGCTTGGCTAAATTTTTTGATGATAAATGGCCATTATCAGCAGGAACTGAAACAAACAAAGTAGCGGAATTAAGCCAAAAAATAATTTCCGAAGTGAGAGAAGAATGTCTCGCTGAAAAAGCGAAAACTGCTGCGGATGCAAAACTTGCTGAAGAAGCGAAAACTGCAGCGGATGCAAAACTTGCTGCAGAAGCGAAAAATTCTGCAGTAGCAAAACTAGCTGAAGAAAAAAAACTTGCTGCAGCTAAAATAATTAACCCAGTAAAAGTAGACATTCACTATAGAATTGCTGAGTATATAAGATCACGTCGAAATGAAACAAAAAAAGACAGTGTTCAATTGAAATTTCTCCAGAATCGCCTCTGGCATAAAACAGACTTAACGGTGGCGAAAATAACTGATGCTGAAAATCTACAGAAATCAATTCTAAATGCAACGAGTAATATCGGCATTGTAAAAGCGATATGCGGCAGTATTCAAGCCAACCATCAATTACAAGAAGAACATCGCAAGCAATCAGCTTGGAAGGTTAGCCGTTCGGATGGTGAATATGGCAAACATTTAACCGAGTGTCTGTCGCAATTTTCACATGAAGATTTATTTAAAGGGGTGAAGGAGTTTGTTATTTCTGAATTTGAAGAGAAAAAACCTGAAGAGGGTTTATGCTTAGTGTTATTGGCAACCAGTGAAAATATTAATGATCTTAAATTGGCATTGCTTGCTAAAGAAAGCCTACAGCTCAAAAAAACTGTCCAGTCATTTTATAAGTCACTGCTTAATTCAGTAGAGCATCTCGAGACGAGTATCAAAAACGTGGCGGCAAAAATTCCTGAAATCACACCAAAAATATGAATGTGATGGTACGTTTGCGCAAGGGCCTGCCCACCACGCACTATAGCGCCTCAAACCCACTCATCAAACTATAAGCCGTTTCAAAGCCCTGCTCCACTAAACATTTTGCAACGGACTGACTGCTGATGCCACGGATGAACCATCAGAAGCGAGCGGCGGCAGCCCTCGCGCGAATGTGCAAAATATTTTTTATACATTTATTTTAAATTATTTAAACGGGAGGGTTAACGTCAGGCGCTTTTTATTATCTGATAGTTGATTGCTGGTTTTGCGCGAGGGCTGCCGCCGCTCGCTTCTGATGGTTCGTTGCTGGTTAGCGTGCCTCAAACCCACCGATCAAACTATAAACCGTTTCAACGCCCTGTTCTACCAAATATTTCGCAACAGACTGACTGCTGATGCCGTGATAGCAATAAACTAAAATGGGCTTGTTTTTTTCTGTTGCTTCGCAGAAATGGTTTAATTCATGTGTTGAAATGTTTTTTGCATTGGGGATGTGTGAGTGTGCGAAGCTGTTAGCGTCACGAATATCGAGGATAATGATATTATTTTGAAGTAATTTTTTTGCTTCGTCGGTGGTTATCTGCTTGTACATGGGGTTTCCTATTATTATGCTAAATGGACCTGAAAATAGAGTCTTTACTTCAATACACGCAGGCTACCGCCGTGCGTTTCTGAGGTGATTAGATTTTCCTTTTGCGATGACAGGCATGCTGCGATAAATAATATAATTATTTCAGAAACGCACGGCGGTAGCCTGCGTGTGAACGTGCGGGCAGTAACCTGCGTGCGAAACTGATTCACGAGCGCAACGCAACATCAGCCTGGCTTTGAAATATAAAATCAAACCACAAATTCGTTAATGTTTCCTGCATTTTATTTTGACCAAGTCTATCTGAAATATTATCAATATCAATTATTTCCATTGGTTGGTGTTGCCATGAACAAGCATACACAGCCTTCGTGCGTTGACCTGTTTCAGGATCGATTTGCCACTGTAAGCACTGCGCGCAAACGCCTTTTAACATGCATTGCATGGCACCATAAACGGACGCTGTGAATTTTGCATTGGGGTTTAAATAGGCTTTCAATGTTGTACTGCGTGCGTGTTGTATTGTTTTTAATAGCGCAGATGATCCAATAACAAATATAGTGTCTATATTTTTCAAATTAATTGATTGCATGGCGTTAATAATATCATCGCAAAAAATAATGTTATTGGTTATACCTGCTATTTTATCAAGCTCAATTTTTTCATTATCAGGAATGTCAGAAATAAAATAAATAACATGCCCGGCAGATTTTAAAGTGGGTCCGACAGATAATAAATACAATAACGCAAAAAAACCACCAACAATTAAAATAGAGTGTGGGTTTTCTGGGATAAGCGTTTTCGCCCCTGTTGGACCCATTAATGAAACCGGTTCGCCAGATTTTAATGTACCTATAATTTTTGAACTAGCGCCTGCCTCAATGATATAAAAAATCAATTGATCAGGGTGATTTTGATCTTGAATACCAAGCGCTGCGATGGTTTCAGTTTGCAATTTGGTGCTCACGAGGTCGCTCGCACTACTGCTTCCATTCACGATAACGGAGGATGTTTCGTAGTTTTGTATTCGGTAAAATTGCCCTGGCTCAAATTGTTTTGCAGCCATGGGCGCATGAATAATGAGTTTTATTAAATTTGTTTTTTCTCGAATAACTGAAACAACCTTTACGCTAAATAAATCATTTATTTTTTCGCGAAATTCAAGATACTCGTTTTCGTTTGCGCGAGGACTTTCGTCCTCGCTTCTGAGCGAGGTATTGTGATGTTCGCAAATGTTTAAGGCATTCATGATTTTTGAATAACCCAGCTTCCCCGATGCGATCGCTTTAACAACACTGCCATGGAAGACAGGATGCGTGTCGCCGAGAAAGCTGACACGTCGATCATTTTTATCGTAGCTTGTAAAAACACCAAAATTTTCTTTCACATTGCCAATTTTCTCAATATGATTTTTTTCAGCATCAAAACACTGATACGCATCTTTATCGCGCAAAAAAGTACCGCGGTGCTCAAATTCATAGGCAATATTGGGTTTAGCGCCGGTGGCAACGAAAATAGATTTTGCAGGTAATGTTTTTTCCTCGTCAGAAAATTGCCACACGCCCGATTCATCTTGGATGCGGGAACGGCAAGTTATGCCAGCGGCATCGCCGTATTCATCTAATAAAACAGAGACAGGTTCAAATCCTTGCGCGTAATAAATACCTTCTTCCAAAGCCTTTATGACTTCTTCGTGATTACGTTGATAGGCAGGCGATTCTTGAATGCTTTTACGATAAGCAACAGTAACACCGCCCCACTCCCGAATTAATTTATTTAAACATGGCTTTCGATTTTCTGATGCCGCTAATTCTCGTTCAGTAATAATTTTTTCAGCGTGAGATAATGATTCATCTAAAATCATCAGTGATTGTGAATCAAAGTGATGGCGTAAATTATCCTCTCCCAATTCATTTTTTAAAATATGATAACGTTGATGAATTTTTTCGACTTGTGTAATGTAGTACGCTTGTACTTCTGTTGCTGTATCAATCCCGGTTAATCCGCCACCGACAATCACGGCCGGCAAACGCACCTGTAAATTGGCAAGGCTTGATTTTTTGATCGCGCCTGTTAATTGCAATGCCATTAAAAAATCGTTCGCCTGACGCATTCCTGGGGCTAAACTATTAGGAATGCGCAATTCTTTTGGTAATCCAGCACCCACTGCAATTGATACGTGATCAAAGCCCAATTCCCAGGCATTTTCCACTGTAATGGTCCCACCAAAACGAATGCTGCCCAATAATTGAAAATGGCTTCTGCGCGCCAAGCTTATATAAATTAATTTTAAAAAGTTTTTATCCCAACGTACGGTAATGCCATATTCTGCAACGCCACCAAAACCCAACATAATGCGGTCATCTAGCGATTCCTTTAATGTATTAAAATCATAAATTGGATTTGATAATAATGCTTGCGGTAAAGGTTCTATTTTTAAACCATCCGCACCGACAACAGCGCAGCCTTCCATTAATAAATGATGCGATAAGGTAAAACCTGCCGGCCCCATTCCCATCGCCAATACATTTTTATTATTGTAAGGTTTCGGTGTAAATTGTGTTTGGCGTAACGGATTCCATTTAATTAACAGATCATAAATCTCAACACCCCAAGGCAAATCGAGCACGTCTGTTAATACGCGTGTTTCAATTTCAGGAATATTCACTGGGTCTTGTTTTTGATAAATGCAGGCCTTCATACAATCATTGCAAATGCGATGACCGGTAACCGCGCACATGGGGTTATCGATTGTGATAATGGCTAAGGCGCCAATACCGTAACCTTCTTTTTTTACCGTATGCATTTCAGAAATTTTTTCTTCTAAGGGGCAGCCCGTTAAAATATCGCCGACTGGATTTAATTTTAAACCCATTTCAGGATTATTTTTTTTAACAGGAAATCCTTTAGAACAAAAATCACCGTCATTTTTATGACAATAAACACAATAATGAATTTCATCCAATACTTCACGCAATTTCATGCGTGGATCAGTTAATTGAAACCCATCGCGTTCTCGTTGTTTGTTTCTAGGCGCTTCAAAGCGGCCAAATTCATCGTTTTCAACCGACACCATCGGCACCAAATTTTCAAAATCTTTTTTTTGTGCTTGATGAAAGCTAGGCCAGTTTTTGGTAAATGTTTTTCCTTCCTCGGTAAATAACGCCAATGCGCACCACTGAATTAAGGCTTCAATTTCAGTCTTATATTTTTCTTTATCGGATAAAAAGTGCATTCCTAATTTTGCAATTGCCAATTCAGGATCAACTTCATTTTTTGCGTTTTCCGAAAAAGGCAAAAAGGCATAGCCTGACACGGATGCTTTTAGTCTTTTGGCTTGGTGGATATAATAATCTTTGAATTGAAAAATAGGGTCGTGTGACCGCGTTTCTTTTTTTAAAAAATCAACAGCGGATTCAATTTGAAATAGTTCTGCAATAAAATTTTCTAAAAAAGGTGCGCAAGCAATGATAAATTCGCTGACTTGCTGCGGGGTATTTAATTTTCCATCTCGATAGACTTTTAACTGCCCTCTCAATTCAGGGTTTTGCGCTGCAAGGGTTTTGATAAACCGTTCATCCAGCTCGGACAAGCCTTCTGAGGTATGCAAAGCTTGAAAATCAAAGTCTTTTAGTTTAAGTTCAGGGCTGGCTTTAATCATATTTTACACGGTCGATAATGGGCGGTTGAGTACGCAAGAATGCATTTTCTCACACTGTCACTGTCACTGTCACTGTTGCGAGGCATTGTAGCAAATGAACAAGATAGATAAACATTTTGTCAGCGAAATCGATAAAAAAATGGCGGAATTTAATGCCACTCATTCAAAATCAGCGGCACAAGCAGCGGAATTTAAAAAATACCAAGGTGTTTATCAATTGCGCGATGTGCCGACAGACAAGCCTGTCGACAAAGACGCGCTCTGGGACTAGCTGAGCATTTTTTGCAATTCACCGCTTTCATATAAATCCGTCATGATGTCACAACCACCTATGAATTCGCCTTTAATATATAGTTGTGGAATCGTTGGCCAATTTGAATAATCTTTAATCCCTTGACGAATTTCAGGATTAGACAAAACATCAACATCTTTAAATTGTACGTTACACGCTTTTAATATTTGCACAACCTTGCCGGAAAATCCGCATTGTGGGAAATTAGCGGTGCCTTTGATAAATAAAACGACGTCGTTTGATTCAATGGTTTGTTTAATTTGTTCCAATGCGTTCATAAAACCCCCTCAATAATAGAGTCGACATCCTAACATAATTACCTTTATAATTCGCACAACATTTTCATTACAAAGGATTACCCCATGACATTCGTCGTCACCGATAAATGCATTAAATGCAAATACACTGATTGCGTGGAAGTCTGCCCTGTCGACTGTTTTCGTGAGGGACCCAACATGCTGGTGATTGACCCTGACGAATGCATCGATTGCAATTTATGCGTGCCAGAATGCCCTATTGATGCGATCTACGCTGAAGATGACCTTCCTGAAGATAAAAAAGAATTTCTGGAGCTAAACAAGACGCTAGGCAAAAGCTGGCCCATGATCACCAAAATGAAGGCGGCACCTGAAGATGCTGACGAATGGAAGGATGTGCCCGATAAATTAAAATATCTAGGGAAATAACGGCCGTAAAATCAAAACTATACATCATGTCGCTTATGTAACACATTGATATCAAGACTGTTTCACCTGAAACAAACAATTAACTTGCAAAGTTCACCTTATCTGTGTACATTACTTGCACATTACGGACTATTTTTGGAGACAGGAGTTTTCTTTTTAATAATACAATGTTAAATGCGAAGTTTAATGCGTTACATTAACATTGAGTTGAGAGGTGTATTATGTTGAAGATGTCTACTGTCGAAGCACGCGAAAATTTTTCTGAAATGATTAATCAAGCAGCATACGGCAATCAAAGTGTTGTTTTAACGCGTCGCGGCAAACCATTGGTTGCTGTTGTTTCATTGCAAAGTTTTGAAGAGTTGCAAGCTGCTGTTGAAAAAGAAACAGTGTAACAAATATGCGTACTGATATCTTACTGCTGCTTTGAATCGTTTATCAAAAGCAGCAGTAAATTAATGTAAAATGGCACGCCAACACACAAGACAATAAAATCAAAAATAAAATCTAAGTGGTACATTGACAGGAAGTATTCATGTATCGTCCCTGGCGTTAACAATATCAACACAATCAACAAAATAGAAAACAACATTAAAACGCCTACTTTGTTTTTTTCAGTGAGCAGCGCACTATCATAAAATGAAATTTTTATCGATTTTTTATCAATTACATTAATAGGGTATGCAAAATAGAATAAGGCGACATAGGTCATAAATACGATAAAAAGAATAATTAATCCCCCCCCGTCTGACACCGATAATGATCCATGAAAATAGAGTTGATTGAGCGCTCGAACAATTAATTTTGCGGCAACGAGAATAAAGACAATGCCTGCAATATATAAAAAATAGGTCAAGAGTATTTGAAAAATACGGTGATTCACCTCTTTAAAAAGTTCAAGCGTGGGTTTGGGTTGGTCGATAAAAGAATGATGCGCTGCTAATAACGCAACAGAGAAAAAATAAGCAATTGCCAGAGAACCCACAAAGAAACACAGTAGCTGCATATAGACTTCAGGGAAAACCGCAATAAAAAATACAGCCAGATATTTCACAAGCATCATGAGCGCAATACAGGGGATCGTTTTTTTTAATGTTAAATAATGTAGGCGCATGGACAATTTTAACGTGCTTTTAAGAGATATTTCAGCGCTTGGATATCTGTTCATGAATGCCCCCTGTAAATGGTACAAGCTTTTCACAACAACAAAATACATTGCTTGTTTGCGCTGGGACTAACGTTCCCAGCTTCTGTACTATTGTAAACGTCCTCATCTGCTGTGTTATTGGATATTTTCCCAGCCTGCGTTCGGTTTAAAACGGTCACCATATTGTTTTGCAAACCCATCCAAACGCGCAACGACTGTTTTAACGCCACGTGATTTTGCATATTGAATTGGCCCACCCAAAAATGGTGCAAAACCGGTGCCAAAAATCATGCCAGCATCCAGTAAATCAGCATCAGAAACCACTTTTTCTGCTAAGCAAGCAACAGCTTCGTTTAACATGCGCAGAATCATTCTATCAGCAATATCAGAAGGAACTGAATCCCTTTTTACTTTCTTCGTTTTAAGCACTTTACCGTTAATGTATTTATAAAAACCGCGACCTGATTTAATGCCTAAGCGTCCTTCTGCAACCATTGCCTTTAAACGCTCAGGCACCTTTCCACCAAAATAATGCGATAAATTTTCAGCGACCGACAAACAAACATCCAACCCTACTTTATCAGCCAAGGCAATTGGCCCCATTGGCATGCCAAATTGTATCGCAGCCGCGTCAATTGCTTGTGCAGGAATGCCTTCTTCAAATAAAGTCATTGCTTCCATTAAATATGGCATCAAAACACGGTTAACTAAAAAGCCGGGCTTGCTTGCGACAGGCAATGGTAATCGAGAAATACCCCCTACAAAAGCAGCGGCACGGTAAACGGTTTCGTCGGTCGTTTGTTCGCCATACACAACTTCAACCAAAGGCATTTTGTCGACGGGATTAAAAAAGTGAATACCAACCAAACGCGCAGGGTTTTTTAAAGCCGTTGCGATTTCTTCCAAAGGAATGCTGGATGTGTTGCTTGCGAGTAGGGCCGTTGGTTTCGCTTTCAATTCTACCATGCGAAATATTTCTTGTTTCACGGCTAAATTTTCAAATACCGCTTCAATAATAATATCTGCGCGTGAAATACCTAAACCAATTTCATCCGCTTGCAATCGATCCATGGCTGCTTGAATTAAACGGGGAATGCGCAATCTTTTTTGAAATAATTGATAGGCACGTTTAATGGCGGGCGCAATTTTTTCAGGAGATTGATCTTGCAATGTTACATGCATTCCTTGAAGTGCACACCATGCAGCAATGTCACCACCCATTGTACCAGCACCAATAACATGCACGCAGGCTGACTTGCTGAATTTAGCTTGTTTTGCAATGCCCTTCATTTTTTCTTGCAGGAAAAAAATACGCACTAAATTACGCGCCGTATCCGTAATCATTAATTCAGCAATAGAATTGGCTTCATTCACCATTGCTTCACCTTGTGCGCCATCTTGAATCCAATGCTGAACAACCGCATAAGGTGCTGGATAATGTTTTTTATTCACTCTTTGATCTTTTAATCCTTTATAAAATAACTTCCCAACCAAAGGACGAATAAAAGAAATTGACAATAATTTTGATAATGCGCTCGGCGCATGCATTTTAGGTTGACGAATAATAAAGTCGACTGCGGCGCGTTTCAACATGCGCTCAGGAACGGCCATGTCAACGATACCCAATTTTGCACATTTACGCGCATCATATGCCGCACCTGGCAAAATCATTTTCATGGCTTCCATGACACCAATTAAATTCGGTAAGCGAACCGTACCGCCCCACCCTGGATGAATGCCCAACTTAATTTCAGGTAATCCAATTTTAGTGTCAGCAGTATCCGCCGCAATACGATAACGACAAGCCAGCGCCAACTCCAAACCTCCGCCCAAACAAAAACCTTTAATCATAGCAAGGGTCGGCATGGGCAGCGCTGCTAATTTATCAAGTACTATTTGTGCCTGACGAATTAAATCAAAGGCTTCTTTTTTTGTTTTTAAATGGGTGAATTGTGAAATATCTGCGCCAGCAATAAATCCTTTTGATTTTCCGGAGACAACAATAACACCCGCCGGATTTTGTCGAAGAATGTCATCAAGAACAGTATTTAATTCATCAAAGACTTCGCGGCTCAATGAATTCACAGAAGCATCAGCACGATCGATACTTAACCATAAAATATTACTGGAATCAGTTTGGAGCTTGAAGTTGTTGTAAGATTTTTCCATGGTAAATACCCCTGTTAATTAATTATATCGCGAGATTAATAATCATTCTTTGTCGCTCCCCACTCGCTGACCGCTATATATTTTCTATCAGCATCGCGCCGCCCTGCCCGCCACCGATACATAAAGTGGCAATACCGCGTTTTGCATTTTCACGTTTTAATATGTGCGCCAAATGTAACACGATGCGCGCACCACTCGCGCCAACAGGATGGCCTAAGGCAATTGCACCGCCATCCACATTTAATCGTGCGGGATCGATCGTTCCCAATGCGTCTGATAAACCCAATTCATCTCGACAAAACTGATCTGACTCAAATGCTTTTGTGCATGCCAATACTTGCGCTGCAAAAGCTTCATTTATTTCCCAATAATCAATATCAGATAAAGCCAAATTATTTTGTTTTAATAACGCCGCTGCAGAATACGCAGGTCCTAACCCCATTACGTCAGGTGATAAAGCTGCCCATTGCGTGTCAATGATTTTTGCCAACACAGGTAATTTGTGTTTTTCAATCGCTTCTTCACTGGCCAATATTAATAATGCAGCGCCATCTGTTACCTGAGAACTATTTCCCGCGGTGACCATGCCGTAAGGACGATCAAAGACAGGTTTTAATTTAGCGAGTTTTTCTGCTGTTGAGTCCGCTCTGACACCTTCGTCAACGTTATAAAATTTACCGCGCGCATCATACAGCGTTGTAATTTCACCTAGGTGTTTATTTTTAATGGCAGTGGATGCCCTTAATTGGCTGTCTGCAGCGAACGCATCCATCTCAGTGCGTGTGATGCCAAATTGATAAGCTAGTAATTCAGCTGTTTGACCCATATTCATGCCACACAATGGGTCGGATAAACCATGCATCAACGCAATAATTGGGGCTAAAAAAGACAATCGAAATTGTAAAAATGTTTTCGCTTTTGCACCAAATGATTTTGCGGCATTTAAACGACCCAACCAATTAACCATATCTGGCTTAAACAACAATGGTGCGCGACTCATCACTTCTGTGCCACCTGCTAAAACTAAATTAGCCCTGCCTGTTGCAATATCTTTAACAGCACAATCGAGTGACTGTAAACCAGATGCGCAATTTCGTTGCACCGTCCACGCCGGAACTTTATTACCGCAACCCAAACGCAATGCAATAAGACGTGCAATATTCGCTTCGTCTTCACTGGGCATCATACAACCCATAATCACTTCATCAATATCGGAAGGTAAAAAAGTTTGACGTGATAATAATACACGACCTGTATTAACGGCCAAATCACTGGCTGAAAAAGGCCCGCGTTCTGTTTTTGCTTTTAATAAGGGGGTTCTTGAACCGTCTACGATATAAACGGGACGGCTAGTGGGGAGTGGCGTCATGCTGAATTCCTTGTCCATGAAAAACATGCATAATCTTTTCAGATTTAAAGAAATAATGCAATGAAATAACTACATCACTTCTAATGACCTGTCTGTCACATTATTATAATCAACAACCGGATCGCGTTCTTTAAACTCAAACATCAGTTCAAGCGTGCAAACCAGCGCAGCAATTGCTGAACCAACCAGTTCAGTATAAATCCCACACCGAGGATGCTGACCAACCAAGGTAATCAAAAATCCAAGAGTATAACCCAACAATAAAGCTTGGCGCTTTAAATCATAATTAAGCGTGTCTTTGGAGAATTTTTTGATTGCCGCTATAAAACTATTTGAAGCGCGGGTGTTTTCAGCTGTTGCGGTTATGCGCTCCAGAAAAGATTTTTTGTGTGTGACATCCCACCCTTTAACAAAAAAGGCAGTGGGATATAAAATGCAGGAAATAGCGGTGGATTTATCCATGTTGGCAGCACAGTAAGCCCGCATAATTGCCCAAAATAATAATAACACGGATTGCAAACCATCCCTTTTGATGAATTCAATGCCCTTTTCATTGACAGATAATGTAGCTTCATCTGCTGTTTCATTTGACTTATAAATAAATAAAATCGACGGGTATAGTTTTTCTAGTAATTGTGCCGACGCTAAAATACAAGCCAAGCACATTAAAAAAGCATTGGCTGTGTTTAAGGTTTTATAGTGTTCATCCTCCGGATCTTTTACAACCGCCAACAGTATATAAGTTGCAAGGCGAAGAAAGCGCACGGTAAAACGGCGTACATGCGCAATGGGTTTAATAATCGCATTGAGGGAATTTTTTCTTTTGGGTTTTGAAATTAATGAAACACGCTCTGAGGTTGTTTCATTAATACATGGTTTTACTGAAAATTGTTCTCGTAATTCACGTAGCTTTGTGCCAGAAAGGATATTATTGCTTGGCGTTTTTTCGAGAAGTGTAATCAATCCTAGTATTCCGAATTTAAAATTCTCACGCTCAGCATCAGGAATATCATCAAAATTACGCATCAATGCAATGAGTATCCAGCTGACTTTTTGTCTATTTGAAAATACGTTCTGAGCATCACTGGAAGCCAATCCTAACTTTATCAATAAACGATAATTAATGGCTAACGGTTCAAGAGGTGCTTCAACCATAACCCACTGGTCATCAAAACTGTTTGACACTAATTCATCTGCTTCAGATTTTCTCCAATCAATCAGCTGCAGCACATTCATCATTCCTTGTTGTTTTGTTTCCGTTCGCTCAATACTCGAATAAGGGTGATGTTCGGAAGGAGGCCGTGAACCCACCTGTCATTCTCATGTTCGCTCACTACATCATTGCTTGAGGTAGTGGCATTGACCTCTAACGTGCTTTTGTTATTTTATTTAAAACTAGTATATCCGTTGCAAAGGATAAAATCAGTTAAAAATGATGGTGTTTTTTAAAAAAATTGACGGGGTCATTTTATACAAGTTTTATTTCGGTTTTTGTCATTAAATGAATTTCTAACGCGCCTTTCATAAACTTATCCATTTCATTTTCAGCTGCTATATTAGGCGAAATACGATAAAGCGTTGCGTCAAACTCTTTATCGAGATGAGGGATTCTTTTGTTTTGAGCAAACCATTTATGGAGTTCAGATTTTTCATACAGAATTTCAACTCCCAATGACAGCCATTCACCCTTTACGAGCTCTTCAATTTGACAAGGTTCGGTCATCAGGCCCAGTGTGATTGTGCATTTGGGTAAATGCATTATCGATACATCACTCTTGAGCTCGGAAAAAATATCATCATATTTTAAATAACTGATATTGCTATTTCTGGTGGGAAAAAAAGAATAGTAGCAATGAGGAATAACCACCGAACTCAGCGCCATCATCAATACTAGAGTTATAAGAGGATGAAGAATCTGAACCCAAAGTTCGTCGAGAAGGATCGCCATAACTTGCTCCTCCATGAGAGGTTTTGGTTTCTGATTGAGTTCTGCAAGCTGGGGTTTTATAAGGCCGTCCATATGATTACCTATTTTAATCAGAAAATAAACTGCCGCCACTATCCACTTTTCTAAACCCGAATAAGGAATTTTCGGCTTTGTGTTAGCCGCGCTGAAAGTTTTAACGAGCTTTTGCAGTGCAGGCAAACCACTTGCTTGTTCTATAATTTTTTTGGCTTCTGATCGCATATATCACCCCTAGAATTCATAACAAACAGAGAATTCTACGTTACAAGGTAATAAAAACACAGTTAAGGGAAAATTATATTCTCAAAATTCACCCGCATTTGGAGCGTTTTTCGTTTAAGTGATATAAGGGTCTGTCAAATTTTCATATACTTACTGAGCAATCGTACTTTTTATATAATCAAACACCGCTCTCACAGCAAACACTTCACCGCCAACAGGGTGTCCTGGCTTTAATTTAAAATTCCATGCGCAAGTATCAAAATGCGCCCAATTTGTATTTTCGGTTACAAAAGACTGTAAAAACAGGGCTGCGGTAATTGACCCGCCATAAGGAGATCCTTCAACACAATTAATCATGTCTGCAATTTCGCTTTTTAATTTTTCACGATGACTTTGCACTAAAGGTAGCTGCCAAATTGGATCAGATACTTTCCGAGAAGATTTCATTAAGTCATCAGCAAGGCTTTGTGGTTGCGCATAAAATGCAGGGATATCTTCACCCAATGCAACGCGTGCTGCACCCGTTAAGGTTGCAAAATCAATAACAAGATCCGGAGTTTCACTGCACGCTTCTGTTAGCAAGTCACACAAAACCAATCGTCCTTCTGCATCAGTATTGGTGATTTCAACCGTTTTGCCAGAACGTGTTTTCATAATATCGCCAGGACGATATGCGTTGGCTGAAACCGCATTATCGACCGCACCAATTAATAATCGCAATTGCACCGGTAAATTATGCGACATAATTAATTGCGCCAATGCTAACATCATCGCACTGCCGGCCATGTCTTTTTTCATGAGCAGCATGCCTGATGCATTTTTTAAATCAAGTCCGCCGCTGTCGAAACAAACGCCTTTGCCGACCAAGGTAATTTTCCGAATGGATTTTGCGCCGGCGCAAAGGCTTGGCTTGTGTGCTTTTATATTATTCCAACGCAAATCAATGACGCGCGGTTCACGATGACTGGCGCGCCCTACGGTGTGAATGGGAATATAATTTTCTTTTAATAAACTATCCCCTTTAATCACACTCACTGTTGCAGAGAATGATTTTGCAGCTGTTTTTACTGCTTTTTCAATTGAATCTGGCCCCATGTCTTCTGCGGGCGTGTTAATTAAATCGCGGGCTAAATAAATAGCGTCCAGATAATCATTTAATTCTTTTTCATTGATTGCTGTTGATAAAACCAATTTCGCCAATCGCGGTTGTGCTATTTTATATTTTGAAAACTGATAAAACCCTAAACCCCAGCCGAGTGCCGCCTGCTGAAAATGTGCTGTTGTTTTTAATGTCGCTGTATCTGCAATAATATAGTTTCCTTCTGGTAGCTTCGCAGGTAATGCTCCAAACGCCCAAAAATCATCGGCACTGGCTATCCCCAGCGCAACGCCGTGCAAACTGCCGTCACTATTGGGAATCAAACAAAAAGCCCCTGAATCAGCGAGAAATTGCGATGTTTTCATCCACTGCTGAATATGGCGGGGCTGCGCTGCAACCCATGTCGCTAATTCCGCTGCAATAATAGGATAAACAGGGATTGATTTTTGTTTTGCATTTTCAGATGTAAAAGCAAGGCGCATAGCTAAACCCTTTTTTTAGTGAATTGTTTGATAAGTGTTGGTGCAATCAAGACAGCAATAATAGCAAAAGTAATCAACCAAAAATACATACCTGAGTCTGGAATGACGGCACCCAAATAATATCCAAGCAGCGTCACTGAGCCAACCCACAAAATAGCACCTATGAAATTAAATAGGGAATAAGTCCAAAATGACATCGTGGCAATGCCGGCAATCAGAGGGATAAACGAACGCGCAATTGGAACGAATCGACCGACCAATAAGGTGGTTTTGCCATATTTTTGATAAAAAGCATGCGCGCGCGCGAGATAACTTTTTTTGTAATACCAGGTATCTTTTTTTCTTTCGAGACGATGCTCAAGAAAAACACCAATTAAATACCCAATAGAATATCCCACAAACGCAGCAATAATCATTAGCGGCAATAAGTAGTAAATATTGAGAATGCCGCGTGACGCCAAAAATCCTGCGGCAAATAATAAACTGTCGCCTGGTAAAAAAAAGCAAAAGAATAAACCCGTTTCAGCAAAAATGATTAGGGTGATACCAAAATACCCCAGGGCATTCACCCAAGTATTAATGTCCACGTTATTGAAAACAGAAAATTCCATTGTCACTTCCTTTTGCATTATGCATTCTGAAAAGCGTTACCTTATCGGCTTGGCAGAAAAAAATCCATATTTAATGGACAATAGCGCACAATCATTCTAAAATTCGATCAAAATTGATAATGCTCAGTGATTTCATATGACCAAAAAACTCTACATTAAAACCCACGGTTGTCAAATGAACAGCTACGACAGTCAAAAAATGCTGGACGTTCTGAACGCTTCACACGGATTGGTGAAAACGGACGACCCTTATGAAGCGGATGTCATTCTCTTCAATACATGCTCCGTCCGAGAAAAGGCAGAGGAGAAAGTATTTTCTGACTTGGGGCGTGCACGTGAAATTAAACTAAAAAATCCGAATGTCATCATTGGTGTTGGCGGATGCGTTGCCAGCCAGGAGGGGGAAGCGATTGTTAAACGTGCTCCTTATGTCGATATCGTTTTTGGCCCACAAACACTGCATCGTTTACCTGAATTAATGGATGCCGCTATTGCAACCAAGAAACCGTCTGTTGATATTAGTTTTCCCGAAATAGAAAAGTTTGATTATTTGCCTGAAGCAAAAGCAGACGGCCCTACGGCACTTGTTTCAATTATGGAAGGCTGCAGTAAATATTGTAGTTTTTGCGTAGTACCTTATACGCGGGGAACTGAAATCAGCCGCTCATTTGACGCCATTATTGCTGAAATTGTGCAATTAACTGAACAAGGCGTTAAAGAAATCACTTTACTTGGGCAAAATGTTAATGATTATCGTGGATTAATGCACGATGGCAATATCGCTGATCTAGCATTGCTAATTCATTATGTCGCTGCAATTGATGACATAAAACGCATTCGCTTCACCACTTCGCATCCTTCTGCTTTTTCACAAAATTTAATTGATGCGTATGCAGAAGAACCCAAGCTCTCGAATCACCTGCATTTACCAGTACAAAGTGGATCAGATCGTATATTGGCTGCAATGAAAAGAAACTACACCGCATTAGAATATAAATCCAAAATTCGCGCGCTGAGGAAAGTACGTCCCGATATTTGCATTTCATCCGATTTCATTATTGGATTTCCAGGTGAAACAGACAAAGATTTTGAAGACACCCTGAATTTAATTGCCGATGTTGGTTTTGATTTCTCATTTAGTTTTATTTATAGTCGCCGTCCCGGCACACCTGCAGCATCATTACCGGACGATGTTCCCATGGAAGTGAAAAGGAAACGTTTGGCTATCCTGCAAGCCCGCATTGATCAAAACACCGCTGAAATTAGCCGCCGCATGGTCGGGTCAGAAGAAATAATATTGGTTACAAAGGCCTCATTTAAAAATCCAGAGGAGATGGCGGGTCGCACCGAAAATAATCGCATGGTTTCTTTTAAAACCACTTCAGGAAAATATGAACCCGATTTAATTGGTCAGCTGATTTCCGTGAAAATTACTGACGCGAACAGAAATTTTTTAATGGGGGAAATCCCCTTGGTCTCAATATGATTTCTGTTATTTTATTAAATGAAATTCAGTTTGGCCGCGCACCGACAGAAGTTAAATTTCAGCAATGGATTGATCAGACAGTTAATGTAATGCATGAGCAAATACCTTCAAGCTGCAAAGAAATATGTATTTCAATTATTGACACAGAAACCAGTGCGCACTTAAATGAAACGTATCGTCAAAAAAAAGGCGCCACGAACGTCTTGTCTTTTGTTTATGAATCTATGCCAGGCGTAATTCAAGAATCATTGGGTGATTTGGCGATTTGCGCAGAACTTGTCGAGAGCGAAGCAAAAGTGCTTGAACAAACACTTGAAGCCCATTGGGCACACTTAACAATACATGGTATTTTACATCTGTTGGGTTATGATCATATGATTGAAGCAGAGGCGAAAATCATGGAAACCTTGGAAGTCAGTATATTGCAGCAACTCGGATTTAAGGATCCCTATTTATGAGCGACCACCCTTCTTGGTTTGAACGCTTAAGCCATTTTTTATCCCGCGAGCCACACAGTCAAAAGCAATTAATTGACATATTGCGCGATGCTGAACATCGTCAATTAATTGATCACGATGCCTTGAAAATGATTGAAGGCGTACTTGCTGTATCAGATAAAAAAGTACGAGACATCATGATCCCTCGCCCACAGATGGTCGTCATCAATGGCAGCGCGCACCCAACTGATGTGATGTCCACGATTATTCAATCACAACATTCCCGTTTCCCAGTGATGGGTGAGAAACCCGATAAAATTCTTGGTATTTTATTGGCAAAAGATTTACTGCCATTCTGTATGCCTGGAAAAAGTGAAGCGCGTATTCGCGATCTCATTCGTCCAGTCGTTTTTATTCCAGAAAGTAAACCACTTGATTTATTGTTAAAAGAATTCCGCTCTAGTCGAAATCACATGGCGATTGTGGTTGATGAATATGGCGGTGTATCCGGCCTTGTTACCATTGAAGACGTCCTAGAAGAAATTGTGGGTGACATTGAAGACGAATATGATGTTGATGAAACGGAGTTGGTGGTCAAAGAAATCGAGAAAAATATTTTTATGGTGAATGCATTAACACCCATTGAAAATTTTAATCGATACTTTAAAACAAATTTTAATAACACAGACTTTGATACAATCGGCGGGTTAATCGTGCAGGAATTTGGATATTTACCCAAGCGCGATGAAATGATTATATTTGGTGATTTTGAAGTACAGATTGTGAAAGCAACAAGACGCGGGATTCAAAGTTTACAATTCAAAAGGATCTAACACGGACATGATCTGGGTATCTTTTATTTCATTATTCATCGGTGCCCTACTGCCGCTGGCTTTTTCGCCGTTCGATATTTACAGTATGGCTTTTATTATCCCCGCTATTTTATTGTTTGTTTGGAAAAAAGCCTCGCCCAAAAAGGCATTTATAACAGGTTGGCTTTTTGGATTGGGATTTTTCGGAACGGGCACTTCATGGATATTCATCAGTATTCACGCTTTCGGAAATGCATCAACTGCATTAGCGGCACTCATTACATTTTTATTTGTTGCCGTACTGGCATTTTATCCGGCAACATTGGGTTATGTTTTTCAACGTTATTTCTCTCGCTATTCTGACATAAAGAAATGCTTATTGATTTACCCGGCGCTCTGGGTTTTGTGGGAATACTGTCGCAGTGAGTTTTTCACTGGATTTCCATGGTTATTACTAGGCTGCACGCAATTAACAACCCCTTTAAAGGGGTTATTGCCCGTTATAGGCACTTATGGATTATCATTGATTGTCACTGTTATCAGCGGCGCATTGGTATTGTTAGCCACCAAACAATCGCGTTTTACAAAAATAATTTGCTTTGTAATTGTTTTCGGATTAATTGGCACAGGGTGGGTTTTGGAAAATCACGCCTGGACAAAGCCCGTCGGTCTTCCTATTAAAACCAGTTTAATTCAAGGTAATATTCCGCAAGAAGTGAAATGGAATCCCGCCTATGTAATGCAAAATATTAATATTTATAAAAACTTAACTTTCGCCCATTTTTCCAGTGAATTAATTGTTTGGCCTGAAGGTGCTTTTCCTGTTTATGCACAAGACGCTGAAAAATTTATTCATCAATTAGGGCAGCTCGCGAAAAAAAATAACAGCAATATTATATTTGGCGTACCCATTCAAAACGGCAAAAATGATTATAATGGTTTGTTGTTAATTGGCGATAATCAAGGCCAATATTTAAAACGTCATTTGGTTCCATTTGGAGAATACACGCCATTTTACAGTGTTTTTGGTAAGGCCATGTCTTATTTTAATATTCCCATGTCCGCGTTTTCAGAAGGCCCTCGCAATCAACCTGAGTTAAAAATAAATAAAATTCAAATTTCGCCTTTCATTTGTTATGAAATTGCCTTTCCTATTCGCGTGTTAAGCCGCGCGGAAAATAGCGAATTTTTAATCACATTATCAGACGACAGCTGGTTTGGAAAATCTATTGCCTTGGCGCAGCATTTACAAATGGCGCAAGTACGGTCACTTGAAACAGGACGCTATCAACTGCTTAGCACCAATACCGGCATTACAGCTGTTATTTCGCCGTTTGGTGACATCATAAAAGGGGCGCCAATTGATCAGCGCGTTGTTATTACGGAGGATGTTCAGCCTATGACAGGAGAAACGCCCTTGATGGTTTGGCGTTATTATCCTGTCGCTGGTTTAATAATACTGATGTTGCTTTTAGGGGGGTTATAAAAAATCACTTCTGGGTTAAATTAATTTTTTGCGTTACATTATAATGATTCAACGGTTTTTGCTGGTTATGCGCCACCATCACTTTTGCTGATTTTAGTGTCGAAACACTTGCTGCTGTTTCCCTGCTCAGTAATAAAATTTGCGGATCAACAACCATTCCTTCGCGAGGTGCTTTTCCTTTGTGCGCTAATCCCCCTGAAAACGTGGTAAAGCTTGTTGCGGCATCGCCAGCACCAGAATATTTAGCATGAAAATAATCATTCCCCCCTTTTGAGGGAATACCCATTAAATTTCCAACAATAAATTGAACTACACTATAATCAACCGGTATTTTACAAATATCCACGAATTGTTTAAATAATTTCGCTTCCAGTAAAACGCCTTCTGGCACAATGGTCACACCTGAATCTTCACCGTTAACGAGAATTTTTCCATTGGCGATAGCATCTTTTAGCCATTTTAGAAATGCTTCACCCTGCTCATTAGTTGGCCCTAGCATGTCAACCAAGGCGCCATCCAATGTATTTAAAACGGTGATAATATCTTCGCGTTTAATTAAAGCGAGCGACCAACTGATTATTTTACTGTCATCATTTTCTTGATCCAGTAAAGCAGATAACCAATCCGAAAAAACAAGCAAATCATCCGAAAGCCATAAAAATAAATCACGAGGTATTAATTGTTTTGCAAGCATTGGCGTTATTTCAGCAGAAAATCGAAAAAATGCAGCGGTAATGGGATACATTTTGTAATAGTTAGCCTGCCCAACCATGGAGCCCGTAAAGGGGTTCCAATCACGAAAAAATTCACCTTCATCGTCAACTAAAGTGATGCGCTGATTTGTCATTACACGCGCAACATCTTTTAACAATGCGGCGGAAAAAACAGCCAATTTTAACAGGGGTGTCGCTTGCGGCTTTCCCAGTTGGCAAAATTTTTGATAGGTGATTGCGGCGCGCGCTAAGCCATAGTTTAATAAACTGCCCAATATCCCGCTGGTTTTATGCGGCAATACTTGCACGAATTCCATGTAGTTTTGAATAAGCTGACCGTAAGATAAATCGAAATCTTCTTGGGATAATTCTGATAAATCGCGAATTTGACGGATCAATCCTTTGTGACGTTGACCAAACAGTAATTGATCGCCACTTAATACTGGCAATAAATACCCTTCTTCATAAGTATGTAATTTGGGGTGCGATCCTATGCCACTCCCGCTTTTAATAAACATAGTTGATCATCCATAATTCAATATAAAGCACGATTTCGATATGGAGCATAGCATGCTTTGAGTTATCTGCGCAAAACAGGCGTTCGGGCTAGCAGTATTAATCAACGCGATTCTGATTTTCAGAATCAGGGCAGATCATGAAAAGCGACATCATGCCCAACTTGTCCTTTAACTTGATACATTGCGTGATCTGCATATTGTATTAACTTTTCCGCATCGTCAGCATCATCAGGATAAAGTGCGCCACCAATACTTGCCTTAATCTCAAAACGATGTGAATTAATTTCAACATTTGTTTCAGTCAAATTAAGGAGTATTTTTTTAGCTAAGATAACCGCTTGTTCCTTTGAGGCAACATTCAGTAGCGATATCACAAATTCGTCACCACCAAAACGTGATACCGTATCCGATTCTCGGACAGCCATTTTAAGGCGGCTAGCAACTTCACACAAAAACTGGTCGCCAGTTGCGTGCCCATATTGATCATTAATCGGTTTAAATCGGTCTAAATCTAAAAATAAAACAACTATCTTCCCTTTTTGTCGCTTTGCAATTTGAATCGCATATTGTAGGCGCTCTACAAATGACCTGCGGTTAGGTAAGTTAGTCAAGGGGTCACAATAAGCATAGGCGGATTCAAAAGCCAAGTGCAACACCCACTTTCTCGCATGACCTGCTAAAAACTTCGAATGGCGTTTTGTAACCCAAACATTTACGTGGACGATTATTTAATTTTCTCGCCACACGCTGCAAATCATTATTTGTCATGCTATCAAACGGAACTCTTTTTGGAAAGTATTGTCTGACCAGGCCATTTGTATTTTCATTCAATCCGCGCTCCCACGAGTGATATGGCTTTGCAAAATAAACCTTGGCACCAAGTGTATTCGCCATCTTTTCATGCGATGAAAACTCCTTCCCATTATCCAGTGTGATTGTATGAGTCAAATCAGCGATAGGCAGCATACGTGCATTAATGCTATCAACAACTGCCGCTGTCGTCTTGTTTTTGGCTTTAGCAAGCACTGTGTATCGGCTCTTTCTCTCGACCATAGACGCAATCACAGCACCGCCATCGTGCGATCCAATGATGGTGTCTCCTTCCCAATCGCCAGTGCGTTTACGGCTGTCTACGATAGCAGGACGCTGATCTATATCTACACGGTTTGGAATGGCCCCTCTCGTTGATCTGGCTGAGCCATAACGTTTTTTGCGCTTCTTCTTGCAGCGTAAATGCGTATAAAGTGTGCCACCTGCCGCCTTGTCTTTTAAAATTCGCTGATAGATTATTTCATGACTGATTGTTTCTAATCCTTCAAGCAGAAGTCGTCCTGCAATTTGTTCCGGACTCCATTGATCTTTTATTAAATGATCCTCTGCAAATTTCCACGCGGCCTTACTGATTTTTTTTGCATTACTTGAACCACGCACAGAAAGACGATCAACAGTTTTAAGTTCGGCTTGTTTCGGCTTCCAGCCTCGCTCCCCCGCATTGCGACGCAACTCCCTGGATAATGTAGATGGCGATCTTCCCATCTTTCTTGCTATCTCAGCTTGATTAAAACCCTCGCGTCGAAGGTCATCTATCTGATATCTTTCTTCTTCGGTCAAATGCTTGTAGTCCATTGGCAACCTCGATTCCAGTCAAAGTAGCCAATAGTCTATATCATTTGGCCACTATTTAACCTTGTGTTGCACTTCGTACTTGAACCGGCGATAATATTTTATTTTCTCTTCCATTTTTTTTTGGGATGTGATGTCTTTAAAAATACCCACGTAATAGGCTATTTTTCCATTTGGGTTTTTGATGATGCTGATATTAATCCACTGTATGTATAATTTCCCAGACCTATTGCGGTTCCAAAGCTCACCTTCCCAAAACCCCTCTTTCAATAAGGCCGACCATAAATCCTGATAAAATGATTTATCCTGTTTACCAGAACTTAATATGTTCGGATTTTTACCTTTAATTTCGCTTAATTTATATCCGGATATTTCCTCGTATCGGGGATTAACGTAAACAATTTCATTGTGATTATCCGTAATAACACACCCTTCTCGCAGGACATGCAAAGCTTGATTGGATAGATGTAGTTCAGCCATCAGGTCGAATCTTTCTCGAATAAAATAAGCAAGGATAAGCGTTGAAAAAATAAATAACGTCGCCGTAAAAACGCGCATCCATACTTCGTTACTGTTTTCAGGGATCAACTGGGAGGTAAATGCACCGGAATGAAAAACAAAACTGTGGATAAACGCTTCCAAAAACCAATAAACAGTAGCAATCAAAAAGCCAATCCAAAATGCTCGACAATAAAAGAATAGCTTGTTTTTGATGCGCATCATTCACCTCATTGCTATTACAGCATGGAATATTCAATATGCAAAGTGTAAATCATGAGAAGTCAGCCTAAGCTAGAAAAACCAGGGTATAAAACTTGACAGAATGAAGCAGATATCTCATCCTGCATCATTGTTTTTCAGTAAATTAGGTAGCCTCATGACCATTGATTATTGCCCAGCAGATATTGAATCCCAGGCACAAGCAGACTGGGAAAAAACAGCGCTTTTTGAAGCGAAAGAAAATGATACGCGTGAAAAGTTTTATTGTTTGTCGATGTTGCCCTACCCTAGCGGTGAATTACACATGGGGCATACGCGCAACTACACGATTGGGGATGTTATCGCCCGTTATCAGCGCATGAAGGGCAAAAATGTGCTTCAACCCATGGGTTGGGACGCATTTGGATTGCCAGCTGAAAATGCGGCCATTCAGCGCAAATTAGCCCCCGCCATCTGGACGCGCAATAATATTGAAAAAATGCGTACGCAATTACAGCAACTGGGATTGGCAGTAGATTGGTCGCGTGAAATTGCGACCTGCGACCCAAGCTATTATCGCTGGGAACAGTGGTTATTCATTCAATTATTCAAGAAAGGCCTCGCCTACAAAAAAAAATCATGGGTGAATTGGGACCCTATCGATCAAACTGTTTTAGCCAATGAGCAGGTGGTCGATGGAAAAGGTTGGCGTTCTGGCGTGCCTGTTGAGCGTCGCGAAATTTCACAGTGGTTTTTAAAAATCACCGATTATGCTGAGGAATTATTAAATGGCCTAGATGAATTAACGGAATGGCCGCAGCAAGTGGTGCAAATGCAGCGAAACTGGATAGGGAAATCGGAAGGCATTGAAATTGATTTCGCCCTAGACCTGCCGTCTTTTGATAATAAAAAGATTTCGATTTTTACTACCCGTCCTGACACACTAATGGGTGTGACCTATTTAGGCATTGCCATTGAGCATCCGCTTGCCATTAAAGCTGCAGAAAAAAATCCACTATTAAAAAACTTCATTGGTGCCAATAAAAAAACATCGGTTGCCGAAGCCGATATTGCCACACTTGAAAAATTGGGGTGCGATACTGGATTGTTTGCCATTCATCCTGTCACGCAAAAAAAAATCCCGATATGGGTAACCAATTTTGTCTTAATGGAATATGGTTCAGGCGCTGTCATGGCAGTGCCGGCACACGATGAACGCGATCATGAATTTGCAAAAAAGTATAATCTCGTAATCCAGCCTGTTATAAAAGCGCCTGAAAAATGGGATTTTGATGCGGCTGCGTTTACAGATTATGGCACATTAATTAATTCAGATTTATTTGATGGCTTAAATGGCGCCGATGCCATTTCAAAAATTAATCATTACCTCGCTGATAAAAATATCGGAATAGTGCGTGTCAATTATCGTTTACGTGATTGGGGAATTTCGCGTCAACGTTATTGGGGAACGCCCATCCCTATGGTGCATTGTGATAACTGTGGTGATGTACCTGTGAATGAAAATGAATTACCCGTCATTTTACCTGAACATTTAATTCCAACCGGGGCGGGTTCACCATTGGCGTCTTGCGCTGAATTTTATGAAACTACCTGCCCTGTCTGTGGAAAAAAAGCAAAACGTGAAACGGATACGATGGATACCTTTATGGAATCATCATGGTATTACGCCCGATACTGTAGCTTTGATCAACATAACGCGATTCTCGATGAGCGCGCACGATATTGGACGCCAGTCGATCAATATGTTGGCGGTGTCGAGCATGCCGTATTGCATTTATTGTATGCGCGTTTTATGCATAAAATATTGCGCGATGTCGGCGTATTAAATTCAAATGAACCGTTTAAAAAATTATTAACGCAAGGCATGGTTTTAAAAGACGGCGCTAAAATGTCAAAATCCAAAGGAAACGTGGTTGCGCCTGAACCCATCATTGAAAAATATGGTGCTGACACGGCACGTTTATTTATGATGTTTGCAGCGCCTCCGGAGTTATCGTTAGAGTGGTCCGATGCGGGTGTTGAAGGCGCTTATCGCTTTTTGAAAAAAGTATGGAAGTTGGTGTCGCAATTAGCATCAACTGATTTACCACCAACAGATTTTTCAAAGTCTGCGTTGCAGAAAGAAAACCGTGAAATGCATTTAATTTTACAGCAAGCAAATTCAGACATGGAACGCCAGCAGTTTAATACCGTTGTATCTGCTTGCATGAAATTATTAAATCTACTTCAAGATATCGACGCAACACCGGCATTAAATAAACTATTTTTACGTGAAGGCTGCAGTATATTATTACGCTTACTTTCGCCGATTACGCCACACCTAACGCACCATTTATGGCAAATGTCAGCGTTTGGAAAAAATATTATGGCGTCTGACTGGCCTGTCGTTAATCTCAATGCGCTACAAGTGAGCGAGTTTGATATGATGATCCAGGTAAATGGCAAATTGCGCGGAAAAATAACGGTTTCGAACGAACAAGACGATGAGTCAATAAGGGCACAAGCACTTTCTGAAGAAACCATCCACCCTTTTCTGCTTGATAAAAAAATCCAGCGTGTGATTGTCGTTCCTAAAAAATTAATTAATATAGTGGCCTTATGAAAAAAATCATTGCACTGACTGTTGTTGTGTTTAGTTTTATCTGCGCTGGTTGCGGCTTTCACATGCGCTCAGCATCAGACTTCCCGCCACAACTGAAAACGGTTTATTTTTCAAGCGGGAAACCCTATAGCGCGCTTACAACGCGTTTAATCACACTTTTCCAATCAATGAATATTCAAGTTGTAAAAAAACAATCGAAAGCGCAATTTTCTATTGTGTTATCAAAAGACCGTTTTATTTATAGCCGGCCCGACATTGTAGATACAACACTGCCAACCAGTATTAATTTCTCACATTCTGCGATGATTACCGTTATTAATAATAAAAATAAAAAAGAAATCATGTCGCACTATTTCATCGCCGCAGAATCATTGACTTTAAATGTTAATCAAATTTATACAATAAATGATAATACACTTATTAGGCAGCAGTTAGATCGAAAAATTGCTTCTCTTATTTATTACTGGCTCACTTCTAACAATATAAAAACGGCACTAGATCATGCAAGTAGCACTCAAGCAACTCAGCACACAGCTCAGTAAAAATCTATCACCACTCTATTTAATCAGTGGTGATGAACCTTTATTGATTCAAGAAGCACGTGATTTAATTGTTCATGCCGCAAAATTAAATGATTTTTTTGAAAGAGAAGTGTGCCACATTGATTCTGGTTTTCGTATTGAAACACTGATTGGATCAAACCAAAATCAGAGTTTATTCTCAGATAAAAAATTAATTGACATTAGAAATTCGAATGCCAAATTTGACGCCGCTTTTGTAGATTTTATTAAAAAATATTTTGAAAACCCAGTGGCCGATCGTCTCATTATTATTTCAACTGAAAAATTAAACCCGGCTCAGCAAAAAACAACCTGGTTTGAATCAATCAAAAATGGCGGTGTTTACATACCCATTTGGCCTATCAAATCAAATGAATTGGCGCAATGGATTATAGAGCGCGGCAGAAAAATGGGTTTAATAATATCTTCCGATATCGCGCGTATCTTAGCAAACTTCACGGAAGGGAATTTATTAAGCACGCAACAAGCGCTTGAAAAATTAAACATGCTGTATCCTAAAATGGACATTACCCGTGAACAATTAATTTCTGTTCTTTCCGATCACGCCCGTTTTAATATTTTTGATTTATCGGAATCGATTGCGCAAGGTAATGTTAAAAAAATTACTCGAATTTTAACGCGACTTGAACAAACAGGCGAAGAACCCACACTCGTGTTATGGGCAATATGCCGTAAGCTGCGTGAAAACCATACTCACCATAACGCATTACTCAAAGCTGCTGTGGTTGATGAAATAATCAAAGGCGCCCGAACAGGTAATGTCTGGCAAAGTTTATTGGAGTTGAGTTTATTATGAAACCCATCGGTATTCTTGGCGGCACATTTAATCCCATACATGAAGGCCATATTACAATTGCAGAACACGTTTTGCAGGCCTGTGATTTAGAGCGCATTGAATTTATGCCCTGCTATCGCCCGCCACACCGACATGAAAATATTGCATCGCCAAAAGACCGTTTAGCAATGATTAAATTGGCCATTCAAAATCATCCCAATCTTTCTGTTAACGACTATGAAATACAACAACGACAAATCAGTTACACAATTAAAACAGCATGCTATTTGCGAGAATATTATCCTGAGCGTTCACTGTGTTTAATATTGGGCAGTGATGCTTTTTCCCATTTTCATGAATGGCGTGAATGGGAGAAAATCCTAGACACAGTTAATTTAATCGTTGTTTCGCGCACAGAAACGAGAGCATCCCCAGCACAAAATATAAATAGCGCAGAAGCTAGGGCGGTAGTCCTCGCGCAAAATATAAATAGCTCAGAAGCGGGGGCGGTAGCCCTCGCGCGAATACAACAAAATACTATAATAGATCCAAAACAATTACACAAACACCCTTCCGGAAAAATCTACTTCCGCACTATCAACCCCATCGAAATCTCCGCAACGCAAATTCGCAATGCCTTTGCAAATAAGAAAAAAAATATCATCGGCCTCAATAAAAATGTGCAGTTATATATTGAGAAAAATAAAGTTTACTGAACTCGACGCGTTAAGAAAAATAACCGTCTAGCACATCATGCTGCGAAGCTTTATTTGGAGAAACGCCCTTGAAAAAAGAAGGTTTTGACATACCTTCTATCCATTGAAAAAAATCACTCAATGGGTCATGTGGTTTCGCCCTGGCAACAGCAGGATTAAAAAATAAATGGAATAAATTTTCCGTTCGAGGCGTCACATTCCGCAAATCAATATTACTGTCATCCTTGTGTGCCGCGCCACCCAACGCATATTGTGATGAACTGATTAAATCCCCATTTTTTATGGGCATTGATAATAATTCCGGCACAGGATTACTATTAATTTCATTCAAAATATGGCGGCTTCTGGGTGTTAAAGAATGTTGTCCTGTTGAATTACGCGGTGCATTAAGATCAAGGTGTTCTTGAATGGCTGAATTTTGATTGGCATTACCATAAGAAATATTTTCAACATGAGAAGCCATTAAAACATATAAATTATTGGCGGTATTAATAATATCAAGTCCGCTTTTCAGTTTGCCAAGCAAAGCAATTGCCTCGTTTTTATCGACATTATCAGCAGCCCACGGGAATACATTAAATAAGGCGGTGATATAATTATTTCTAAAGTGAGTATTCATGTCGAGTATGATATTTCTTTTGATGTCGTTATCTGAAATGCGATGATTCCGGCTCAATTTTTGATTGCTTGGCGCAGTAACGCTGATTCCCGTTACCCTCGCATAATCACTTTCCCATGTGTCGTTTTGCTTTTTGGCTGCTGTAATAGAAGGCCTTTCCTTAGAATCTACAACACACCCTGAATTCAATGGGTCCGCTACAATGTACTGTTTTTTGGGCTTAGTCATACTTTCCTCTCTCTTTATTTGTTGCAAAATAACATGAAGTGTTGCTGAGTGAAACTGAAATCCTGCACAAGGGTTCCCGTCCCTGCTTCTGTTATGCTATGATTGCCAATTTTTTGACCCTTGGAATTTTTATGAAACTCAAAGAACTGCTACCCTTTGTACGAAAACACTTAGATGACAACAAAGCATTGGATGTGACTGAACTTGATGTCGCTACTTTAACAGATTGTATGGATGTCATGGTCATTGCAACAGGAACGTCTACACGCCACGTGCAATCGATCGCAAAAAAGCTGGTAAATGCTGTAAAAGAAGCAGGTGTTCGTCCCCTTGGTGTTGAAGGCGAATTGACTGGCGAATGGGTGTTAATCGATTTGGGCGACGTGGTTGTTCATGTCATGCTGAAATCCGAACGCGAACGCTATGATCTTGAAAGCTTGTGGACAGCAACGGAGCGTCACAGAAGCACACAATGATAATCACACTGATTGCTATTGGTAAAGGCATGCCCCAATGGGTAACTCAAGGCTATCTTGATTATGCTGGACGCATGCCCAGTCATTATCGCGTTAATTTAATTGAAATTAACGCGGAAAAACGGACAAAAAATTCAGACATGGCGAAAATAATTGCCATTGAAGAAGGCAAAATCACTGCCGCCATTCCAAAAGATTGTTACTGCATCGCACTCGATCGCATTGGAAAAATTCTTGATACAAAAACACTCGCCAAACAATTACAAAAATGGCATGATAATCAACACTCTATTGCTCTTGTAATTGGCGGACCGGAAGGTTTGTCAGAAAGTTTTTTGAAAGGCGCCGATGAAATTTGGTCCTTGTCTGCAATGACGCTGCCGCATCCTTTGGTTCGCATTGTCTTGGCAGAACAAATTTATCGTGCATGGACCATAACAGTTAATCACCCTTATCACCGATGAATACAACGCCAGAATTAAAACGTTTTTTCAAACGCAGCATAGTCTGCGCTACGATAATATTGTCGTTATTTTTTCTTTTATTTTTACGCTTAATTTTTCTGCAATTATTCGAACATCATTTTTATGCCACTTTATCTGACCGCAATGTCATCAGTATTATTCCCGTCAAACCCGATCGCGGCTTAATTTACGATCGTAATGGCGTGCTGCTCGCCAAAAACATCCCCGTTTACAGCTTAATGGTCACACCTGCGCGCGTTAAAGACCTACCCAGAACAATCAGCGCACTGGAAAATTTATTAAAATTATCACCCGATGAAGTAAAAAATTTCTTTCATATTGTAAAACAATATTATCCTTATCAGTCTGTTCCATTGAAGCAATCGTTAGACGAAGCGCAGGTGGCGAGTTTTTACGTGAATCAATATCGCTTCCCTGGCGTTGAAGTACAAACCAACATGATTCGCAATTATCCACTTTCCAATTCGATGAGTGATGTCGTTGGTTATGTCGGCCGAATCAACGCAAATGAATTAGCGCAAGTTAATCCCAGCAATTACACCGCATCAGACGAAATTGGAAAAGCCGGCGTTGAAGCGGAAGATGAAGTATTATTACACGGCACGATGGGTTCTGAAGAAGCAGAAATTGATGCGAATGGTAAAGTGGTTCGGGTAATGAAAACCACGGCGCCCGTTCCCGGTGATAATATTTATTTAACCATCGACAGTAAATTGCAAGCCTATGCAGCGCAACTCTTGGGCAGTAATGCAGGCGCTGTTGTTGCTATCCAACCTGCGACCGGTCAAGTATTGGCCTTGGTTACCAAACCCAATTACGACCCCAATTTGTTTGTACAAGGCATGACGAATGCGCAGTATCATGAAATCACAACCGCACCCGATCATCCTTTATTTAACCGTGCCACACGCGCTACTTACGCGCCTGGCTCTACTGTTAAACCCTTTATTGCATTTGGCGCTTTAAACGATGGCGTTATTACAACACAAGATTATATTTTCGATCCCGGCTTTTTCCGTTTGCCCAACACAACGCACATTTTTCACAACTGGGTAAAAAAAGGATTTGGCTGGGTTAATGTCACCAAAGCCATTCGCGTTTCATGCGATACTTTCTTTTATCAATTGGCCACTGTATTGGGCATTGATCGATTAGACCAAGCGTTAACCCAATTTGGTTTTGGTGAATTGACCGGTATTAATTTACCATCTGAACGCCCAGGCAATGTGCCCTCACCTGCTTGGAAACAAAAACACATCGGTCAATCTTGGTATGCCGGCGACACCGTTGTGGCGGGCATTGGCCAAGGTTATATGACAGCAACACCCTTACAGTTGGCAGCTGCAACTGCCATCATGGCAGAGCGCGGATTGCGCTTTCAGCCAACCGTATTATTGAAATTACAGCAACCAGATGGCGTTAAAACAGAAATGCAGCCGATTGCAGGGAACCCCATTGTCGCTAAAGATCCTAAAACATGGGAAACCGTTATTGCAGCCATGCAAGAAGTGACTTCCAATGCGCATGGCGGAACAGCTTATGGCACATTTTTAAACGCACCTTATTCTTCTGCTGGAAAAACAGGTACGGCGCAGGTATATGACAACAGCAAAGATAATCAAGATGACCCTAACGCGCCTCAAAAAGATGTGCCTAAACGATTACAAAATAATCATTTATTCATCGTTTTTGCACCAGTGGATAATCCACAAATTGCTGTGGCGGTCGTGGTTGAGCATATTCACGGGATGTCACAAGCTGCCGTTCTTATCGCACGTCAATTAATTGATTTTTACTTAAAAGAGCAAGCAGCGCAAAATCCAGCAATCACAAATTCAAACGTCACCACCCTTCCGCAAGCAATTTTGCCCGCACCGCAAGGCAATGCGGCACCACAACCCACAACCGATAAACATAACCTACCCGCACCCGCAGGCGCTAGCCTAATTTCCGACAGAAGTATGCAGTCTGTCACCAGCAAACAACCCGATAAAAACAATAATTCACAAGCACCCAACTTACCGAAACCCAGTGGCAGTGATGACATTAAAAATGCTTTAAAAACAGACTTAACACAAGAATCACAGCAAAAAAATAATGGCTTTACTGTTTCGCCTAATACAAAACAAACGCCAGATGTGACAACAACGCCTCCAACTTCTGAAAAAAATAAAAAACAAACTTCAGCGGATTTACAACAGCAAATGGACGCAGGAATTGATACGCAGATGGATATGCAGAAAAAGAAGCGATAAGAAATTTAACATGCCCATAAAAATAATTAACAATATTCCGATTTATTACGAACAGCACGGCGAAGGTGAAGATCTTGTTTTAATTGGCGGCATGACATCCGATCATCAAGTGTGGAAATCAGCTGTTCGTTTGTTTGCACCGCATTTTCGCGTATTAATTTTTGATAATCGCGGCGCGGGTCAAAGTGGCGCACCTGATTTTCCGTATACAATGGAAATGATGGCGGATGACACTTTGAAATTAATGGACGCGTTGAATATTTCCCGCGCGCATATTGTGGGTCATTCTATGGGCGGCGCGATTGCACAGCAAATTGCACTCACAGCACCCGATAAAATAAATAAGATGGTACTTGTTTGCTCGCGCGCAAAAATAAGCGCCATTGGTAATATGCTTTTTTCAATGCGAGAAAAGTTACAAGCAGCTGGAATGGAAGATGATTTTTTAGCGCAATATGTGATGCCCTTTTTATTCAGTGAAGCTTTTTTGCAAAATGTGATTAATGTAAAAGGGTTTACACTGTGGTCGTCGCAAAACCCTTATCCACAAACAGCGATTGGTTATCGCAATCAATTGCACGCAACCAGAACAAGGGATTTTACTGCGCAATTAAATTTGATTACAACTCCCACGCTTGTTGTTTCTGGTGCGGAAGATATTTTATCGCCCGCAGTTTATGGTGAAGAGATATCAAAACGCCTTAAAAATGGATCATTTGTTGTTATTCCGAATTGTGCGCACATGCCGCATGCTGAAAGTCCGAAGGTGTTTTTTGATGTGGTGATGGGGTTTTTAAGGTGATTTTTATTGCGAGGGCGACACGCACCCTTCCGGGCGCGTTTCTGAACTATTTATAAACTCTTTGCACGCGCCCTGTTAAATGACACAGCAATTCATGCGGAACGGTATCGACATGGTGCGCAATTTCAGCAACCGATAAATCACGTCCCCATAAAGTAACCGTATCATCAATAGCAGCCTCTTTTACGTGAGAAATATCAACCGTAATCATATCCATCGAGACACGCCCGACAATCGGACAACGCTGCCCCCGAATTAAAACAGGCGTGTCATTTTTAGCGGATCGTGGATAGCTATCACCGTAGCCCATGCCAACAATCCCTATTTTCATATCACGTGATGCCGTAAATGTGCAGGAATAGCCTACTTTCGCACCCTTGTTTATATTTTTAATGGCAATTAATTTTGAGGTTAATGTCATCGCAGGGATAAAATTTTTCATCAGCGCATTACGCGGATCATTTAATTGAAACGGCGAAACACCGTACAACATTAATCCTGGTCGTATCCAGTCATGATGCGCAGTCGGGTGCGCTAAAATGCCGGCGGAATTTAACAAGCTTTTTTCATTGTTAATATTTTTTGTGAGCGTTTCAAAATTTTTAATTTGATATTGTGTGACAGCAACATCAGCGTTGTCGGCATCAGCCAAATGCGAACAAACCACAAAAGGTTTTTGAATAAACGGTAAATTATTTAATTTATCATAAATTGATTGGAAATCTTGCTTTGAAATACCCAAACGATGCATGCCAGTATCGACTTTCAACCAAATTCGTAATTTTTTATTATGCGTTAAAGGATTGTTTTCGAGTAACAATAATTGATTAAGATCATGAACACAGGCAATTAAATGATCGTCATTTGCAAAAACAGCTATTTCATCGGCGGTAATAAAACCACGCATCACAACAATGTCACGGTTGATCCCTGCTCCACGCAGTTGCAATGCCTCTGCAATCGTTGCCACACCCAAGGCATCCACCGTCGGGATGGCTTGCGCAATATGAATTAATCCGTGCCCATAACCATTGCTCTTCACCATCGCCAGTATTTTTTGTTTTGGCATCATTTGGCGAATACAATTCAAATTGTGCGAAATTGCGTTTAGATCAATTGTGGTGATGGCAGTGGAGTTCATTTGCAAGATTCCTTGCCGCCCACTAACGTGGGGGCTTCTGTAATAATTCACTGGTGCTTCTCATTAATTTCACCCCGCTATCTTGCATTGCTTTGATTGCATTTTCAATACCGTGTTTTTCAGCATTAATACCGCGACAAGCATCTTCAATTAGGTAAACGCGGAAGCCATCGGCAATCGCATCCAAGCATGAAAATTTAACACAATAATCTGTCGCTAAACCCATAACATACAAGTCAGTAATGTTGTTTTGACGTAAGTATTCCGTTAAGCCCGTGCTTTTCAAATGAGCGTTATCATAAAAGGCGCTGTAGCTATCGATATTTATATCTGTGCCTTTTTTAAAAACCTTCGTGATTTTTTTGATATTTAATTTAGGATGAAATTCAGCGCCTTTTGTATTTTGCACGCAATGCTCAGGCCACAAAGAAATAAAACTCACGTGATTTTTTGGATGCCAGTCTTGGCTTGCGATAATAGTCTTGAAATAAGGCATTATTTTGTCGGCAATCGCAATGACTTCATCGCCCTTTTCAACAGGCAAACTGCCGCCAGGGCAGAAATCGATTTGAAGGTCAACAAGCAATAAGGCTGAATTCATGTTTTTCCCTGAAATGGCCATTAACTAAAATATATTACTCATGCAACAAATTCTTCGCCACCCGCTAACGCGGGGGCTTCCGCACTCATTCACTAGCGCACTGAAAAGTCACTTTTCCATGCGTTGTATATACATTATCAATGATTCTTTGATAATTGCGCCTTCAACGCCAACAACTGAGCGTCCCTGTCAACACAATAACCATCTCCTTTCGACGCATTAAATTGGTTAACTTGCTCCAAACAATATTGTCTTGCTTGAACCAAGGAAATTTTTTCAGCTACGCATCCCCCTTTTCTGAAAACAGGGATTAATAAATCTTTTGAATCAGCGTAATTTGCAGTGCCAAGTGTTTCATGATAAATAATATCACGCAGCCATTTATTGTTTTCGACAATTCTTTTTACCTGTAAAATACCGGGATCGCTTGTTTTAACGTTATTTTCAGATATTTTTAATTTATATTGCCATGCGTTATTTTTTTTAATTGCACCCAACTTATAAACCATGTCTAGCGCAGGTTGTTCATAGGATGTTGATAAATGCGTACCAATCCCCCAACCGTCAATCGGGGCTTTCGCTGATTTTAATGCTAATAAGCGATCTTCATTGATATCACCACTGGCATAAATTTTCGTGTCAATTAATCCCGCTTGATTTAATTTTTCACGCGACACAAAAGACAATTGCGCTAAATCACCAGAATCCAAACGAATTCCTTTCAATTGCTGACCTTGTGCTTTTAATTTTTTGCCCACAGCAATGGCATGGTCAACACCCTGTAATGTGTTATATGTATCTACCAATAAAATAACGTTCTCTGGAATTAAACGCGCGTATTCTTCAAAGGCCGTTAATTCATTGTCAAATGTCATCACCCAGCTATGTGCCATCGTGCCGACAACAGGAACAGCAAAACGCTGGCCCGCGAGCATATTTGATGTGCCATCAAAGCCTCCTAAATACGCAGCCCTGCTTGCCGTTAATCCGCCGTTCGGGCCTTGTGAGCGCCGCAAACCGAATTCAAATAAAACATCATTGCCTGCAATGCTTCGCATGCGAGACGCTGTTGTTGCCACAGCAGAAGAAAAATTAATTAAATTAATTAAAGGGGTTTCTAATAATTGACATAAAATTAACGGTGCTTTGATTCGCAACAGTGGTTCATTTCCAAAAACAACTGAACCTTCAGGTATGGCGTCAATCTCACCTGTAAAACGCAGTGTTTTTAAATAAGATAAGAAATCAGTCGAAAAAACAGGGTTTTTCAATGATTCTAAATAATCAATATCATCGTCTGTAAAATGAAATTGATTTAAATAATCGATAACGGACTGTAAACCAGAAGCAATAACATAATCGCCCCTTCGTGGATTACGACGAAAAAACAAATGGAAGACGGCTTCGTCATCATGAATACCCATTTGCCAATAACCATAAGCCATGGTCATCTGGTAAAAATCAGTCAAGAGTGCGGAATTATCCATAAATTGCCTTTACTTAATTGATTTTCTTAATGCCAACAAGAAAAATAATCCGATGATTAAATATAGGGGCAGCAAAATCATCGCAATATGATAATCATTTGTACTGAAATACAATATCCCATTCAATTTTTTTCCGTGTCCAAAAATATCCAACAATTTTCCGAGTAAAGGTTCAGTAAAGGTGCCAATTAAGGCATCTCCCGTATTAATCAATGCCACCACGGTTGCCGTCATCGTCAATGCATTAATGTCTTTGCCGACAGCAAAAACAAGCATAAATGCGCCCGTCCCCAATCCAAACAAAAACAAAAATATTCCTTCCAGTGTACGCGAGATATCATGGAAATAAAGCGCGGCAATCAATGCAAATAACGACAACAGTAAGCCAAAAAGCAAAACGTAGAATCGATCACGGCAACGATCTGAAATAAAGCCAAACAATGGCGCACCGATTGCCAACCCTAAAAATGACATGGAACTTAACATGGCTGCATCAGGTTTTGTTAAATGATAAGCCGTTTCTAAAAAAGAATCGCCCCACAACCCTGCAAAAACAGCCAATGGCGAAAATGCCAATCCACTGTAAAACATGAGATACCAATTGGGTTTGAATTTTAAAACAGTGATCATGTCGCGAAAATTTAAATTGGTGTCGGATTTTACATGGCCCGCTAAATGCTTTGTGTCACTTCGAACAAACACATAAAATAAAACAGCTAAACCAATTCCGAAAATACCGCAATAATACAAGCTGGATTGCCAACCCCAATGCACAACCATCAATGCAAACGGCAGCTGACCACACATAGAGCCGATCATGGCAGCACTAGCCAATAAACCACTCACAAAAGCAAATTTTTCGGGTTTAAACCACACGGCAGCAATTTTCATATAACTGACCGTGGCAAAAGCTGCGCCAGCACCAATTAAGGCGCGCGCACACGCTGCCTCATAGAATGTCGTTGCTTTTGAAAACCAAATTGCGCCAAAAGCGCAAGATAAAATGGCCAGCGCTGTTAAAAAACGCGTACCCAATTTATCCAACAGCGGGCCCGCAAATAATTGAATAACCAAATAGGAATAAAAAAACATAGCGACGAGATTACCCAACGAAGCGCCATCTAAATGAAATCGCATCATTAATGTATGCGTAATAACACTGGGGGATATTTGTAAAACGTATTTGTAAAATAAAAATAAAGCGCAGAAAGCAATAGCAACCCACGGATAGGTTTTTGATTTAAAAAATGTTGAGTTCATGATATGGCTCGCAATATTATTAGTGATATTTTAGGCGTGTTTTGCATGATCTTTCCCCCACCCTAGTGCGCAAAACAAATGCACTAAAGCAGGCGAATCACCACGACGACAATACGAATAATGACGGAAATATTTTTAACGCAGCGAAGGCGTAGCTTGAAGATTTTTGCTTGCTCACCAAAACGGTTCATGACAACCCGATCTCAAAAATTAAAGTTTCGAGATGCTAGCATTCCAGCATGGCAAAATCAATTGATTCAAGAATTTCAACCGGGGCGCCCGCATTAAAATTTAAACAAATTATAATGTTATCGCTTTGTTCCGTTCGTTTACTGCTCAGGTGAGGAGTGTGTTTGGAAAGACGTCGTAAACCCCTCCATGGGGACTCGAGATTAGCATCCAAAGCCAATTTATCATTCCTTATTGTTTTATTTCTTACGCCTGATTGTTAAAGTTGTTCGAATTTTAATCCGAGCACTCTAAGAATTTTGACTGGCATTGGCCGCCGGTTTCGGGTATTCAACACACTTAGAGTCACAAATTTGCTGTGAGCGTTCTTGCAAGCAAGGGCTAGAACCATACTCCTGATAGCAACGATAACCCATCGCACGCAAGTAGTCGGCGGTATCTGGATTATTGGTGATGCGTTCCATTTCACGCGGGTAAATATGAAAGCCGTAACGCCCCGGCTTTACGCAACGATAAGGGCCGGTGCGTAAGGATTCACGCTGCGTACAAAATACTTTGTTATAACACACCTCTTTCCATTTTAGACAGGTTGCGTACTCAGGGGATTCCGCTTCAGGGTTATCGGTGAATGCAAAAGCAAAGGAAATAGGCAGCGTTAATGCTGCGGAAAACAAGATCGCTTTTATGCCCTTTTTCATTAACGCAAATCCTTTTATCAAATTAATTTAATGCTACAATAGCTTTTTTTTGGATTCGGAATCAAGGAAATCACATGGCAACAGAACAAGGCGCAGGATTAGCTGGAACAGTGGCGGGACAATCTGCCATCTCAATGGTGGGTTTTGAAGAAACAGGATTACATTATCGTGGTTATGAAATTCATGATCTTGTTAAGTATTCTACATTTGAAACAGTTGCTTATTTGTTAATATACGGCAAATTACCCGACAAAATTCAATTAGATAATTACATTAACACCTTAATTTCTTTGCGCACATTACCAGAGTCACTAAAAAAAGTATTAGAATTGATTCCCGTGATCACCCATCCCATGGACGTATTACGCACTGCGTGCTCTTTTCTGGGTAATTGCGAACCTGAAACAAAAAACAATGATCAAGTAAAAATCGCCAATCGTTTAATCGCTTGTTTTCCAGGTGTTTTGATGTACTGGTTTCATTATCATCACAATCATAAAAAAATAAACACTGAATTGACCGACAGAACGACTGGCGAATATTTTTTGCATTTGTTACATGAAAAAAAACCAGATGATTTGCAAGCGCATGTTGTCAATACATCCTTAATTTTATATGCCGAACATGAATTTAATGCATCCACTTTTGCAGCACGCGTTACCGCCGCAACCTTATCTGATTTTTATTCTTGTATTTGCAGCGGCATTGGCACCTTACGCGGACCCTTGCACGGCGGCGCCAATGAACAAGCCTTGAAATTAATTTTACAGTTTTCATCTGTTGCACAAGCTGAAGTTGGCGTTAAGGAAATGTTGGCGCAGAAGAAATTAATCATGGGATTTGGCCATCGCGTCTATAAAAACGGCGACCCGCGTTCTGATATCATTAAAGCAGTATCAAAAAAATTGGCGATCGCAACAGGTGATAAAGTCGTTTACCCTGTTTCTGAAGCGATTGAAAAATTGATTATGAACGAGAAAAAAATGTTTCCCAATTTGGATTTTTACAGCGCTTCTGCGTATCATTTCTGCGGCATTCCTATTGAACTATTCACGCCGATTTTTGTCTTTGCGCGAACAGCCGGCTGGTCTGCACACATTATGGAGCAACGTTCTAACAATAAATTAATTCGGCCTGCGTCGGAATACACGGGGCCAGCACCAAGGGAATATCCTCATGGCATTTGATTCAATCATTCAGCAAATCACAGATTACGTATGTGATTACAAAATCGAAAGCGAAATCGCTATTAATACGGCTTATTATGATTTACTCGACAGCATCGCTTGCGCTTTAATGGCGTTGAAATTTCCCGCTTGCACAAAATTATTAGGGCCAATTGTGCCGGGCGCTTCTTTGAAAAATGGCGCGCGCGTTCCCGGCACTGATTTTGAGCTAGACCCTGTTCAAGCTGCTTTTAATATTGGCACACTGATTCGTTGGTTGGATTTCAATGATACTTTTCTGGCTGCGGAATGGGGACATCCCTCCGATAATTTGGGCGGTATCTTAGCGGTTTGTGATTACTTAAACCGCTGTGAAGGAAAAAATTTTACCGTTCACGATATTTTAATTGCCATGATTAAAGCACATGAAATTCAAGGCGTGCTGGCGTTAGACAATAGCTTTAATCGCGTTGGGCTAGACCACGTCATTTTAGTGAAAGTCGCGACCACCGCAGTTGTCTCACATTTATTAGGCTGCACACGCGATCAAATTAATAACGCCGTTTCCAATGCCTTTGTAGATGGCCAATCGTTGCGAACCTATCGCCATGCACCGAATACCGGCTCACGGAAATCATGGGCTGCGGGTGATGCAACCTCACGCGGCGTGCGCTTAGCCTTAATGGCCCGCTTGGGTGAAATGGGCTACCCTTCTGTTTTAAGCGCTAAAACATGGGGTTTTTATGATGTGTCTTTTAAAGGAAAACCTTTTTCATTGCAACGGCCTTTTGGCACTTACGTGATGGAAAATATTTTATTTAAAATTTCATTTCCAGCGGAATTTCATGCGCAAACCGCTGTTGAATGCGCTATGCAATTACATCCTTTAGTCAAAGACAAGCTTGATCAAATTGAGCGTATCGAAGTGCGAACACAAGAGCCCGCCATGCGCATTATCAGCAAGCAAGGGCCGCTTAATAATCCCGCTGATCGTGATCACTGTTTGGAATATATGATTGCCGTGCCTTTAATTTACGGTGAATTAACGGCTGAGCATTATGAAAATCACATTGCCATGAACCCACAAATTGATTTATTACGCAGTAAAATGCACGTAGTTGAAGACAAGCAAATGAGTGTTGATTATTTGGACCCTGAAAAAAGGTCGATTGGGAATGCGGTTAAAATTGTTTTTAACGATGGTACCGCAACAGAAGAAGTGGTTATTGATTACCCGATTGGCCACAAACGTCGACGAATGGAGGGTATTCCATTGTTAATAAATAAATTTGAAGTGGCGGTTAAAAATCATTATTCAGCAGAAAAAGCGGATCAGATTATTACGTTGTGTTTGGACCAAAAAAGATTGAAGCTGTTATTGGCAAGTGATTTCACTAGAACGTTATAACAGATACCCCTCCCCATTTTCAGGAGGGAGGATTATATCTTTTTTAACAGCTTAATTTTGGTTTTGGCCAAAAGGGTCGCTTTAAGGCACCCATATTATAGTCAATGATAAAGCAGTACAGTTTGCCGCCGTAAGTGCTGTATTACTAGCGCTAGTAGCGGCCGCATGTGGTGCACTTACAGATATCGACCCCATACTAGAAGGCGTGCAAATCATAAGCTCCCCTGAATATGGGGCAGTACAAACTAAAGAGCCGGGATACGAAGTTGAACTTCCCCATGAATTGCAACCTATTGCATATGCCGCAGGAATATAAGCCACAGCGCAAGCAGATTTATATTTATGCTTCGGACAGGAGCTAGTAGTACATACCGGCGAAGTTGCAGCCTGACTTGCATTCTGAGTGTTAATCACCTTCACATTTGAGTTAGCGATATCATAAGTGCACCTGTATTGATTACCGTTAGTTGTCGTGCAGGTAGATTTAGTGTGATTATCTTCGCTAGTCCAACTTTCAGCAACACCGCAATCAGCAGCAGCAGCCCCACCCACCATTGACACACCCGCCACCAGCAAACACGCACTCACTAGTTTTTTCATGACTTACTCCTTAATGTTAAATAAAAGCGCAATCTTATGCTTCTTACTATAGGCCGCATTCATTAAATTGCCAACCCCCGCATCGTACGCTTGCCAACAGGCTGATTCTCCGCTATTCTTTGCGGAAATTTTGTCTTATTACGTTAGGAAATGACCATGAAAGCTGATATCCATCCAAAATATGAAGAAGTTGTTGTTACTTGCAGCTGCGGCCACACATTCAATACCCATTCTACCTATGGCAGAAGCGACCTGCATTTAGACGTCTGCTCTGCATGCCATCCGTTTTACACTGGCCAGCAAAAATTGGTTGATACATCGGGCCGTGTTGAAAAATTCAAACAAAAATACGCACGCAAAGAAAAGAAAGACGCTGCTTAATTGCATTTAACGATAAACGCTGGAGCCACGCCTGAATCTTGCGACGCACCATCAGAAGCGAGTGGCGGTAGCCCTCGCGCAAATCTAGCCTGGCAAACCCCGAGGGGCATTATTTTCAATCGCCCTAATCAACTGACGGTCATCACGCGACCCTTCACTCAACAATCTCCTCCAGGTTCGCGCACCCGGTTCCCCCTGATACAACCCAATTAAATGCCTTGTCATGTGACGCATCGGCACGCCATTTGCATATTCACGTAAAATATAAGGGAAATAATTGGCAACTATTTTTTCTCGCGTTACCCCCCCCGCATTATTTTCAGCCTTATAAAATAGCGCATCCACATCCGCCAACCAAAATGGATTGGAACAGATGATACGACCTAACATTACGCCATCTACATGCTTCAAATGTTCTGTCACGTCACTTTTATCCGTGATGCCACCATTAATAATTATTTTTAATTGCGGGAAAAGTTTCTTTAATTGATACACGCGATCATATTGCAAAGGCGGAATTTCACGGTTTTCTTTTGGGCTTAATCCTTTCAACCACGCTTTTCGCGCATGCATAATAAACGTAGTGCAGCCTGCTTCCATAACCTTGCCGATAAATTCATGTAAAAAAGCGTCACTGTCAAATTCATCCACACCCAAACGGGTTTTAACTGTTACGGGAATAGACGTGCTTTCTTTCATGGCGCTAATACAAAGCGCAACCAAATCAGGTTCTTTCATTAATGCAGCGCCAAAACAGCCGCTCTGAACGCGTTCACTGGGGCAGCCAACATTCAGATTGATTTCATCATAGTGAAAGCCCGCGGCGATTTTACAAGCTTCTGAGAGCTGCAATGGGTCAGACCCACCCAGTTGCAGGGCAATAGGATGCTCTTGATCTGAAAAAGCCAATAAATAATGACGATCACCGTGAATAATCGCTTGTGCGGTCACCATTTCAGTATACAAAACAGTTTGTTGAGAGATAATTCTTAATAAGTATCGAAAATGGCGATCGGTATATGCCATCATCGGGGCAACGCAGATTGTATGGTTTAGGGTTTTCATGGGCGAGATGATAGCAAATAAAGCGGTTTGTTACGATAAGCAGGGGGTATAAATGTGTTGCAGCTGGTGCATCGCTGGATTTGCGCGAGGGCTGCCGCCGCTCGCTTCTGATAGTTTATTGCTGGATTTGTGCAGGGCTACCACCGCCACTCACCTTGGATGATTCGTCGCTGGATTCGTGTGGGGTCTATGCCATCTGATGATTCATCGCCAGCTTGCTACGATCGCAACCGCGGACTTTTCCTCAATAACTGTAGCGCATAAAAAAAAGAGCATACGGTGGATAGAAACAAAATAAGCAAGGCAACAACAATGTTGCTATTGGTGATCCCCAAAATACTGTATCGAAAAATATCGACGATATATAAAATCGGATTAAAATAAGCCAAGGTGTGCCATATGCCGGGCAGCATATTCACCGAGAAAAAAACACCGCCCAAATAGGTTAACGGTGTTAGCACAAAAGACGGCACCCAAGAAACATCATCAAAATTACGCGCAAAAATAGCATTAACAATACCTGCTGTGGCAAAAAAAACAGAGGTCAATAACACAATAAATAACATCAGCCAAATATGCTGCAGCGTTAGATGCGTAAACAGTAAAGCGATGGCCGTCACAATAATGCCAACAAGCAAGGCTCTCATCACAGCACCACTGACAAAACCCAGCAAGATAATAACATTGGGCATGGGTGAAATGAGTATTTCTTCAATGCTGCGCTGAAACTTCATGCCAAAAAAAGAAGAGGATGAGTGAATATAACTGTTTGTAATAATCGACATCATAATTAAACCGGGCACAATATATTGCATATACGTAAAACCATGCAAAGGATGAATTTGCGAGCCAACCAACTTTCCAAAAATTAAAAAATATAACGTCATGGTAATAGCGGGCGGCATAATGGTTTGTGGCCATATACGAAAAACGCGGGTTAATTCTTTGATGATTAATGTTTGATAGGCAATTAACATTTGACGTGGTGTCATAATTCTTTGCCCTTTTGCGTTAATTTTAAAAATAATTCTTCCAGGCGATTAGCATGATTACGCATGCTGCTAATATTAATACGATGAAGATCAAAAAATTTAAAAATGGCGTTAATATTTTGTGATTGCTGGCATTCTATTTCAAGTGTCTGCGGATCAATTTGCTTAATAATAAAATCATCTGGCGCAGGCAGAGGATGCGTTAAAGGTTCGCGCAAATCGAAAATAAAAGTTTCGACATTCAGCAACCCCAGTAATTGTTTTTTACTGGTGTCTTGAATAATTTTACCTTGATTAATAATGGCAATACGGTCACATAAATTTTCCGCTTCTTCTAAGTAATGTGTCGTTAAAATAATCGTCTTTCCTGATTTATTTAAGTCGCGCAATAAGGTCCACATTGATCTGCGGATTTCAACGTCGACACCGGCAGTGGGTTCATCTAATATTAATACTTCGGGCTCATGCATTAACGCGCGGGCAATCATCAATCGCCGTTTCATGCCGCCTGATAAATTACGCGCCACTTCATTTCGTTTGTCCCATAATTCTAATAGAGATAAATATTTTTTTGCACGTTTTGCAGATTCTGCGCGATTGATGCCGTAGTATCCCGCTTGATTCATCACAATATGAATTACTTTTTCAAAAATGCCGAAATTAAATTCTTGTGGGACGACGCCAATTTGCGATTTTGCAAGGCTGGGTTGTGTATCAAGGTTGTAACCATTGATGTGAACCGTACCGCTGGTTTTAAGAACAAGTGAATTCACAATGCTGATGGTTGTTGATTTGCCGGCGCCGTTTGGGCCAAGCAAGGCGATAAAATCACCCTGCTTCACGTCGAGGTTGATTCCTTTTAAGGCTTCTAGGCCGTTTGGGTAGGTTTTTCGGAGGTCTTTTATTTTAAGTGCGAGCATGGTTGTAACTTATCGGTTATTCACACTAGGGCTACCGCCCTAGTTTCTGAGCTGTTTATACGGTGTTTTGCGTGTTTGTCTGCTTCTGTTGGCCATTCATCATGCGTTACAATTACAGTCACCTTCCCTATTCCTGCATTTCCACCCACGACGACACTTTGTTAATTTCTGCTGGCATTAATTTATTGAAAAAATCTACCATGGGTTTGTATTTAGGCGCAATCACGGAATTTTTCGCCCAGGCTGAATTTTGCAAGGGGCCCGCTTGAATAATAACTAAAATAATAGTGTTGAATAAAACACCTCGCGCAGCACCAAATAAAAGCCCCAGAAACCGATCAAAAAATCCAAGGCCGGATACTTTCACCAGCGCGACAATTATTTTTCTAATGATCAATCCGACAATTAACACCGCAATGAAAATACAAATAGCTGATAAAACATGGCGCGCCGTATCATTCACAATAACGGATTTCAATGAATTACTCAGCAAAGGCGAAAATCGAAGCGCCAAGAAAAAAGCAAAGAACCACGCCACCAAGGAAATTGCTTCACGTAAAAAACCGCGAAATAAGCCGATAATTGACGATAACAAAAGAATACCGAGAATGACAAAATCTAAATTCGTAAAATGTGAAAAGAAACCCATGAGATGCCCCTATCCTTGTTTAACAATACCATCGATTTTAAATTCAGCTCGCAAATGTTTTTGGACGCGTTGCGCTTGCATTTTATTTTTTTCAGGGCCGACATAAATTGCCATCAATGATTTGTGTCCATGCTCAACATGATGCGCATACACATTAAGATGTTGGTGACGTAATTTTGCCATCAGCTGTTTTGCATTCGCTTTGTCGGAAAAAACACCCAACTGAACATGCCATTCTTTTTTTGCCAGCATGACATTTTGAGCGTGTTTGCGTTCTTCACGTTTCACTAACATGAGATTTTGAGAATGCTTACGTTCTTCACGTTTTGCCACTACCTGTTTTTTAACAAAAGGTTTTACTGCAGATTCTGCAACAATCGGTGTTTTTGCTGTTGCTACTATGTCAGCAGCAGGTTGAGCTTGAGGCTGAGCTTGTACATTGGCAGCAAGCATTGGCTGTGCTGGACCTTCATTTGCTTGACCTGTTGTTAATGCCGTCGGTGAATTGGCAAAAGCAACAGCCGATGTCGGTGTCGGTGTCGGTGTCGGCGCTGCTGGTTGCACAACATTATTGGCCAGTTTTATTGCTGCAGGTGTTGTTGCTGACGCCACTGGATTATGCGCGATTGCAGCGGTAGGTAATTGCGCAGGCACTGGCGATGTCGTGTTACTGATATTTGCAGCTGGTGGCGCAACCGCTGCTGTATTATTACTGTTGTCTGTTGTGTTTGCATTCGCTGCTGCTGCCGCATTGATTGCCGTTGTTGCGTTGGTCGTCACATTTGCATCAGCCGTTGTTGCGTTAGCAGCAGAAGGAGCAAGCGGAACGCTGGGTGTGTTATTTTGATTTTGAGCAATTGTTTGATTGGCCGGCAGTGCAACTGCAACTGCAGGCGTTGCCGCTGAATTCATATTGGCGTCTTGTGATGCGACTGTGGGTTGCGCATTATGAAATAAGAAAGACATGATAAAAAATAAAGCGCCCACTACTACTAATATGCCGATCAATCTTTGTTTCGTCCTTTCCTGCATGTAAATCTCCTAATTAAAAAATCGCTTAGCCGCAGCCACCGTGTAAAACGATCCAAAAATTAAAGCACGTTGGCAATCAGCATGCAATAAAGAATTCATCGCATCCTCAACTGAATCAAATGCATAGCAACTTTGAATGCCTTGTGCTTTTAAAAATGCCATCATGTCTTTGCCATCTGATCCCCGCTCTTCACACTCAGATAATAAGCTACAAACATACCATGTATTCACACAAGGCAATAATTCACTGACCGTTTCACTCACTGCCTTGTCTTTTAACATGCCAACAATCGCAATGGTATTTTTAACCGGGGGCAAATTTTGCACTTGTTTTGCAAGCCAAGCAGCAGCATGCGGATTATGCGCCACATCCAAAACACATGAAACCGGCGAGTCAATTAATTCAAATCGACCTGGCCAATACGTGTTTTTAATGCCGTCGATTATATTTTTTTCAGTAATTGGTAATTTATTTTGAAGTGTTTCGATCACTTGAATAGCAGTTGCAATGTTTTGTGGTTTTAAATGCGGCCGAGGTAGGTTTGCGTAATTAAAATCTTTTCCAGCGCAAGAGAGCGCGTTCGTAGAAAGCGTTTGATAAAAAAAATCACGGTTTATTTGAATTAGTTGCGCTTTTTTTTCACTCACCGTTTCAGCAATACTTTGTGGTGGATTTTCTTCGCCACAGATTAAGGGTTTTCCCGCGCGGGCAATTGACGCTTTTTCATAGGCGATCAAGTCAAGCGTACTCCCTAAATAATCCATGTGATCTAATGCAATCGACGTAATAACGGCAACATCATTTTCTACAATATTCACCGCGTCAAATCGTCCCCCTAATCCCGCTTCTAAAATAACAACATCACATTGTGCTTGTTGAAATAAAACCAAGGCAGACAGTGTAATAAATTCAAAAAAACTAAGGATAATATCGTATCGTGCATTTTCCACGATTTCAAAAGCAGAAATCAATTGTTCATCGGAAATATTTTTATTATTAATTCGAATACGTTCATTAAAATCGATTAAATGTGGGGATGTGTAGAGCGCTGTTTTAAAACCCGCTGCCGCATAAATTGACTCGAGTGTTTTAACGCACGAGCCTTTTCCATTTGTACCAGCAACAACAATAACAGGACAAGAAAAGTAGTTGAGTGATAAGCGATCAGCAACAATACCAATACGCTCCAAACCAAAATCTATTCTTTTGTGATGGATTTGTTGAATATGCGAAAACCAATTATCGAGCGTCATTTTTTGCCAATAATTATTGTTTCATTAATTTAGAAAATAAACGATAAACCGTATCACGCATGTCACGGCGATCCACAATTTTATCAATCGCGCCTTTTTCTAATAAAAATTCACTCCGTTGAAAACCTTCTGGTAATGTTTGGCGAATAGTTTGTTCGATAACGCGCGGGCCCGCAAAACCCATTAACGCTTTGGGTTCAGCAATAATTAAATCGCCCAATGTGGCCAAACTGGCTGACACACCGCCCATTGTTGGATCGGTTAATACTGAAATAAACGGCAGTTTTGCACGGGATAATTGCGTTAATGCCGTTGCTGTTTTCGCCATTTGAAAAAGCGAAAACAATCCTTCTTGCATACGCGCACCGCCACTGGTTGCAAAACAAACAAAAGGAACGTGATGCTCAATTGCTGCTTGCACGGCAATAATAAAGCGTTGCCCTACCGCATAGCTCATCGATCCGCCGATAAAAGAAAATTCAAAGGCAGCAACAACCAATGGCATATCATTTAATTTACCACGCATTACAACCAAGGCTTCTGTTTCACCCGTCTCCTTTTGTGCGCTACTTAAACGGTCTTTGTATTTTTTGGAATCGCGAAATTTTAAACGGTCTTCCGGCATAATATCTGCGCCCAATTCCTCACGGTCATCTGGGTCAAGAAAAAAATCGATGCGCTGCCGCGCTGTAACACGCATATGATACTGGCACTTGGGGCAAACAAATAAGTGACGTTCTAGTTCAGCGCGATACAAAACAGCTTCACAGGCGGTACATTTGCTCCAAACTCCTTCTGGTACGCCTTTTTTGATAGCTGAAATGGCAATTTTGGGTAGTAATCGTTTAAACCAACTCATAAGTCATCCCGCTCTGGGTTCTGTTTTTATTTGCTGGCAATAATAGCAGACTTTAGGTTAAAAAAAACGGCCCTTTCGGCAGTTTTGGTAAATTAAAGTGCTCAGGATAGTCAATATCAACAAGATATAAGCCATTTGGCGCGCTGGTAATCCCTGCTTGCCTTCGATCACAGGATTGCAGTACTTGCAGTGCCCACTCTGGATTTTTCTCACCTTCACCAATCTCAAGTAAAACACCGACTATGTTTCGCACCATATGCAATAAAAAGGCATTGGCCTTCACCTCAATAATCAGCAAGTGCCCTTGTCTTTTAATAGAAAGATGGTGAATGGTTCGTACGGCATGTTTCGCCTGACAACCTGACCCCCTGAAAGCACTAAAGTCATGCTCACCTAGCAAGTAATGCGCCGCAGATTGCATTTGATTTGCATCTAACGATTTGAAATACCAACTAACGGCTTTGTGAAAAATACCCGGGCGCACATTTTGATTGCAGATAATGTAGCGATAAGTACGTGCTTGCGCTGAAAATCGGGCATGGAAATCAGAAACTACTGGTTTTGCCCATAAAACAGAAATGTCCGCCGGCAAATTACTGTTCGCACCAAACACCCAAGAGCGCTCAGTGCGTTGCGCTTCTGTATCAAAATGCACTACTTGCGCGGTTGCGTGAACGCCAGCATCGGTTCGGCCTGCGCACATCACCGTCACTGAATGGTTCGCAACGCGAGACAAAGCGTGTTCAAGTGTTTGTTGCACAGAACTCACTTCTTCTTGATGTTGCCAGCCGTGATAGCGAGAACCATCGTAAGTAACGCAAAGCGCGATACGAATCATATTTTCGCTTTATTGATTTTATGGAGTAAGGCTTCTGCAATCATTTTTTGTTCTTCATTGCCTTTTTGAACCACTATTTTTAATTCCATTTTAGCGTCATGATGATTCCCCATCGCAATATAGGAACGCGCTAAATCCAATTTCGCCGGAATCGCTTCATTGGTTCCCATGAAATCATATTCACTTTTTTCATGACCATTGTTTGCCGTAACAGCAGGATTGCGACGCATTAAACGCCCCATCATCATCCCCATTAATAACAATGAAACAGCCGCAAGGGATAAGGTTAAATAATCATCATGGCTCAGGAAAAAATTGTCGATGGTCGATTTCCTGCTCGGATGATCCATTTGTTGCGCTTGTAAAATAGCGACGTTTTGATTCAGCGTGAATAAAGCGCGGCCAATGGCGCGATTACTGTCTTCTAAATTTTGCAAACGTTGATTGGTTTGATCTTGTGATGACAATGACGCTTGAGGTGTGGCAACAATGGCAGCGCCGCTTGTTTCGTCGGAGGTCGTTGCCGCAGGCGCTGTCGCTGTCTCAGGAGTTGAATCAGAGGTATAAGAAGTAGCATGATACGCTTGTGTCGCTGTTGGCGCGGCTGAAAACGCAGCGGCACTCGCTAAAATAGGTAGCGCACAAACAGTCAGCAATACAAATATTTTTTTCATCCTAAGTCCTCCTGGGGATTAAACATATCAAATTCTATTTCATATTGCTCAAATTCGCCAGAAATTCTAGAATAGCTTTCGTAATTCAAAAAAAGGAAATTTTCGTGACAGACAAACCAGGTAATAATACAGTCGTAAAAAGGGCAATGTTAGTCATTGTGGGTATATTGCTTGTTGCCGCAATTGTTTTTTACTTTGTTAGGACACACATCATTCAAGCCCATCTACCCAAAGCCATCGCCATCGACACCCGCAATCAACCCACGCTTGGAAATGCCAATGCAAAAATTCACTTGGTGGCGTTTGAAGATTTGAAATGCGGCAACTGTGCGCGCTTTAATATTCAGTCTATGCCCTATATTAAAAAACACCTGATTGATACAGGTCTTGCAAATTACACGCTTATTAACCTGGCCTTCGTTCCGGGCTCAATGCCCGCAGCCAATGCAGCACGCTGCATTTACACGCAAAATAAAGCCTTATTTTTTGATTTCACAGATTATCTTTTTCTGCATCAACCCCCTGAAGATCAGGACTGGGCAAATGTACCTAACTTGATGATTGATGCTGCTAAAATCAAAGGCGTAAACACAGATAAATTAGCACAATGCTTGGTGAGTTCACCTTATGATCAATTTATACAGAATAATTTAAAAATAGCCATGAAGGCCATGGGGCAAGAAGTTGCAACACCTGCCTTGTATATTAACGGTATTAAAGTAGATCCACTCACGCAAAAACAAATTGAACTGATTATTGGGACGATTAAATAATGTTTCTTAGAAAATATGGATTATTTCTTGCTTGGTTAGTTGCGTTAATTGCGATGATTTCAACACTATATGCGAGTGAAGTTTTTCACTGGCCTGTCTGCGTATTATGTTGGTATCAACGTATTGCAATTTACCCACTGGTTGTTTTATTGGGTATTGCCGCTTTTAAAAATGAAAAAATAATTATTCCTTATGCGCTGCCATTTTGTGTTACTGGATTTTTATTTGGCGTTTATCAATATGGCGAACAAATGATTCCGGGGTTTGCACCCATTTCATTTTGCACGCAAGGTGTTCCGTGTAGTGCGATACATTTTAAGTTACTGGGATTTATTACTTTGCCATTGTTGAGCGCGGTGGGCTGCGGCGTGATTTTTTGTTTGTTACTGTTTTGCAGGGAATGATTTTATCGCAAGATTCACGCTAGGGCATCAGGGGAAATCGCGAGGGCCACACGACCCTGCCGGGCGCGTTTCTGAGCTATTTAATAATCATCACAATCATCAGCGGCACCAACAACATCAACGCATTATCATCAATCCATTTTAATGAAGGCCATTCGACCGCAACGGTTATCGGCGCAATCACTAATCCAATCCACAATGGGAAATGATAAATCCACGCGCACGTGACCCAAATAATTAACGTTAAAATAATACCAACAGTAATAGCCAGTATTTTATTAGCCGTATGCAAACGCATTTCGCCCATCAAAGGATCAACAAGCGCGCAGCTTGCAACAATCGGAATAGAAAACGACACAGAAGGCGATAAAATTAAAATAACACCGAGGGATAACATCGTCCAAGCAAAGGCGGAAATATGCGTTGCCTCATGTAAACGTTGCCCAAACAAAACAAGGCGAGCACGAATACGCAATTTTTCCAGCAGGAAAACCAAAAAAATAAAAGCCAAAATAATTAGCTTCCATACTTTTGGCGTCGCAAGATTGATTAAAAAATAATAATAAACAAAAGGAACGGCAATCATGCAGACATGGAATAAGCGTCTAGCACAATGCGCAGCTAAACCGCCTTGCGTGTAATGCTGAAATTTCAAGAACGCATCAACCGTTTTACGTTTTTCGAATTGGGATAGCTCGCTTGGAATACTTTCAAGGTATTGTTTGCCATTTCTGTCATGCCCAATTTACGGTAGGACTTAACCATGATGGTTAAGGCAGGAATAACCCAGGGCGAACGGTTATAATGCACAACAACATCACTTGCGCGATTCGCTGATGCAACATACGCTTTTTTAGCGTAATAGAAATTCGCAATACCCATTTCTTTTTCAGCAAATATGTTGCGAATATAACGCATACGTGCAATAGCATCAGGCACATAATGACTGGCTGGGAAATTCGCAACAAGTTCACTGAACGATAAATAAGCGCTTTTCAGATTGGTTAAATCACGCGGCGCAGGATTAACCCCTGCTCTGCGTTGAATCCAAGAAAAACCTTGCTTGAAGGCAACCACGCCTTTCATATAATAAGCGTAATCCGAATAATGTCCGCGTGGGTATAATCGCAAATAACGGTCCGCCGCCGCCAAAGACGCATCCGCATCATCATTTTCATAATATGCGTAAACCAAATTAATCAAGCCATCTTCCGCATATGCACCGAATGGGTAAAGCGCATTTAAAGCCTCGAGTTTTTTAACTGCGCGGTTTGGATGATCTGCAAGCAAATCTTTTTTAGAGGAATGATATAAATCAGAAGCGGTTTGATTTTGATATTTCGCATAAGAATCATGTAACTCATTGCTCGAACAAGCAGATAACAAGGCAATTGAACAGGCGAAAAGCAATAAAGCGATTTTTTTCATGGTGGTTTCAACTTCCGTAATGTGAAAAATTGACGCCATTATATAGTTTAGATTTCAGATAAGAAAGTATTATTGCGCATACAATATATTACCAACGTCACTGTCACTGTCACCTACTACGTGTTATCCTACCGAACTTATGAAAACCATCACACTTGAAAACAGTATTCCCGAGACGCTAACCAACCATCGATTGGACGTGGCGCTGTCGCAATTATTTTCGGATTATTCGCGCAGCCAAATTCAACACTGGATCCGCGATGGCTTTGTTCAACTCGACGAGAAAATCATACAAAAGCCACGTCACGCGGTACTAAGCGGACAAAAAATAACCATTGAAGCGCAGTTGCCGGAACAAACCCAATGTATCGCTCAACCCATCCCGCTGGATGTCATCTACGAAGATGAATTTTTAATGGTCATTAATAAACCCGTTGGATTGGTTGTGCATCCCGGCGCTGGCAACCCCGATAGCACTTTGGTTAACGCCCTACTTCATTACGCACCCGAATTATCCCTCATCCCACGCGCGGGTGTTATTCACCGTCTAGATAAGGACACCTCAGGATTACTTGTGATTGCGCGTACACTGACCGCACATAATCGTTTGGTGAAAAATATGCAGGAACGGAAAATTCACCGCGAATATCGCGCGCTGGTGCAAGGCAAAATGATTTCAGGTGGCACAGTTGATGTTGCTATTGCACGCCACCCACTGAACAGGCTAAAGATGGCGGTCGTGCATAGCGGGAAAGAGGCCGTTACGCATTATAGAGTCGTGGAGCGTTTTTCCGAACACACCTTGCTTAATGTGCAATTAGAAACGGGTCGAACACATCAAATTCGTGTTCACATGGCACACATTAAATATCCTATTTTAGGAGATGCTACTTACGCAAGGCAAAGACAATACCCCAAATTATCTGAAACAGCACAAAATGCGCTACGCCGATTTAGCCATCAAGCATTACACGCTTATCGTTTGGGTTTCACGCACCCCATCACAAAAGAGCCGATCGAATGCACCGCGCCAATTCCAGACGACATGGAAAAACTCATCGCTATTTTGCGAAACGAACTACGTATATAATATTCAATCCTAAGACGCTATAATCTCTGTAAATCACATGAGAAAATATAATCTATGATAATTCCCCCTTTTATCAAAAATAAATTAATTACCATTCCTGCCATTATTTTAATTATCGCGATGATTATCTTTTTCACACACCAATCTAAAAAATCACCTGTTTCAATAAAAATTTTACCTGTCCCTGTTCGCGTTTCAAAACCCATCGTACAATCCATTCCACTCACGCTATCGACAACCGGTAATTTAACGGCAGACAAAAGCACCGTTATCACACCGCGCGCAAGCGGCTACATTAAATCAATTTATTTTCACGAAGGTGAAACTGTTAAAGCAGGGCAAATATTATTTCAACTCGACTTTCAAATACAAAAAGACGCTTTGTCATCAGCAAAAGCTGCCGAGGGCTTAAGTCAACTACAATTTAAACGCGATAAAAATTTTCTTAAAAAAGGATATATTACGCAAGACACTTATTACGCTGCACAAGTAACTTTAAAACAAAATCAAGCGGCACTTCAAACGGCGCAAACCAATTTCGATCAACGTACCATCACCGCGCCCTTTAATGGCAGCATTGGCGCAATACCCGTTAGTCTCGGTGATTATGTTACCCCCGGAAACACACTCACTACCCTTGTTGATAATTTAAATTTACGTGCCGAATATGCCTTGCCTGTTAACGCCTTAAATCAATTACACCTTAATCAAATCGCCTCTATTTCCGATAGCGCACAAAAAAATAAAATCAGCGCAGTTGTTTCCTACATTTCACCGTCGATTGATCAATCAACGCAAACCATCGCTGTTCACGCCAAAGTAAACAATCAATTACAATTATTTAAACCGGGAGAATATGTGACCGTTACGCAAAATTTGGGCGTTCAAAATAATGCATTGTTGGTGCCAGAGCAAAGTGTTTTGGCATCGATTAATGGCTATTCCGTTTTTACAGTTGACGATAATAAAGCAATCCGCACACCCGTAAAAATTGGCGATCGACTCAATGGTAATGTCGTTATTTTATCAGGATTAAAATCAAGCGATCAGGTTATTGTAGCGGGAGAAAATGAAGTGAAAAATAATCAAGCGGTGCGCATACGATGAAATTACCTGCTTTTTGTATTCAACGCCCTGTTTTTGCCACGGTCATGAGTTTAATTTTAATTATGATTGGCATCATGGGTTTTCAAAAATTAGAAACGCGTTTTTTACCGCGCTTTGCTCTGAATCGCGTGACCATTTCAACCGCCTATCCTGGCGCGAGTGCCAACTTAGTTGAAAGCAGCATTACCACGCCGCTTGAAAAATCAATCAGCGGTATTGATGGCATTGATTATGTTTCTTCTGACAGCAGTCAAGGCTCAAGCTATATCAAAGTTATTTTAGATCCCGGCACAAATATTTACGACATTACAAACAAAATTCGCAATCAAATCGCCATGACCTCAGGAGAATTACCCGGCACTATATTGCCACCTATCGTGCAAACTGGTCACGGCGAAATGGATTTAATGGACGTGGGCTTCAGCATTCAAAGCGGCCACCTCAAAGATTTACGTGATTATCTAGACCGTTACGTGATCGACCGAATAACGCAATTGCCCGGTATTTCCACAGTACAAACTTACGGCGCCAATAAATATGCGATGCGCATTACCCTGCATCCGAATAAAATGACCGCGAGAAATGTGAATATTGACGATATTCAAAACGCCATTAATAATAATAATTTACAACTGCCCGCTGGATATATTAAATCCGACACGATGGATTTTCCGATCACTGCAAAAACGGCATTACACACGGCCACAGAATTTGGCAACATTGTTATTAAGGACAATAAAGGCCAACTTATTTACTTAAAAGATATTGCCTCTGTTAAATTAGGCAATGACACTGAATTAAAATCGATTGTTAAAGTGAATGGAAAACCCGCTATTTTATTATCTGTTTTTAATACCGACGAATCCAACCCAATAGCCGAAGCTAAAAAATTACGCGCGCTACTGTCAAACGTGGGTAGTCAGCTGCCAAGCAATATTCACTATACAATCACCTTCGACAGCTCTAAATTCATGAGCGCCAGTATTTCGGAAGTGTATAAAACCATCGGCATTTCGATTGCTTTTGTTGCGCTTATTATATTTTTCTCGCTGGGTAAATGTCGTTCCGCTTTAATTCCGATTGTCACCATTCCCATTTGTATTCTAGCAACGATGGGCTTAATGTATTTTGCAGGATTCAGCATCAATATTATTACCTTGCTTGCCATTGTTTTATCGATTGGCTTGGTTGTCGATGACGCCATTGTGGTGTTAGAAAACATTCACCGTCACATGGAAAACGGCTTATCGCGCATGCAGGCTGCCATCAAAGGCAGCCAAGAAATTGCAACACCCGTTATTGCAATGACGCTAACACTGGCCGCTGTTTACGCACCCATTGGATTAATTAAAGGGACGGTCGCACATATATTTGCTTCCTTTGCATTTACGCTCGCCATTGCCGTTTTTATTTCAGGCTTTGTTGCGCTGACGCTAACACCCATGATGTGCTCAAAATTCTTAACGCAGGATAAAAACCCCAGTCAACTCAACAAAAATATCGACTGGTTTTTCACGACACTAACAACGTTCTATCAAAAAATATTGACCCGCGTTTTACATCATCGTTTTAAAATTATTGTGGTAACGGTTATTTTGGCTGTAGGTGGATTTATAATAGCGTGCAGCCTACAGAAAACTTTCTTGCCCAAAGAAGATATGGGGTTTTTGGTAACATCATTAAGTTCACCGCCGGGAAATAACAGTCAATATTCTGAAATTCAACTACAACAATTAAATGATTTATTATTACAGCATCGCACTATTAAAAATAATGTCACCATGTCATTTGAACAATCTAATCACAACATGATTTTCTCAACCTTAAAGGATTATTCAGGGCGTGATCTATCGGCCGATAAAATTGCTTTGTCAGTTAACAAACAAATCAAGAAAATTCCAGGCTTGAACGCGGTTGCTTTTCCGCCGTCATTTGGCGGATCAACACAAAATGAAATTTCTTTTTATATTATGGCACCTGAAAATTATAACGATCTTTATAAAATCTCTAATGCATTAATTCAAAAATTAAGCGCTTATCCTGGGTTAATGGGATTAGAGTCCAATTTAAAGTTTAATAATCAGCAATACAACTTAACGGTGAATAGACAGTTAGCGGATCAACAGCAAGTGAATGTACGCGACATTGACATGACGCTGGCCAATTTATTGGGTGGCGCAACGGTTTCGACGTTTAATTTAAATGGCGAAACTTATGACGTTGATATGCAAGCAGCGAAACCTTACTTGCAAAGCATACAAGCCATTTCGCAATTCACCGTGCCCACTGCAACAGGGCAATTGGTGCCGCTCGCTAATTTAATTACCATGACGCCTGTTCCTATGCAAACTGATTTGTTTCATTATAATCGTTTGCGCGCCGCTGAAATTACGGGCGAATTGGGGCCTGGTTACCCCTTAGGAACAGTGGTGACTTATTTGCAAAAAGCATTGCCTGCGATGTTACCGAGCGATGTAAAATATGCCTTTACCGGCCAAGCCCGTCGCATTGTTTCTTCCGGTAATTCCATGGGCACTATTTTTTTATTGGCTTTTGTTTTTATTTATTTGGTATTGAGTGCGCAATTTGAAAGTTTTATTGATCCCTTTATTATTTTATTGGCTGTGCCATTAAGTATTATTGGCGCGCTGCTTAGCTTAAAACTGATCGGTGGCTCAATTAATCTGTATACCATGATCAGCTTAATTACTTTGGTAGGCTTAATTGCCAAACACGGAATTCTCATAACACAGTTTTCCAATACGCTTCAAAATGAAGGCGAATCTGCGCACGACGCTTTGATAAAAGCAGCCAGTATTCGATTACGCCCCATCTTGATGACAACTGCTGCGATGATTTTTGGCGCCCTACCCTTGATTTTTGCGACGGGTGCCAGTGCAAACAGCCGAACACAGGTTGGTACTGTTTTTGTTGGCGGCTTAATTTGTGGCACTTTCTTTTCGTTAATACTGGTGCCTATTGCGTATAGTTATTTAAATCAACTAAAAAAATACACAGCTCAGAAACTAGGGCGATAGCCCTAGTGCGAAGGTGTAAATGATTACTTCTTTTCATGATAGTTAATTTGCAAAAAACAAGGGAGTCGCATCACTCACCACCTCCAAGATCATCGCATAACACACAAGCACATCGCATTAACTCACTCTTTCAGGCTGTTTTTTTTAAAATAAATTACCCGCAGTAAGATGGAGCGAACGATAAAGATAAAATGTTTTATTGATAATCGACCGAGCGGGTGACGATGGTGCGACCCTCTCGTGCGCGGAGCTGATGGGACTGTTGATATTGCTTGCCACCATGCGTAATTCTACAGTAATCAAAGTATTCATCAGCGAGCACGCGAGAGTCGCATTATCGGCAGGACCCGTGAGGGCATCCTTCATAAAACATTTTGTCTTTATCCCGTGAGCGGAAGGGTTGCAGAAAGCGGGTAATTTTTTCGATTTCTTTGATACCTTAACTGAACTTAAGGACAGGAAGGCAAAGAAACTAGAAGATCGAGTTATAAATAAGCTATTATATTTTTCGTACTGGCTAACGCCAGCACTTCCGTACCCATTCACTAGCCCACTGAAAAACGACGCTTCATGCATTGTAATTACACAATTATTGCTTAGCTTGACGCGTATGTGCATTAACCTACCCCCTTTCCACTTTTTTAAAAATATTTTGTGTATTTGCGCGAGGGCTACCGCCCCCACTTCTGATAATTCATCGTTAAATTCGCACCTTGATTGACGATAGGTATATACCAGTCGCCAATAAATTAGGCGACGAATATATACTAACATCCAAGGCAATGAGCTGATAAACTACGCAAAAAATCACCCTAAAGAACATAACACTATGTACTTTACGCTAAAACACGACCTCGAAATCCCTGCAATGATCGCGGGTTTCCTCAATATTTATCTTGCAGCGCGTGCCAATATTTGGAATTGGTTATTCGGCATTGTCAGCGTCACGATTTATGCCATTGTTTTTTACGAAGCAAAATTATATGGCGATATGTGTTTGCAAGGCGTTTATCTTATTTTTCAATTTTATGGCTGGAATCAGTGGATGCGGGGCGGGAAAAATGCAACGGCATTATCGGTAACACACATACCGAAATCATTATATTTAATTTCAAGCATGGTGCTGATTATTTTATACGGTATTTTTGTGTATTTACTGTCACACGATACCAATTCAACGACGCCGATTATCGATGCCTTCACCACCGCGCTGAGTTTGGTTGCGCAATGGATGATGTGTAAAAAATATTTGGAAAATTGGTTACTGTGGATTGTAGTCGATATTATTTCTGTTTATATGTATTGGTATAAGCATTTATATCTCACCAGCGGATTATATGCTGTGTTTTTTATTTTGTGTTGTATGGGATATCAAGTTTGGAAACGCTCCGCACCTTCGAGACCCAACGCCAATATATAATGGCGGCGCCAATCAGCAATCCAATATTGCCCCCCACTTTAAATCCAATCACATTCATATGAAGGGGGAACGCAAATAAATACCCTAATGGCAGCACTAAAAACCACATAACAAACAAGCTAATTTGCATCGGGAATTGCGTATCAAATAACCCCCGCAAAGAACCCGACATCACATCACGCATGCTCGATAAGATTAACGTAAAAGCCATAATAATAAACAAAACATGAATTAAATGCATAATAGCAGTATTTTTTACTGCGTGAATGTTAATGTAAAAAGAAGCGAAGAAGTCAGGGAAGAATATAAATCCAATGCCAAATACGGCAACCAAGCTTAGCGATGAAATTAAACTCGCATTCGTAATTGCCTTTAAATTAAAATATTCTTTTGCGCCCACCGCCTGACTCACTAAAATACCCGCTGCTTCTGACATCGCAAAAATAGGCACCACAATTAAAAACATCCACTGTTGCGTTACTTGAACAGCAGCTAAAGCATCCGTTCCCAACCAGCCGATCATCATCGTCACCACAAAAAAAGCGCTTAATTCACCGCCAAATTGCACGCTCATCGGCCAACCTATTCTCAAAATTTTTCGACAATAAATTAAACCTTTGTGAGAACGTAATTTAAATAACTCGAATTTTTTGAAATCACTCATTACATAACAACATATCATTAATAAAATAAAATCAAACCACGCTTGAATTGCAAAAGTCAAACCCAAGCCTGTCACACCCATGGCGGGAAAACCCAGCTTTCCAAAAATTAATATATACGCAATAGGAACGCCAATCATTAAACTCAGTAAATTTAACATCACCACCAGTTTTTGCTTTAAAATGCCGTAACAAAACTGCTCTAAACACGATTGCAATAAAATAGGAATAACACCCCACATTAACGCATGAAAATATTGCCGAACGTAAATGAGCATTGCTTCAGGCTCATGAAACAAGCGTAAAAAATCAGCCGCATAATAAAAGAAAACCAACATGATTAGCGCTAAAATAAATGATAGAAAAAAACCTTGCTGCACCAGCGCACCAATTTCGTCATATTTTTTGGCCCCAAAAGATTGACCAACGATAAAACTCAAGGAAAAAACAATCGACATGAAAATCAATAATATCGCAGATAAAGTGGCATTGATTAGAGCGCAAGATGCCAGGACTTCCCGCCCTAAATGCGCCAACATCATCGTTCCAATAAAGCCACTGGCCATTTGAAGGAATCGCGAACCCGCCATGGGAAAGGATAAGGTAAAAACCCGTTTTAGTTGAGAAGTGGCGATTGGCACGAGAAACCCCGTTGTGGACAATAAAAGCCCGCTCAGAATATCAAGCGGTTTTTATATTAGCAATACCGTGTTTTTATAAGGACGCTAAATTGGCGCGCATTGAATTTAGCCGTCACTTTATTTTGCTAGCGCAAACTCCCCTTTCTTCTTAGCCTTAGACTCAAACCACCCCGTTTTCATAAAAACCGCTTCATTGAGTGCTTTTCGATCTTTGTTTATCAATGCATTATATACCGCGCGCAGTTTTTTTTGTGCTTTCGTATCTGCTGAAGATTTCCCATATCTTTCCGCAAGGTAGTTTAGATACGAAATATTTTTCTCGGTAAGAAACTTAGTTCCACCTTGGCGAGCGTTAAAGAAAGCATATATTTTGCATGAGTCCTTATATGATTTCATAGCCTCGTTTATATCTTTTATAGAAACAGTCTGTTTATTTGTTTTTTCAGATAATGTCTGTTTTTTCTCTTGTTTATTCAAAGCTGGCTGAGCTTCACCAGCGGGAAAAAACTTCAGGTTAGCTGCCGTCATTTCACTCTTAGAAAGAATCGTGCGATGAAAAGCCAGACCATGTTTTCCTGAGACTGACAGCAAATAAACAATTTTAACATCCGCTGGGTGTGACAAAAATGTATAATCAGGTGCCTTATTCGATTGCAGAGCAGTCAATATTTCTTTGCGTCTTTGAACAATCTGCTCATTGTTAGCTTTCTCTGGCGACCCCATTTCAATAAAAATTTCCAGGTGCTCGATGATATTTCTTTGATACCAGTTATCTTTTACATCTAACTGAGCGGCTTCTTTATACGCATACTGCATTAATGCTGCTTGTAAAGTTTGATTGGGTGCAACAAATTGAGCTTCATCTGCTGCTGGATAAAAAGCACTGAGCTCAGGCTGACTTTCGAGAGGAGCAGCACGAAGATTGTGATCTTTTTTGATTGTCTGCAGCGCTAATTCGCACAAGTGCTGCATTGCGGGCGGGAGTGCTGAGGTATCCCCACGAATTTTTTTGTAAGTGCTTGAAATGATTGAAATGTAAACATGAAACCGTTATAAGATTTCATCGCTAAACAAAATAAGATGACAGATCATGCTTACAAAAGAAGTATCTCAAAAATATTTTAATA
>JAPLRF010000071.1 GCA_026399315.1 Gammaproteobacteria bacterium
CCCCACTTTGCTTATTTGTATAAATATGAATCATACAGAGTGAGACTTAAGGAAGTATGAAGTAGAGGCGATAATATGCGCGTTCGCACGCACCCTGCCGGGATGCGTTTCTGAGCTGATTGGATTTGCTTTTTGCGATGACAGACATGTTGCGATAAATAATATAATTATTTCGGAAACGCGGGCGGCAGCCTACGTGTGCCGAAATGAAGACTCTCTTTCCAGGTCCATTTATTGGAGTATGCAAGTATGTGATTTAGAGGGGTTTTGGACACCCTAGTACCAAACGAACGCGGACAGAACGATAACGTCATGATTTGTTTAAATTGTAATGCGCGCGCCCAATCTTAAGCCACCTTCACCTTTTCGTACGCAGTATCTCGTGTTAAAATGCACAGCTAAACAGCAGAGAAAGCAATGGAAATCACCAAAAGCACTGAAAAAAATCTCATTATTTACGAAATGCCGCTTAATGACGCAATTCGTATTTGTTTACGCCTTGAAAATTTATTTCAACAGTTCGAAAAAACAGCCGCATGCACTTCTTTGTTGAATACAAAAAGCGCCATGAATGCACTGTTAAAAATCTTAGAAGTCACAGATCGTCCTGATATTAAATCCAAATTAAGCCAAACGTTAACGCAATATGCGACCGCGTGGGGACAATTAGTACGTTCAAAGCAGGTGGATCCGCAACGCTTACAAAGCACGCTTAAAAAATTAGACAGCTTAAATCATTACCTTCACACGCATCATGCACGCATTGGAGAACCCTTGCGTCAAAATGATTTCCTCCATCAAATTCGCTCTAACCTAGCCAACCCTGGCGGCGCCTGTGATTATCGCTTACCTGCTTATATGTTATGGCAAAACAAGGCCGCAGGGGAAAAATCAAAGGATTTATCATTGTGGATAGAAAATTTCAAACCACTATTAGATATTACCGAAACACTGCTCCAGTTAACGCGTGAAAGCACGCCTCTACAACCCGCGATTGCCGAAAATGGTTTTCATTTGCAAACCCTCAATCCCACAACACCTTGCCATCTGGTTCGCGTTGCTTTACCCTCAACAACTAACTTATACCCTGAGTTCAGCGCTGGGAAGCACCGATTATCTATTCATTTTTCATCCCCCAGTTATTTTGGCAACGGGAAGCCCACGCAAACACAGGATGCAATTCCATTTCAACTAGCTTGCTGTAAGATTTAATAATGAGCGAAAAAAAACATCACCACAATAAAGAATCCACCCAAGCCGAGCCACCCATTTTGGACAGCCTCCCTGAATGCGCCGCAGAAGAAAAATCTGAATTACACCTCGAGCTAAATGAATTAATCGAAAAATACAATGAATCCGTTCACGAATTACTCGACGAACATGTCGAGGAAACTGACGACAAAGCCATCGAACATTTTCATCACCTCATGCATGAATTGCGCGCAGAATTAATTCACCTCGAAGAATCTCACCATAGAGCAACTGAACACGCCGCAGAAAATAATACGCATTTTTTCAATCATCACATCGAGGTGATCCGCCACGCCAATGACCATTGGCATGAAATGAAGGGACACCTTGAAGAATTATTTGAAGCATTGCTTGAAGAGGAATGCGAAGAATTAATGGCGCTTCATCATCGTATCCAGCATATATTAAGGGAAATAGAACTCGAAGAATTTGAAGCGCATGAAAAAGCGCAACATCAAGCACCGCATCCATCGCCTTCGCACGCACATCCGCACAATGACGACGAGCATGATGACTGAGAATTCAAAGCTCGAAATTCCAGACAAGGAAAAAGAGAAGCTCGAATTTATTCACAATTGGTTTCGTGAAATTGAGGCTAAAAAAACTGATAAGTCTGCTAAAAAAAATAAAAAATCCCATCAAACTTACCTACAAGCGAAACTGTGAATGCTTAACCATTTTATTACGCGTTTTTTCAAGCTCGAGAAATATGACGTAAGCATCAAATCCGAAGTGATTGCGGGTTTTTCAACTTTTTTGACAATGGTATACATTATCCTTGTCAATCCCGCCATTTTATCCAAAGCGCACATGCATCCCGGCGCAACATTTGTTGCGACGTGTTTAGTCACAGCCATAGGCTGTTTTTTGACCGGTGTCTTATCAAACTATCCGATTGCCGTTGCCCCTGCAATGGCATTAAATGCGTATTTTTCTTATGTTGTTGTACAAGGCTTAGGGTATACATGGCAAACAGCATTAGGGGCCGTTTTCATTTCTGGCATTTTATTTTTTTTGATCACGATTACCCCGATGCGACGTTGGTTAATTGATGCGATTCCCGAAACAATGAACATGGCCATTGCCGCAGGCCTTGGATTATTTATCGCAATGCTTGGCTTACATAGCGGCGGACTCATTCAAACCAATCAACATACTTTGTTAGGGCTGGGTGATATTCATTCGCTCCCCACTCTTTTATTTTTTATGGGATTTTGCTTAATCGTCGCCTTAGATTATTTGCGTGTACCGGGTGCAATTATTATTGGCATTATAACCATAAGCATAATAGGCATGTTAACAGGGCACGCACAATTTGATGGCGTTATAGCAATGCCACCTTCACTGTCTCCTAATTTCATGCAGCTCAATTTTAATGGCCTATATTCTCACGCTGGATTTTCGGTTGTTTTTGCCTTTTTCCTCGTATCTCTGTTTGACAGCACAGGTACATTTGTCGGGATATTATATCAAGCAGGGTTACTGCGTTCTTCAAAACAAGATACACAAAAACTATCGCGCGGATTATTGGCAACCAGCGTTGCAAGCATGGCAGGCGGATTACTTGGCACATCAAGTTGCAGCCCCTATTGTGAAAGTGCTGCTGGCGTACGCGCAGGCGGCCGAACCGGATTAACATCCGTTGTTGTTTCAGTATTATTTTTACTGAGCTTATTTTTCTCGCCGCTCGCAAAAACAATCCCTTCCTACGCAACAGCCAGCGCATTATTATTTGTGGGTTGCCTGATGATTAAAAGTTTTACGCATTTTAATTGGGAAAACATGACCGAAACCATTCCAGGTGTGATTACAGCGATCATGATCCCACTTACATTCTCTATCGCTTCTGGCATAGGATTGGGCTTTATAAGTTATGTGATCATAAAATTATTAACGGGGAAAATAAAGCAGGTGCATCCGATGTTAATGATTTGGGCGCTGATTTTTGTTTTTTATTTTGCGGATGCTGCGCGATTTTAGAGAGTTTAGAATGCCATTTATAATTGATGAAAAACTATCAAACAGCACATTCAAGATCATGGATTTACCTTTATCTGAAGTGCGCTTAAAAAACAATAAAAACTATCCGTGGATTATTTTAGTGCCGCGCATTGAAAACATCACAACGGAAATCTTTCAATTAGATGAAAATCAGCAGCTAAATTTAATGAAAGAGATAGCGCATGTTTCAAAATGCATGCGCACGCATTTCATCCCTGACAAATTAAATATCGGCTCACTGGGGAATATCGTTTCGCAATTGCATGTTCATGTTATTGCGCGCTTTAAAGATGATTTATTATGGCCACACAGTGTATGGCAAGAGAAACTAACAGAAGAAAAATACACAGACGACGAGCGCGAAAAATTAATTAATAAACTACGTACGGTATTCTCATGAACTACAGACACGCCTATCATGCGGGCAATTTTGCCGACGTGGTTAAGCACGTTACTTTAATTATACTGCTAGAAGCACTGCAGCGAAAAGAAACACCCTTTTGTTTTTTATACACGCACGCAGGTATTGGCTTATACGAATTACAATCAGAACAGGCGCAAAAAACGAAGGAATATGAAAACGGTATTACAAAATTATTTTCAGCTGACCATAGCGACGCACCTCTTGAAATACAAAAATACATTACTATCGTAAAAAAATATAATGCCGACAGTAATTTAGAATTTTATCCAGGATCCCCGTTAATTGTGGATGCAGTATTACGAGAAAATGATCGCATGATTTTATCGGAATTACACAAAGAAGATATTCACACCCTTAAAGACAATCTTTCCAAAAGAAGAACCGTTTCAATTCATCATATCGATGCTTATTTGGCAATGAAAGCTTTCTTGCCGCCACAAGAAAAACGCGGTCTTGTACTGATTGATCCAGCGTTTGAGGTGCAGAATGAATGCGAACAAATCATCGCAGCATTACAGCGCGCATTAAGACACTGGCGCTCAGGGCATTTTATGATCTGGTATCCGATAAAAGACGAAAAATTAATTAATGATTTTTATAGCGACATTAAAAAATTTGGCACTGAGAACTTTGCGATTCATTTCTCAATAGGAAACAGCGTAGAACCCGGAAAACTGTCAGAATGCGGTCTTTTATTGATAAACCCACCATGGAAAGTGAAGGAAAATTTAGAAAATAATATCCTACCCTTTCTGTCGACACACCTGCGTGCAAGCTGGAAAACTGTTATTATTTGATTTTTTCAATATGGACTATTTTTGGAGGGAACCATGCGTGCTTTATTTGAGATTCCTACTGCAATATCTACCGCAACATATAATTGGACACTTGGATTTTTTCGCTCCACTACGCACACCAACACAATGAATGAAGCAAAAACACTCAACCTCTCTCCTACTGATTATCTGAATAACAAGAAATATAGCAGACATTATTTTGAAAATAAGGAATTCATCGAGGAAGGCTATACTGAAATTAGATTTTATAATTTTAATTTCACACGAAGTGATTTTCAGCCATTATTGGAAATACTTAATCCATTTTTTGTTTTCATTCAAGCAGAATTCACAATTGAACAAATTTGCATGTTACTGCAACATGATTTTGATTTATCAAAATCAATTTACAGAACAGTTTCCATCATCTCATTGGATGACTACATTCAGCTTTATCACTTCTGTGCCGAACATGGTAAAAATAAATTCTTGCATGGCGTGGCAGTTCATTTTAATGAGGAATCAGATATACGCCCTTATCCAGATGATTTTGTTTCAAGCTGCAACGCCACTTCACTGTATGACGTTACTGTATCTCAAGCACAATTTAATTATATGTTCGAAAAAAAAATAAATTCGTCTCTTAATTTATGCGGGATCATTTTACAGGATATTAACATCAGTTATTTAATTGATAATCACAGGGACAGAATAACATTTAGCACGGATGTGTTTCACTCAACTTTCAATAAGATTTTATTAAGCGATACTTCTATCCGAAATTCGATTATTAACATAAGCTGTTTAGGCGCATTGGCGGTTTACCCTGAATGTCACGACTGGTTCAAGGAAAATAACTTGTTTTTTTTAATTTTTTATGAAAATGGCCTAGCGAACCACTGTATTGAAATCTCTGTTGAAACGTTTATCACAGAGGCCGAGGATAATTTAGGATTGCTTTCAGCACGTAAAATATCACCCCGCCTACATGAATCAAAAAATTTCTTCTCAAGACTAAAAGATGAGCTGGTCAAACACAATGAATCACATAAAATTTTAGTTTTTGAAAAAATGCATAGCGGAGAAAAATTGTTATGGCTATTTTACTATATGAGCATATGTCCAGATTCTTTTATAACAATGGCAATTAGTTTGAAACTTAGCACGCTGGAAAATACGATTTCAAAACCCTTATTGCGCATTGAACAATAATTCCTTTTGCGGACGCGTTAACGACTTAATTTTAATTTCAAATCGCAGCGCATCAGATTTATTATCAAATTCCCACACCTTCACTAATTTTTTTGGCGGAAATGCGCGTGTATATTTGCATTTTGAGCTGCCGGCTTGATGCTCTTGATAACGGCGCGTGATATCGGTGGTATAGCCCGTGTAATAAGCTCCGTTGATGCATTCGATAATATAAACAATGTGCACGTATCCGCTCCATTTTTCAGGGTGATGCTAACATTATAGCTGTTGCAAGAAGTTATCAGGGATCTGAGATCAGTGTCAGAATGCGAACAACCATCCCAGACAGCTGATCCCTGATCCCCCTAACAGGAATAATATTTCCGTTACCCTCTAAATTGGACCGGATAAACGTGCACTGTTCAAGTCTAGGGTGTCCAAAACCGCTTTAAATCACATACTTTCATTCCCTGATAAATGGACCCGCGAACCTGGTCTTCCCTCCCAAATCATCGCCTCAATTTGCACGATAAATAATAATTTTGTTTAAGACTTCCTTAAGCCCAACGCATCATCGTCACCCGTTCGGTCGCTGATCAATAAAACATTTTATCTTTATCGTTCGCTCCATCTTACTGCGGGTAATTTATTTTAAAAAAAACAGCCTGAAAGAGTGAGTTAATGCGATGTGGTTGTGTGTTATGCGATGATCTTGGAGGTGGTGAGTGATGCGACTCCCTTGGCTTTTGTAAATTAACTATCGTTAAAATAAGTAATAATTTGCGTGTTCGCACGCAGCCTTCCGGCCGCGTTTCTGCGCTATTTAACGCGATACTTGCATCGCTCATCAACATCCGGAGGACCGCGTGCGTCGCGCGAAAAAACAAGGGTCGCATCACTTGACGGTTCTTACTGGTATGGTTTGCACACAGCGCAACGCACTTGACGAGCGAGAGAATGATCAGCTGGTTTTTGTAAAATTAACCATGATGAAAATAAGAAATATTTTGCGCGTTCGCACGGAGTCTTCCGGCCGCGCTTCCGAGCAGTTTAATAAATTCGCACGGAGTCTTCCGGCCGCGCTTCCGAGCAGTTTAATAAAATGGCACGCCTGATTTATGCCTTTTACTGCAGAAAAAACTAGAACATCGAGATTTAGTGTAATCGATGCAAAAAAAGTGGTTGGTATTACTGTGGCACAACAGAATGCTGCGATAAATTGTGGTGGTTCATTAATCAAATTGCGACGCGATATTTTACCGCGTATTGGAAAACTGGAGACTTTAGTACAACAGCCTGACCGGAAGAATTTTCAATTAATTCGGGGAAGCGAGGTAATTTGCGAGGTCCAAAACAGGGGGAATGCGTTTTGGTGAGTTTGGACACCCTAGTTCAAGTCCTAAATAACGCAATAGGTTCCGATTGCAATCGTTCTATCATAAGGTAACTGATAGAAGTCGATATTAATATTGGCGGAATAATTGCGCATTAAAAAGGTAAACAATCTTTCTTGCCAGAAAAACATACTTGATTTCTTTTTTTGTGAAGCAATAATATTCGGCACTTCTATTAAATATAGCGCAGAATCAATATTGATTTTAAATGGCAATAATTGCCTATCATTGGCCACATATAATGCTTGTGGCACAGATATAAAATCCATAAACCCAAAATGCAATGTTAATTGACAAATGTTTTTATCAAGGCAACTTGCTTCATAACGATCAATTGAAGACACATAAGGTATATTTTCTACCGTGTAATTAAGTATCAAAATATTTTCTGGAATGGAACGATTTAGTTTTAAAAATCGCAAAAAACTTCCACCGCTTCTGTCATATACGTCTGTAATGAAAATGGCAGTCAGGTCATTTAAATGGCTAATATTTTGTTCATGTAATTGAGCCAGCATCTTTACGAAATCGTCTTGCTTTGTAAAATAAAAGGCCTGCAGATATTCCATCCCCTTATTCCAGGTATACATCACAATCGCACAAACCGCTGCAAGCATGATGGGAATCCACCCGCCACTTGAAAGTTTTTCAACATTGGCGCCAAAAAACGCAATGTCAATTAAAACAAAAATAGAAAAAACTAAAATAATTTTTAGCGGATTCCAAAGCCATTTTTCTTTGGCAACCAAAATAATCATGAAGGTTGTTAACATCATCACTAAATTCACTGCGATGCCATAGGCATGCGCAATCGCATCTGAACTTTTAAAAATCATAATTAAAATTAGCGTGCCGAGCCCCAGCAAAAAATTAATTTGAGGAACATAGATTTGACCCTGAACCACTTCTGACGTTTGCCGAATCGGCAATCGAGGATACAAGCCAAGCAGTACGGCCTGTTTAGTCATGGAAAATGTTGCAGAAATGACCGCTTGAGATGCAATTATTGTCGCGATAGTGGCAATGATAATTAATGGAATTAAAAACCAACTTGGGGCCATTAAGTAGAAAGGATTATTGGCAGCATGGGGATGCGCAAGTAAATAGGAAGCCTGCCCCGAGTAATTTAAATAAAGTGCAGGAAAAACAACGAAAAACCAACTTAATCGAACCGGACTCTTACCAAAATGGCCTAAATCAGCATATAAAGCTTCAGCGCCGGTTACCACTAAAAACACACTGCCTAAAATAGCATATCCAACCCAAGCATTATTGATAAAGAAGGCGTAGGCATAATGTGGATTAATCGCTTGAAGCACGATTGGATTTTTAATAATTTGAATAACACCTAAAATGCCCAATAGGGTAAACCAAATTAAAATAAGAGGGCCAAATAAAAACCCAATTTTGTGCGTTCCCAGAAATTGAAAGCTAAAAAGTAGAAATAAAATAATAAATGATGCCGGCAATACCCAATGCGAAAACGCAGGTGATACAACCGCAATCCCTTCAACCGCACTCATCACGGAAATAGCAGGCGTAAGCATGCCATCGCCAAACATCAAACCCGCACCAAAAATACCAATCAAAAAAAACAACGTCGATGAATGCTTGTGTTTCTCTTTCAAAAGCGCCAGTAGCGCTAAAACACCGCCTTCACCCTCGTTATCTGCATTTAGCACCAGACAAAGATATTTTGCCGAAACAACTAAAACGAGCGTCCATAATATCAAAGACAATAGGCCAACCACATTCACCAAGTTAAATGTTAAACCATGTAACGCTGCATTAAGGGCGTATAAAGGACTTGTTCCAATATCACCATAAATTATGCCCAAGGCGGCCAGTGTGAGCGGCGCAAGCGATTTTTTTCGAAGGTGTTCACTCATGGCAATCAAATCCATTTTGATGTTGTGAAGCTACACTATATCGCGATATGGCGCTGCTGCCCAGAATCATCAATGCGGGCAGCAGATTTTGCATGAAAATCTAGATTTTAAGCTCAGGCAGGGACCTGCTTGTCGTTACTGAGATTTTATCACTTGCGTTAGAATTAGACCTAAATGCCGGCATAAAGCTACACCATCCTCTATGCAGTGCTTTTCGTTCTTCTGCATCTTGCGGCACACCCAATTTATCCAGCCCCTCTGAATATAATTTAACATCAGCATTCATATGCTGCAAAAAACGATAACCATTAATTAATGCGGATAGCGCAATGGCAATGTCACGAATTGCAAACATCGGGGTAGGATCTTCATCTTTAAAATGGCCAATCAACCAACCAGCGGTAACAGTTACGAACGTCATCAATAAAATGCTGATCATTGTCGGGAAGAGCAAATCTTTCCATCCTCTTAATACTCCACCCGATATAATGCGCATAGCATCCGGGAGCTGACCCAATAAATTAATTAACAATAATGATTCAGCCAAATCATGAACGCCCGGTTCAACTGCCGTTTTATCACTCAAAAATTGTTTTATTTCAAGTGAACGTGAAAAATAGATGCCAGCACTCAGTAGAGAAGCAACAACAACACCAGCAAAATTATTCACTAAAAATATTTTTATATTCACAGCAATTAGCGCAAAAAATTTATCCAGCTCTTCTCTTGAATTATTTTTTTGAAAATTTTCATAATGTTTTTTCTGAGCAGCACAATCACTTGACACAAACATCATTGCCGCCTGACCCATTCCTTGCATGCACAAAGCAATTAAAGTATTCGCTTGAATAGCAGGCTGTAATACTTGTAATTTTGTATTACTCCATATTCCAACCAACAGTGCAATCGCCGCAATATTTCCCCATTCGCTCAATCTCTGCAAAGCAAGTTTCCATCCGCCGCTCAAAAAAGTAGGTGCGTGTTCTTTTATATCTTCCAAGGAAGATTGATACAAGTCACAACCATCAAATGTTTTTCGTGAAAACCAAAGTTGTGTCATGAAATAAGACATCAAACTGGCAACAGCCGTTCCCAATCCGACTCCTTTTGCACCCATACCCAACGTATGTGAAAAATAATACCCAAAACCCAATGCAGGTAAACGATATAATGCCATCGAAACAAATGGAACCAACACTGGTACAAAAGCGCCTTTTTCAATACGACCAATAATCATCCCATTTGCTGCACCCAAAGGCTCAGAAAAAGACCCTATTGCAAAATATCTAAAAAATTCACCTACCGCTTTACCTGTTGCAGGAGCGATAATATAGGGCATCACTGTTTCCATCGATAAAAAACAGCTTGTCGTAATAACACCACCCGCAATACCGGCTGCCCAACTTGTTCTAATGACCGTACCAATTTCTTTTTGAGTTCCCTTATTGCCAATAAGAAGTCCAATTTCATAACCGGCATTCAACAAAATACCAACAACGGTACCATTAATAACCGCTAATAAACTAGAAGCAAGCGGTGCAGCTGCTGCTTCATCAGGCCCTAATGATGTCATGAGCGCGCCAATTCCAATTAAATGAACCGCAACCAATAAATTATTCACGCCAAATGAAATCACTTTCAACACCGTGGAAGGTGAATCACTAGCTGGAAGAGCCTTGATTTCTTTTTGTGCGAAATTTAATGAGCTGCCATCAGGCTGAACCACAATAGCCTGACTTGAATCATTAGATCTCACATCATCACTTTTAGACAATAAACCCGTATTTTCATTATATTCATTTTCTTGCGCTAACATTATTTTCTCCGGTTATTAAATTAAATATAAAACTGTTATCGTTTAATCACCGTCCCTGCACACGACAAACCCACTCCAAAACCTAACAATAATATTGTTTTAGAATCATCCATTTTTTTAGTGCTGAATAAATTTGAAAGCACGATTGGAATACTGCTTGAAACCGTGTTGCCATAATTTTCCATATCAATAATAAATTGTTCCTCTGTAAATCCACATTTTTCACGTAAATATGACAACATATAACTATTGGCCTGATGAAAAATACAGTAATCAATGTCCGCTATCGATAAAGCATTTTTCAGTAAAATCGCATCTACAAGCGCTGGAATACATTTTATTGTAAAATTGAAAATGTCTGGGCCAATCATAGTCAAATCAGCTTGATAGGGTTTATTACACATCAAACCCTGCACACCACTCATTGGCGCAATAAGTTTGTCATAACCCGTTCCATCCGTATAAAAAGAAAATTGCGCTATTCCAGCGCCATCTGACTGCGCTTCCAATAAAGTTGCTGATGCACCATCTCCAAAAATTGTTCTTAACTGACGGTTTTCAGGATTAATTAATTTTGTATATGTATCTGCAGTTAACAACAAAATAGATTTTGCTTGACCTGATTGGATTAAACCATGGGCAACACTCAATGCGTAGATATATCCAGAGCAACCCAAATTAATATCAAAAGCGCCTACATCATTTCGCAAACCCAGTTTTGACTGCAATACACACGCCCCTGTTGGCAATAAATATTTAGGTGTTTGCGTACAGAAAATAACAAAATCAATTTTATCTGTTGAAACTTCATAATCAGAAAATAATTTTTTTGCTGCCAATTCCGCTAATTCCAGGCTGAACTGATCTTCACTGGCAATATGACGAAAAGCGATACCCGTTTTACCTGCTATTTTTTCAACCGACCAATCAGGATACAGCATTGCTAAATCTTGATTGCTCAGTTTTTTTTCTGGAAAGGCATAGCTGACTGCTTTAATACAACTTTTCATATTAAAGTCCAAGCCTTCTGTTTATCGCCAAGTTCAAATCTTTAAAATATCGGATTGATTTAAAATCATCGTTACTCAACAATACTCTAAAATGGCGATCGACCAAGGTAATGGTAGAGAGGCAAGCAATAGAATCCCACTCTGATGCATTTTGCAAATTAAAATCATCATTCATTTCTTGAGGCGAAACTTCAATAATACTTGAAAAATCACGGATAAAATTCTCATTCATAACGAAAAACCTTATTTAAAAATTGATTGAGCGCCAATTGTTGGCATGCGCAATAGCCATTAAATCAACATTATTTCCAACAGCAACAGGGTTTTCAACGGCATTCAAAAAAGGCAGGTCGGAGATGTGGTCCCCATATCCATAACTTCCCTCCATCTTTAGATTTAATTTCTGAATGTAATTTAAAATTGCCAGCAACTTACCCTCACCAATTGTTTGAATACCCATCATTTTACCGGTGTAAATATCATTCACGCACGCCAAATTAATACTTAAAAAATCAGTAACATTTAAATATTCCGCTATCACGGAAACGCAATCACTGAAGGATCCAGACAAAATAATTACTCTGGCACCATTGCGTTGATGTTGTCGCAGCGCTTCGAGGACAAGCTGATTAAAAAAATTATCCTTTTTGCAATTATCAAGAAACCAATTCTTTATCGACTGAAGCATTGCATGTCGCGAAATGCCTGAAAAATAACCATAGAATAGTTTATTTAATTCATCACGCGGCATATTATTGGCTTGATAAGACTTTATATCTTGTATCATAATATCAAATTTTCTTTGACCCATTAACGGGCCATTTTCAGACAAACAATGTGTTTTGTAAACTTCGAATAGGCTTTTACAATTAATTATTGTTTCATCTAAATCAAATATTGCAATATAGCGATTCATATACACCGTTAATTTTTGTGAGTAGCGCAAAGTTGTGTTGTCCGAGGAAATCCAATCAATGTTCCCTCGAGACGAATAAGATTTTCTAAATTCACCATCATCCCGCTAAACTCATCCTCAGAAATAAGATCGTGTGTTAAATAAGCATCACGACACTCCTCAGTCAGCAATATTAATAATTTTTTCTCATTCACAGTTTCAAGCAATGGCTGGACCAAATTACGACACTGAACAACAAACCCAGCATCATGCAACAAGGTCTCTAGTTTTTTTCCAACCTCAAAATCAAAACCACGCAACTGTGCCAATCGATTCAACAGATCTCGAGATTTTTTATAGGCAGCATTTTCAGGATAACAAAACGCACTGTCCATTGAAGGCTCTTCTAAAATTATTCGACCATTCGGCGCCAGTTTATTTTTTAAATTTTTTAATGTAGCCATTGGATTACTAACATGAATTAGACAATAGCGACTATAAATAATATCAAACTGTTCGTTAAGATCAGTTAAATCTTCAAGGTCACCTTTTCTGAATTCAAGATTACTTAAGTTTTTATAACTTGCGCGTTGGCTTGCCAACAATAATTGTGCCTCACTATTATCCAAGCCAACAACCCTACAATCAGGGAATTGTCGCGCAAAACAACATGACATATTTCCAATACCACAACCAATATCAAGAATTGACATCCCAGGATTAAATTGGACCTGCGCAATAAATTGTTCACTATACTTCCCATGCAATTCCTGCAGCATATCAAGACGTAAACTGGCAGATGCACCCACCTTCAAAATGTATTTTGAATTATCCAGCAATGTCGACAACATATTTAAAATCCTTTTTTACAGCTTTAATGCGCTGTCATTTCCCAATTCATTATCAAAACCATAGGCTTTCATTGCCGCTTCTGTATAACGCGAGCCTTGCGCTGGCTTGAGTTTTTTCAAACGTTCAAGCTGGTCGGCGCTTAGTGTAATATCATTTGAAGCGATATTTTTTAATAAATTTTCGCACTTCGTTGTTCCAGGAATAGGAACAACCCCAGGTTGTGCTAATACCCACGCCAATGCAATTTGTGCAGTAGTGCATTGCTTTTCAGCAGCAATAGCCCTTACTTCCGCAACAATTTTTTTATTCATTTCAAAATTTTCTTTTTGAAATCTCGGCAAACTACGGCGAAAATCATTTTCAGCAAATTGACTTAAATCTTCAACCTCTCCAGTTAATAACGCACGTGAGAGCGGACTATAAGCAATGAAAGTTATTCCTAGGGAATGACAAAGATCAAGCACACCATTATGTTCAACAAAACGGGTCATTAGAGAATATTCAGATTGCACCGCTGCGATTTGATGCGCATTATGCGTATATTTCAGTAGCGCATCATTGGCAATTTGAATTTGTTCTGCGGTGGCTTCCGATAAGCCAACCGCTTTAATTTGTCCAGTACGCAATAATTCGGCCATGGCTTTCATTGCTTCATCCAATTGCGCGCCATTGCTTGCAATGCGGTGAAGATAAAATAAATCAATATACTTCACAGCAACACCCAGCCGACTCAAGGAAGCGTCACAAGCTGATTTGACGTAGTCATATGAATTATCCGTTCCACGCTTTGAAAGATCATTTTTATCACGTAATATGCCGCATTTCGTCGCGATAATAAGTTGCTCACGGGATACATTATCTTTTAATAAGGCAGTGACTGCTTCGCCCAATAATATTTCATTATCACCAAAAGCATAAACATCTGCTGTATCAAAAAAATTAAGACCTGCTGCAAATGCAGTTTTTATGAGATTAATAGCATCATTTTGATTCATTGGCTTGCCATAAAATTCTGACATGCCCATGCAACCCAAACCTTGCTTTGAAAATGGTAACTTCATAAATTGCACCTTCTGTTGAAAAGTTGAAAATCGTGTTACAACGGTTGTTCCTGCTGCTGAACGCATATCGACTCCTTGTTTTTTTCAATTGTAATAAATAAAACCCCCGTCAAAATTAACCCAGCCCCCATCAATAAGTTTGGCGTGAGTTGCTGTTTCCATAATATCCAACCCAATAAGCTAGAAACTGGAACGCTAATATAAAGAAATGGCACCAGTTTAGCAGCTGGCAAATATTGAAATGCTTTTGTTAAGGTTCTCTGAGCAATTAAACTGATTAATCCAAGCAATATGAGCATGGAAATGACAAGAAAAGAATGTCCACCCGTGCTGATTGTCAAGGCGTTTTTATCACTAAGCCTATTTTCGATTAAAATAATGAATAATGAGGAAAACGTGCTGGCGAGATAAATATAAAATACAATTTTCTTAGGTGGTTCCTTAATTTTTGACAAGTGACGTAACATCACTTGCGCCATCGCCATTAAAACACCCGAAGCTAAACCAACCAATGTTACGGGAGAAAATAGGCCGATCATGCTTGGATGCATTACAACAATAACCCCTGCCAAAGAAATTAAAATACCGATCAACACTTGTTTTGAGGTCACTTCACCTAAAAAAATACGCGCAAAAAGGGGAACAAAGACAGGTGTTAAATTAAATAATAAAGCAGCAGTCGATAGCGGTATCATTTTAGAAGCATAAAAAAAACAAAATACTGATCCTGAAGCAAAAGCGCCTCTCAAAAAATAAAATCCAAAATGATTCGTTTTATATTCTTGCGCTTTATAAATAACAACCGGAATCAAAAACAATAATGGTATGCCATAATATGCAAGCACCTCAACTCCCGTGCTAATATGCGGGGAAATGCCTTTTGCAATGATGGACAAAATAGACTGATATACAGCCACTAAAATCATCAAAACAATACCCGGATTAATATAATCCACTTTCATTCCTCCTGTAAATCTACATCGCTAAACTAGCGCCACCATCGATCGTTAAAAACGCGCCATTAATATACGATGCTTCATCTGAGCATAAAAAATTAACAGCTTGTGCAATGTCATTTGGTTCGGCCAATCGTTTCAATGGATTACTAGCCGCAGCAGACTGTGATAAATGTTCTGCCGATATATTTAATTTTTTTCCTAAATCAATGGCAATATCATCCCACAATGGTGTTTGTGTACCACCAGGCAGTAATGAATTAACCCGAATACGATAGCGAATTAAATCTTTTGAAATTGCTTTTGCAAAATTTCGTAATGCGCCCGTAACGGCAGCACTAGCAACAAAATTAGCATCTGGTTGAATTGCAAATACGCCGTTAATGATAACAACGCTGCCACCTTTTTCTTGCATCATAGGTGAGAAATATTTAATTAAATTAACCGCACTCATAAAGGCAATTTGAAAAGTATCGTGCCACTGCCGCTCTTCAATTTCCATAACCCCGCCAACCGGAACAACACCCACACAATTCACAAGTGATTTAACTAAGCATCCCATTTTTTGAATTGTGTTTGCTGCAGCAAGCAATGTATCAGGCTTTAGCATATCCACCAAAAAATAATGCACAATGATTTCCGGTGAAGATTTTTTTATTTGTTCTGAAAGCTGCTGTAGTGATTTTTCATTACGGCCCAACAGAATCAAATTAAAGCGTTGTGCCAACTGTTGCGCAATAGCAGACCCCATACCACCTGTTGCGCCATTAATTACCGCATATGATTGAAGCATATTTTTCTCTTTTAATGAATTTCTTTATATATCGTTGTATACAATCCATTTTTACCGCCAGAAATAAAACGATCGCCTGCTTGTTTAATAATTTCTTGATAAGCTTCGGTTTTAAATCCAGCCAAATAATCTTCTGGCGCGCAAGAAAAACTACTCACAAACATCACGCCGGGTTGATTACTCAATACCGAATGATAGGCCACAAAACTATCGATATTTTTAAGCTGTTTTACATGCTTGAAAATCGTTTCCTTACGCCAGGCTGCATAATCTTCATATACATTCAAAGGGACTTCAATATGACGCAATTGCAAATATTCACCTGCAGGCAAACTATTTTCCTGAGGAACAATATTTTCGACGAAGACCAATAATTCCTGCCGTAAATCAGATCGTAAAAAATGCTTAGTGTCGGCTTTAAATTTATTGAAAAAATCACTTTTCAATAAATCAGTTAACTGTGTTAAATCGTGTAATGCCTGCAACGCTAATAGTGAGTTACTGTTTTCAGCCAAATAAAGTTTGGTGTCTTTTGTTAATTTTTTTTGCCATGCCGAAATTAATTGTTCTTTATTTTCTTTCTCAAAGGATACTTCCGTAGTTAATAAATAATAAGTTGCAGTAGTCATATTTATTCCTTATTCATTGTAATTTAAACGTCTACTTTTTTTCGGGAATTCAAGGTCGTCGCCAAAAATACCCGCTTCTGCCCAAGAATCTTTTTGAATTTCCTGCACAAAAACAGTTATTTTGTCGAGCGGCGCACCTGTTGTTTCATGAACAACACGGGTTATTTCTAAAATCATTTTTTGTTTTTTTTCAATCGGTGTTGGCCACGTTGTAATATTAATAATCGGCATAACATACTCCTATTTAATGCGTTGTAAACTCTAAAAAAAACTTTCCCGGTAATTTAAGCTGCGCATGAATATCGCCACCCAAACCATAATGACCAATTGCTCCGCCATAGCTCATCTGTGTGCTCATCCATAACACAACGACACTAATGATTCGGTTGCCATTTTCTTCCGTGGAAAATGGATTAGGCATAATGGCAGAATATGATCCCCTGCCCTTATTATCAGTAATAAAAACGTTTGGCACACCTAATGGACCGGGACGCGTAGGACCGCGCAATGCATCCAAATCAAATTGTCGTAAAGCCATAATGGTATAGAGGCTGTTGGGTATAAGATGCTTAAATTTAAAATCAAAGGCGGCAGCTGTTTGATTTTGCACAAGCCTTACCGTTAATTCACCTTCAGCACGTATCCAATCAGATAACATAATCGGCCGTGTTATTTTGCGTCCATCTTGAGGACGCAAGTCTGGAATTGGCACCTCGTGCAATGGGCAATGCCTTCGCGCACAAGTAACAGGCGATTGCTCTGGTGCAAATATCATAGGGTAATTATGACAGGGTAGCGGCAAAGGCAATGCATATAGCACACAATCATCCTCTGCTTTTAAATTTTTCAAATCAATTTTTTTTATAATTTTATAAGGTAAATTCTTTCCAAATTCAGGCACAGGGCTATCGTGAGCGACAATGGCTGCATTCCATTCTTGCTGCAATCCTCCTACTTCGCTTACAGAATTAATAACCCCAATCACTACAAAATTTCCTTCTTCATCCATAATTTCACTGGGCGGATAAGTGGGGCCTTGTGTTGTCACTACTAATTTATAATGATTATAAAGCATGTTTTACACTCTATATTAATTCTTATTTATACAAACAATCTGATCAAAAAAATGATTTATATTTTCCGCTTCTTTGGAGTAAGCCAGTTTTACACTAAAATTAGCTAACTTTGATTCTTTTTTCTCAAGATTTTCTTTTTCATCTGCCATGAACTGAATAGTCACTTCCGTACAGGAAATATTATTCTGCACAAATTCAATCAAGCATTTTGCCGTGAATTTACCAGCAGACAGTTTCTCATACATAACAACCGTACAACGTAATTCAACATCGATCGGAAAAATAAATTGCTTGAATTCAACATCAATCTTATTCAAGACAAAGTAACTTTTAAATCGCTCATCATCCGACAAAAAAAAGTGCTCACTTACCGATAAAATCATTTGTCGAGCAGCTTCGATTAAAGCCATACCTTGAACGTGCTGTCCTGTCAGGTGATCTGACATTTCTGCACAACGATCATCTATCAGTAAGCTACTAATAAAAAACTCATTGTTAACCGCCAATGGTTTGGAAATCATGACGTTTTCGGCTATTTTCTTATGCACATACTCATTTTCTTCTTTAACTGGAGCATTGTTTTTTATGGCTATATCATTAACCTTATTTTCTTCAATAAACTGTCTTATTTTTTTTATTCTTTCTCCTGAAACACCTTGCCCGAAAACATAATATCCATTTTTTGCTTTGCCAATGCGCGGAAGGCCAATAATTTCCTCAAGCGTAGAAACACTAATAACATTAAGATTTTTTGAAAAATTTTCAAATCCTTCTCCAACAACATACGTAATATTAGTCATATTTTCTCCTTCCATTTTAAATTTAACTGTAAACTGAAAGCATTCTAATCCTTGAGATTAATAATGTTTAGACCCATAATCGGAATATCACTTATAACAATAACGATGTAATAAATGTCTACTTTACCCTTACATGACATCATACTTTTTGTAGACGTCGTCAATTTCCAAAGCTTCACCAAAGCCGCGCACAAGCACCATTTAACGCCTGCGGCCGTCAGTAAACGTATTTCATCGCTTGAAAAATTCACCGGTATTCGTTTATTTAATCGCTCAACACGAAAAATAGCACTGACTGAAAGTGGTGAGGTTTTGTATCAACACTGTAATAAAATTCACCAAGATGTGGAATCTGCACACTCGGCAATCCTTGACTTACACAACACACCCCAAGGTGTATTAACTATTTCTTCTCCGACAAACTTCAGTAACATTGTATTGGCCCCGATCATTGCGGAATTTTCCGGACTATACCCTAACATCTGCGTTAAAGTCGAGTTAACCGATATTCGAAAAATACCAGAGATAGGCGGCTTTGACATCGCCATTCGAAGCGGACAATTAACAAGCTCAAATCTTATTGCGAGAAAGTTAACCAGTATTCATTTTGTTTATTGCGCATCACCTGAATATATAAAAGAAAACGGTAGTCCCGCCGCACCTGAAAATTTAGAACAACATAAAATAATTGATTACAATTATCGAGAAGAAGGGTCAGTATGGACATTCTCTAAAAAAAATCAACAGCGAACTCAAAAAATTTCCCCCGTCATTTCAGCTAACAACGCTTTATTTATCAAATTTGTGGCAATTCATGGCGGAGGGATTGCCTGCTTGCCAAACTTTATGATTTCAACAGAACTTCAGAATGGACAGCTGATCAGTTGCTTTAATAATTACTTCACCTTAGAACAGCCTATATGGGTAATTCATCCTTACACTGATCGCTACCTTCCGCAAAAAGTTAAATTATTCACCGATTTTATTTTTAAGAGAATGAATCCAAATAATGAATAAGCGCACTGTCTTCGCAAGCCTGATTGGGCAAATTATTGAATGGTATGATTTTACTGTTTATGGCTTTTTTGCAAGTATCATGGCTATCAATTTCTTTCCCAGCCAAAATTTATTTTCTAGTCTGATTGCTTCACTCTCTGTTTTTGCAATTGGTTTTTTTGCAAGGCCAATTGGCGCACTATTTTCAAGTTATTATGGCGATAAGGTAGGTAGAAAAAAAATATTCTACCTGAGTATTTTTGCGATGGGATTGCCCACATTGTTTATTGGATTACTGCCAACCTACGCTACAGCAAATATGGCTGCTCCTATTCTTTTAATTATTTTAAGAATTGTTCAGGGGTTTGCTTGTGGCGCTGAATTTATAGGTTCAGTCATTTACTTGGGAGAACACGTTTCATCCTCAAAAAAAACATTTTGGTGCAGCTTTGCCTGGGTAGGCAGTTTATCGGGGACATTGCTAGGATTGTTGGTATTTACACTGCTGACTGGAATAATGGATCAAGGTGATTTAGAAAAATGGGGCTGGCGAATTCCTTTTATTTTAGGCGGTTTTGCATTGTTTGTTGCGTTTTGGTTTAGAAGACACGCACAGGAAACACCCGAATTTATTGCGTGTAAAAATAAAAAGCCAAACTGCTTTTCCGCCGTGAGCGATATTAAAGTATTTAAATCAGAGGTCATTGCGATAGCGTTAATGAGCATTCAAATTGCGGTAATGACTTATTATATCATCATTTTTTTACCCACTTATTTAAATGTATTTCTTAATTACCCTAAAAAACAAGCCGCGCAACTTAGCCTTGCAATGGCAATATCGATACTGATATTAACCCCTGTTTTATCAAAGATAATTGACAACGCAAAAATAAAACATCCCATTTACTATGCCAGCTTATTTAATTTTTTGGCTGCCTACCCTGCAGTTAAATTAATAGAAACCCATGAGCATTTCAAATTACTACTCGGCTTATGTGTTTTGATACTCATGTGCTGTTCAACAATAACAACGTTTCTGCCATTATTTTTAAAAGCTGCACCAGTGCATGTTCGATTTCGGGTAATTTCGATTCCTTACAATGTGGTTATTTCCCTCTTCGGCGGAACACTGCCCTTATTAATGTCATATTTTATTCACACTTCTAATAATATTTCTTTCCCGTGTTATTATTTGATGTTTTCTAGCGCAATATCTTTTTATGGCAGCATTCTGTTAATCATGCGGATTGGTCTTAATAAGGAAAAATAGAGACAGTTGGCGGTGGGAAAACACGTCAGGCACCTGGAAAAACACAAAGACTTGAGCTGCCAGTTTATCGCATCATGCTGGACGTCAGCGGCAGCAGTAAATGCCACTGAGTTTCTCCAGCACTATCTTACATCAGCGAGCAACTGCGTGGTTGATGTGATTTCGATGGCCGCATAAGTTTTCCAAAGCTGATGTTTTTGCTCGACATAAGTTTTGTAAAGTCCCCACGCGTCCCGAAGGACGCTCGCGCAACGTGCAGCGGCCAGCCCGCGCGCCCCGCACAATAATCAAATCCAAGTCCAGAACATGAACGAACATGGGGATAAAATTGATAACCAGGATCAAATCTAAAATTAAAATGATCAGGCACTTTGTGTTTATTTTCAACGGAATCGACGAGCCCGTAGGCAAAAACACGCGCATCTTGGGCAGATAAATAACGTTGTACAAAACCATAAACTAGACGAATAAATAGTCGCCGTTGATCATCGCTATTCCAGCGATCATATTGCACGATGTAATCTTGTAATGCTTTTAGCAGATGGTGAGGGTTAATGATGACTTCTTTCAATGCATGTTTTTCAAATTGTTCTCGAAAGCGGTTTAAGCTTTCAGTCAGTGTTAATTGATCATCTGATTTTGCACGCGTGGCATCATCAGCCTCATCAAATCTCGCGCCGACTTTATTAAGTGCCGCTGTGATTTGATCAGGTGCACTACCCGCACGTGTGATAGCCGCAATAATTTTACTAAAATCAAATGTGTTTTTCTCTTGTGCTTTTTGGTGTTCAGTCAACAGTGCGGGCAGATCATTTTCTTTCCCCGGGACTAATTGTTCGCCCTGCCTTTCTAAGCTACGCTTCAATACAGTTTTGTACTGCTCTGTGATTTCTGCTTGATCTGTTTGATCGGTGGAATCAAAATAAGATTGAATAATTTCGCACATCTCCTGATGATCAGGATCTGCCGCCAGCTCAGGATGGATGGCAACAGCATTTGCAGCAGCTGCTGCTTCCAATAATTTCATGTCTTCAATTTTTTTGCCGGAATAATCATAAATGGGTTGTGTGGCAACAGATGTTAATACTTCTTTTAATAACGCTGGATTTTCACGTTTTATTTTATCCAGCATTTCTCGAACTTTTGCTCGTTGACCATAAACTACTTGCTGCAATATGTCATTGACGGAATCACAAGATGATCTTGAATTTGCTTGATCGGCCGCAGGAGAAAATAATCTCAATTTTGATTTTATAAATACATTGAATGCGTTACTTTCTTCAGCCTCAATTTTCGCACGCATGGCTTCTTCTTTTTGAATCACCAGATCAACTGAGGGATACAACCATGCTTGAATACTTTCGCCATTAACCTGAATTTTTAAAGATTCAGCGAATATTTCGGCGTTACCAAAATAATATTTTTCTTTTCCTTCGACGACTTTAATGTTGAAATATTTTCGCATGAGTGCGAGACCGGTTTCAGTACTGGCCAATATTTCAATTGCAGATTTTCCTTTTTGAGCGCCCTCAATTGCTTTGTCATTTAAATGATTGGATGCGTGAGAAAGTAGTCTAAGGAAACGAATACCGTTTTGCGTTTTTAATCCATTTTCTTTCGTAAATATCTCTGTAAAGTGATCAAGATTAAAATAAACGTCTTGCCACAATTCTGGATGATTAAAAAGAATTTCATCTAGGGTATTTTTTGTATGAAGTGCTGGTGAAAATAAAGTAATGTCTTCTCGACAACAAGGGCATTTTTGCAGTTTTCCGACACACTCTTTTTTCTCAAATGTGTGGCCGCAGGTCTCGTTTGGATTGCATCCGCTTACTGGGTCGAAAAAAAGTGATTGTGTAACAGGGCAAGTAAAATCCGCTAGATCGTGCTTAACCACAGCACTTTTTGAATCACCCGTTTTTACGGTAGCATCAGCTTGTCGACTCACGATCATTATCCTCGTATATTGATATTGATATTTTAAGATGTATTATACAGGTCTATTATTAAAGCTTGCTTAAATAAGGGTACAAATATAGAGAGGATGATTTGCGTGTGTTCAGGGTAAATATGATAAAAACAAAATGATATGGGCGTTCACACGCAGCCTTCCGGCAGCGTTTCTGAGCTGATTAGATTTGCTTTTTGTGATGACAGGTATGTTGCGATAGATACTATAATCATCTCGGAAGACCGTGTTTACGGGTCCATTTATCAGAAGATGAGCCAAATTGAGGCGATGATTTGTGCGTGTGTTCAGCGTAAATATGATAAAAACAAAATGATATGCGCGTTCACACGCAGCCTTCCGGCAGCGTTTCTGAGCTGATTAGATTTGCTTTTTGTGATGACAGGTATGTTGCGATAGATACTATAATCATCTCGGAAGACCGTGTTTTCGGGTCCATTTATCAGAAGATGAGCCAAATTGAGGCGATGATTTGTGCGTGTGTTCAGCGTAAATATGATAAAAACAAAATGATATGCGCGTTCACACGCAGCCTTCCGGCAGCGTTTC
>JAPLRF010000015.1 GCA_026399315.1 Gammaproteobacteria bacterium
GCGAACGCGCAAAATATTTCTTATTTTCATCATGGTTAATTTTACAAAAACCAGCTGATCATTCTCTCGCTCGTCAAGTGCGTTGCGCTGTGTGCAAACCATATCAGTAGGAACCGTCAAGTGATGCGAGTATCGCGTTAAATAGCTCAGAAACTAGGGCGGTAGCCCTAGTGCGAAGGTGTAAATGATTACTTCTTTTCATGATAGTTAATTTGCAAAAAACAAGGGAGTCGCATCACTCACCACCTTCAAGATCATCGCATAAAACACAACCACATCGCATTAACTCACTCTTTCAGGCTGTTTTTTCTAAAATAAATTACCTGCGGTAAGATGCAGCGAACGACTGAAAAGTTCTCAATTAATCGCGCAAGGGCTGCCGCCGCGCACTTCTGATGGTTCGTCGTGTGTTAGTGTTTTAGAACAGTTTTGGTCACCCTAGCATCACAGAGCATTGTAAATAATTTGCGTTTTTCAATATCGCAGATGTGATTCGAATGTAATTTTTTAAACATCAAGTTTATTTAAGTTTATCCTTCTGAGATTGAACATTATCATTAAAATAAATACACTAATTACAAACAAAATACATGTTAGGCGATGAAGCGATGGTCCTAAGAAAATTTCAGCAACGCAATAGCTAATTAGCGTGTTTCCAAGCATTTGTCCACCACCAGACAATGCGGCAGCATACCCCGCAATATGTTTATATAGCTTAAGTCCAGCCCCTAACCCCGTTGGGACTATGATTCTCGAACCAACCACAAATAAAAGTGAAATTCCAATGACCGCAGTTGTCTCAAATCTTTTGAATAATAAATTTGACATAGCCAATAAAATTGATGCGCTTAAAATCAACACAGCGCCAAATGCTATCATTTCATTAGGCTTAATTGTTTTGCTGTATATTCTTACGAATTGCCCGCCAAGCATATAAGTAAAAGCTACCCACATTAGAATAAAGCTGTATTTAATAGGTGAATAGTCGAAATCGCCAATAAAAATAAAGGGGCTTAATTGAAAAAATATGGTTAATGCTGAAAATGCTAGCGTTGAACAGGAAACATAGCATAAAAATTTTATATCTTTCAGGATGCAAAAATACAAAAAAACTATTTTTTTTATATTCAGTGTTTTGGAGGCTCTTTCATGGTGCGTCTCAGGAAGTGCGTACATTATGACTATTAAAACAACAAAACCATAAACAAAACTCAGCCAAAAATTATACCGAAATCCCATGTTCTGCTCGATAATCCCCCCTAAAACAGGGCCTATAATCAAACTAATAACTATTGCGGTAGTTACTTGCGCCCATGCGCCTGCTACCTTATCCTGAGGAAACCAATCACTGATAATTGCCCGTGCCAATACGCCGGCAGCACCGGCTCCTGTACCCGCCAACAATCTTGAATAAATTAAAATATTAATCGTAGTAGATACCACGCAAAAATAACTACCCAATAAAAACACAAACATGCCAATCAACAAAATATTGCGTCTGCCGAATTTTTCAGAAAGCGGCCCATAAAAAAATTGACTAATGCCGTATCCAAAAAAATAATATGTTAACGTTAATTGCACCTGACCTGTTGTTGCATGGAATGCAGATGCAATAGAAGGCAGCGATGGTAAATAGGAGTCCAAGGAAAATCGACCAACGCTAACCACCAAGCAAAGCATTACGATCATTTTGAAGTTGCTGCACTTTGTATCTTTAATCATACACAAATTTATCATGATGCAATTACATCCCAATTCAATGTGTTTGCATTTTCAGGATATATTACGCTTAATGACGTGTTAGATATCGTGAGTGCGCCAGAAAATAAATCTTGAATATGCTTTTCTTTCAAAATCCGCTGATTACGACTGCTTTCAATAAGAAATATTTTATGAAAAGAAAACAGGCTATCACGCCAAAAAACCTCATGAAACAAAGCGGGATTAATTATTTTGAGCAATTCCATTTTATTAACTGCTTTTTTTGGAATCACCCCATGTAACGATTTATATACGAAACAGGCAGCTAATGTTATTTCATAATCAATCCAGGCTAACATATGACGTGCGGATAATGGTTCTAGGCTAGATTGAAATTCAATCGCTAACCAATATATTTCTAATTCACAAGGTCGATTTTCGCCAGCAGTACTCCAAGCAAAATTCATATCAGATCTTGCTGCACCATAAGCAACATGATGCACATATCGCTGAAAATCTTTTTCGTTTAAATACATTTGATGCAGCTTTTCAGCTGGTATCGAGGCCAAATATCCAGCGCCAATAATTTCAGAGTGGATGCCCGCCAACAAAAATGATCGCGTCCAAGGAATGGCTCGGATAGCATCAGGACGATCTTCCAAAGTCTTAGCATTTAAAATTCGTGTTGGTGGACGTGTCCCTTTTGCTGTTGAATTAATAATGTCAAAACGTGCAACAAGTCGCAATAAATCAGGCAATGAAGAATGATTATGGAAAAAATCTTGGTATCTTTTCACTATCTCCAACCAGCCTTTAATTTTAGCGCTAATTTTTTCAACCTGAAGATCAGTAATACAATTATGGTTTTCATGACTAAAATAAAGGTTGCTTAGAAAGCCTACAACTTGTTTCGAAGAAAGCAAGTGACTTCTCATTTCATTCAAACCTGCCATCATGTATTGACTTTCGTCTTGATTCAAAGTTCCATAGCCGTCAAGAATTTCCTCAAGCGCGCCATTGCATCGAGCGTGCTCATAACCAACAATGACATGGATAACAGGCTTAATTTTAAACTCCGACGAAATAATTTGATGCGCATTTGCAATATTCATATTAGCCACATGCATTGCCTTACCTCCTTGTTTGCCAGTGTCACTTGGCCCGAAGACAATATATTGCTTATCACCACGCGTCTTAAGATGCTTCCTGTAAATTGGATTTTCATAAAGTGTTCTGATCATTTCTAAAACATTTACAGCCCCATTTGAATCTTCTGGCTGTAATGCAACATCAATATAGTCGGTAAAACCACTTGCAATTTTTGCCAAAAATAAAAGGGCCAAAGCATCTTCAGGGCCAGTTGTTTCTGCAATGGCATGAACATGTATTCTTTCTGGATATTTTGTCATTAAATCAAATCTGCCTAGCGCGCTATCAACATTAACTTGCTTAATATATTCCGGATCAATATCCATTAACTCAATATAATCTTTATTCCTGTAAAGAATTAGTTTTTTTTCATAGGATATTTTATTTCGCTTAAGGTAATCCGTCCTGATTTCAGAAATTAAATGGTTATTGTCCTCATGTAGAACTTGCGTCAGAAAAGAAATCTTTTCAGCTCTATTTAACGTGCAGTATTTTTCATTGACGCCAATCGCCGTATAAATTAAAAAATTATCAGTCAAAGTATCTATAACTTCAGAAAGCATTTTAGAATTGTCACGAAATTCCAACTTCATGTAATGAAATCCAAAAGTTTTAATTTTCAAGATAATGCCATCAACATTAATTGCTTTATTGCTTAAGTTTTTCAAATCATTGCAAAATTGAATTGGCAAATGATAACTATTTTCATTGTCTGTTGATAAACGATTAATAATAACATTAAGCTCATCTTTAATTGAACATGCATCAAAAATTAGAATTAGTTCTTCTGTGTAATTTTTCCGAATTTCAATTTCAAATATTTTAATTAATTTTTCAGTTTTTTCATTAGTGTCATAAGGTCTTCCATCCCGATCAGTGCCAAGCCAAGTATAGCAATCTAACCACTGACTTAAATCTATATTTTTATCATCTAACCCATTCTGTATTGCTTCGATTGTTTCATCAAAGTTCCAGTAAATTTGATTTGCGTAGAATAATTGCATAGAGACTTCATCATAAGTACTTGCGTCTGATGCTGAATTCCATAAATTTTCCAGTAATGTTTTTAACGTTTTTTGTTCTGAAAAGTTTTCCAGGCTATTAGATATAGCTGAAAGGGATTGAATTAATTCTTTATTACCGGGCTCAGTTTCTTTTCCATACAATCCCAAATTCATCTTTAGGATACGTTCCCTTAAATTTTGAGACAGCAGTTGGATATGATGAGGCAGATCATAAAGAATTTTATCAGACTCATATAAACGGAAGACACCCAGATTTCATCGACCTTAAGATTACAAAAAAATTATGCCGTGAATTAATTCTATTGGGCGAAAATTTAATACATTTGATTCACGGCGCATTGCCTAATGAAACAATTCTAGGTATGAAAAGCACGCTTCCCGACATGATAAAGGATTGTGATAAACACGGATACAGAGTTATTCATTACCCAGAAACAACTGAAAAAAAATTGACTAGCAGGGCAGAAGCGCACGGAGACATTTGCTTGTTAACATTATTACCAAATGCAAGCTCAAAAGGGCTTGCATTACTAGACTGCAACGGAACATGGCATTCTCCTGAAATAGCAACTAATGAAATAGTGGTTTTTAATTCAGATATGCTAGAGTTATGCACAAATGGTTATTTGAAATCTACTATACATAAAGTTAACCTTAATGTAAGACATGAAAAAAACCCCGCCAGGTATTCATTTCCAATATTCATTCACCCAAGAAGAGAAACTGAACTAAAATCAGGCTTAACAGCTCTTGATGCCTTACGCAAAAGACTCACTGAAATAGGCTACAGAGGCCATTTACTTAAAAAATAAAACCAGACTCAAAGGGAAAGTTCGTGCAAACAAGTGCATTAATCGTCATTATTTCGCAGATTGTAGGTGACGCCATCTGCGCTTCACTCTGTATTTATCTTTCTTTTTCACGGAAAACAGAATTTAAATTATTTTACGCATTAAATGCAGTATCTTTTATTGCACTTATGTTTTGCGATATTTATTATAATTATTCTTATAGAATAGTGCACCGTGATATAAAATCAAGTATTAATGTGATTGTCATTGCACCACTCATTCTATTCCAGCTTACACAAGCATTTAACTGGGGAGTACTGCTAAGAAAGCAACAAGCGAAAATTATTTCAAAATTAAATTTGCCATACATATTATCAACAGCTCTTATTGTTTCCGTTCTAATTTATTTTTCCATGACATCTACCGTTCACTCAAAAAACATACAATGGTATCAAAGTATAAGTATATTCCTAGACATGCTGGCCTGGTTATACGCCATCATTTGTCTTGCGCGAACTAAGTCATCGCAAATCACATTATTAACACTTGGATGCTTAATGGTTGTTTCATCTGACCTAACATCCAGAGCAATTTTTATGTTTTCAATGGATGACACAATTTCTACCAACTGGTTCCACATAGTCTGGACAGCAGGCGTCTTAATAATGGCATTAGGATTTTTATTTTCAATAAAAAATAGAGAGTTTGAATTTTGCCATCCAAAATCATTACAGGTTAGTAGCACATCATCGATGCTTCTTACGTCATTTTTTGCCTTTATTGTTGGACTTGGGTATTTAATTTTTTTAACAATTAATCAAAACAACATTGATATACACCATACCCTGTGGAACATTCCAATTGCATTAATGTTTACAATGATTACAACCATTATTATTGCAAAAAAATTCACACGCATAATTACTCTACCACTTAACCAAAGCCTAAAAAATATAACGGCGTTCAATTCTGGAGATTGTCCCGATAAAGAGAATAAAAACCCATCAGGAATACATGAATTTAGCGTCCTAGGCGAATTTATTAACGACTCATTCAAAAAACTTTCAGATCAGCTAAATAATGAGATAGATCTTGCAGCACAGGTTGCACACGATATACGATCCCCTCTAACATCATTAGATGTTTTTATCAGGAAATCACAAAATCTCGAAGAATCAAAAAGAATTTTATTAAGGAATGCGATTAATGACATAAGAGATATAACAAATAATTTAGAAAAGAACACTTCTGATAAATTCTGTTTAACACAAATTGCACCGCTTATTGAATCTGTTGTTTCAGCGTTTCGCGTTTCAGAATGCCGTGCGGGCATAAAAATCTCGCATGAGTTTGCTGAAAATTACCACGAACTCTTTTCAGAAATAACTGCCTCGCAAATTAAAAGAATAATTTCAAACGTGATTAACAACGCCAGAGAGGCAATAGCCAGCAATCCAGGTGTAATAAAAATAGAAGCGCTTTCTGAAAATGAGAGGGTTAAAATATATATTTGTAATGATGGGCCGGGCATATCAAAGGAAAATGAGAAAAAAATATTTGAGAAAGGGTTCACGACAAAAGAAAATGGTTCTGGACTTGGCCTTTATTCCGCAAAGGAAAATCTTTCTAAAATGAGTGGTAGCATTACTGTAAAATCAAACAAAACCAATGGCGTAACGTTTATTATTAATTTACCACTGTGTAACGCACCTTCTTGGTTTGCAAAAAAACTTCTTATTTCGAAAAATTCTAGCATTGTTTGTATTGACGATAGCGAATCAGTTTGCCGCGCATGGCGAGAAAGAATTAATAGTGAAGATGTCGATTTAAGATATTTTAAATCCAAAACAGAATTTCTTGATGGAATAGAGCATTTAAATTCAAGAAAAAAAATTTATTTAATTGATTATGAGTTTTCAGGACAGGACTACAATGGTATCGATTTGATTGAAATGATTATGAAAATGAAAATTACTAACAAAGATATTTATTTGGTGACCAGTCGCTCAGGCGAACAAGCCATTCAAAATTATTGTATAAAAAATAATATTTATTTAATACCGAAAACTTACGTTCCTCACATCCCAATATTAATAAACTAACAAAAAGAGCGTACCTTGAAAAAACATACTTCCATTGAGTTATCAAATAGAAAAAATCTATTCACGTTTATATCAATAACGCTGTTTTATTTTTTTGAGTCGGCGCAAATGGGATATTACAACGTATTAGCGCCGGCATTCTTACATCACGGTACAATGCTGGATGGCAAAATCGCGGCGATTTCTGCTGCATATTATTATGGCGACATGATCGGACTTTTTCCAGTTGGTTATGCATTAGATATGTTTCCATTGAGAAGCACATTGATCTGGGCATTAATAGGATCAATTTTTGGAGCACTATTGCTTGTCATCAGCGATAATTTTTACCTTCAATGGATCGCCAGATTTATTTGTGGTTTTTCTGGTGGCGCATTTTCATTTCTTGGCGGCATTCGAATCATTGCTCTTGTTGAAGCAAAAAGATTCACTTATTTTATGGGGCTATTTTTAGCTGCAGGTATGTTTGGTGGCTTAGTTTGCCAATACCCCTTGCTGCTTGTTGTACAGAATTTTGGACCAGAAGCAGCAATGATTACCATGTTTTTTCTTGGTTTGATTGCCGTCCTATTTAACTGGAAATATTTAAGACCTTCCGAGAATAAATCAGACATTTCAGGAAATAGTTATAATGGATCATTGGTACAGATGTGCAAGGAAATTGGCTTCAACTTGCGAAACTGGTGCGATGTTTTGATGGTTGTCATGTTAGACACGCCTGTCAGTATCATTGGCACGTTATGGGGAATTGTTTTTCTAATGGGATTTTTTAATTTCGATGCAAAAACCAGCAGTATTATCGTTATGGCGTTATTTTCTGGTTTAATGCTTGGATTGCCAGTATGGGGCAGATTAGCAGATAAATTCAATTATTCAGCCCGGATCATTATTATTGGCGCCAGCGCGAGTTTTATTAGCGCCATACTTTTATATTTTATTCAAGGCAGTTATTGTTCTCCTTGGATTGTATCAATCGTTTTCTTTTCACTTGGATTTTTCAGCAGCTGTCAGTCACTTGGATTCACATGGTTAACGAAAAACATGAAACCGGAACTAATCGGTAGAAACAGCGCTTTTAATTCAATGATATTCATGGGTAGTAACGGCGCCATTAAACAAATTGGCGCTATTCTGCTCGGAACAGGTGCAATTTTATTGGGATCAAAACCCGCCTCCAATTTGTTATTAATAATAACAGTGAGCATGTTAATTTCTGCAGTATATGCTTGCATAAGAAAATCGCTGTTTAATGTTTCGGTATAAAATGGTTTTCACCCAATGAAAATTATTTTTACTAAAAGACAAAATAAATACCACTGTGAAGTGTCTGATCCAAATTAGCGGGTAACGGAAATAGTATTGCTGTTAGGGGTGTCAGGGATCAGCTGTCCGGGATCGGTGTTCGCATTCTGACACCGATCCCCGATCTCAGATCCCTGATAACTTCTTGCAACAGCAATAATATTAGCATCACCCTGAAAAATGGAGCGGATACACATGAGTATTTCAAATAAAATACAACTATCATCTGCGCATCACATCTTTGACACTGTAGATCTTAATTCATTTTTTGGATGCTAAAATCAATGCCCTAACGTATCATAAGTGCCATTATGAAAAAAAATTACATCATCATTGGTTCTGGCCCTGCTGGCGTTTCCGCTGCAAAAGCACTCCTTGATCGCGGTGTTGACGTGACCATGCTGGATGCTGGTGTTGAGCTTGAGCCGGCACGACAAGCCATACTGTCGCAGCTGCAATTGACGTGGAACGAACAAGAGTATGACAGCCTGAAACACGCCATCAATACAGAAGATAATCTAAAGTTATCTTATGGCTCTGATTATCCCTATCAATACGTATCTGACTTTTTGAATATAACAACGGACAAAAACACCTATTGCATGCCCAGTTTTGCACGCGGCGGTTTGAGTAATTTATGGGGTGCTTATGTTTCATCCTACGATAATGACGATCTAAAAAAATGGCCGATCAAAACAGCCGAGCTTGAATTTTATTATCAAAAAGTAAAAACATTTTTACCTGTCACAGCAGATTATCGGCATAGCAAACAGGCTGACTGGTTATTAAAAAAGTCGAATCAAAGTAAAAAACCGCTCGAATCCGCCGGTTTTACGGCTGCCCCCGCAAAATTAGCCGTGTATTTTTCTGGGAATGAATCGCGAAAAGCTTGCTTTTATTGCGGCAACTGTCAGCACGGCTGCCCGAATAATTTAATTTACACTGCTAACGATACCTTAAATCAATTATTAAGCCACCCACAATTTACGTATATTAACAATGTTGTCGTCGAGAAGATAATTGAGCAAGAAAATGATGTAACCATTTTCGCACTTGAATTGTCGGCGGGGAAAAAGCCAATTATGTTTAAGGCTGAACGTGTTTTTTTAGCAGCTGGCGCAATTGGGTCGACAAAAATACTGCTTAATTCACTGAATTTATTTAATCATCCTGTTCTATTAAAGGATTCTCAACATTTTATGCTGCCCTGCGTGATGAAAAAATCCGCATCCTCTGTGGAAAAAGAAAAACTCCATACGCTGACACAATTATCCTTGCGATTAAAAAACGAAAGTATTTCAAATCATATTATACACATGCAAATTTATACTTTCATGGACCACTACATAACGCAATTTAAAAGTATGTTTAAAAAATTATATCCATTGGTAAATCCATTTTTAAAACCCATTATTAACAGGATGATTATTATTCAGGGGTTCCTTCATTCGGATGATTCCACTGGCTGTGAAATAACACTGTCTGCAGACGCTAAAACACTTTCGCTTCATCGCGGAAATAATGTCACCAATTCAGAGAAGAAAATAAAAATGCTCACGCATTATTTAAAAAAATATCATCGACAATTGGGATTTTTCCCCCTTTTTTTTATGACGAAAATAAGCAAGACATTGCGTTCTTATCATTATCGCGGCAGTTTTCCTATGCAGGCAGGCAAAAGAACACAGACTTCGACTGATGTTTTGGGCAGACCGTACGGAATGGAAAAGGTGCACGTGGTTGATGCAACTGTATTTCCAACTATTCCTGCGCAGGCAATCACACTAACAATAATGGCAAATGCGTATCGCATTGCCACGGAGTGTCTATTATGAATCAATTAATTTGCGCTGTGACAGGCGCTAGCGGCTATATTGGAAAACAAATAGTAGCAACATTGCGTGACAAAAATTATTTTACGTATGAATTAGGAAGATCGAAAAAACAAGGTCCGCATTTTTTATATTATTCCTTCAATGAAATTCAATTTCCGAATTTAAATAATGTTGACGTGCTAATTCATTGCGCTTATGATTTTTCTGCCAATACATTAGAGAAAAGCATAAAGATTAATCTCGATGGCAGCATGCGCTTATTCCAACACGCAATAGATTCTGGTGTAAAAAAAATCATTGTTATTTCATCGATGTCAGCCTTTTTGGGAACGAAATCTATTTATGGAAAAACAAAATTGGCGCTTGAAGCTCAGGCAACCGCGTTGGGTGCAATAATCGTACGACCTGGTTTGGTTTTTGGTGAAAACACACAGGGCATTGTTGGCGCGATGAAAAAATTTGTTAGAAAATTTCCTGTCGTGCCTTTAATCGGAAGGGGCGCGCAAAGATTTCATCCTTGTCATGTTTCTGATTTGTGCGAATTGATTATTCTTCTAATCAACACTAATATAATTTCAACTAAGCCCATTATTGCTGCAACAAAAAAATTCATCACTTTTCGACAAATGGTAGCGCTATTGGCAATAGCTGAAAATAAAAAGGCGCTTTTAATTCCAGTACCTTATGCTTTAATTTTCACCGGCCTAAAATTACTGGAAAAATTAAATATCAATATCGGCTTACGAAGCGACAGCTTAATTGGCGCTCAGTTTTACGATAGGGATCCTGATTTTTCAGCACTCGAGGCATTAACGGATATGCATTTTCGAGAAATGAATTTAACAACAGGCCATCAGAAGCGAACGGCTGTAGCCCTCGCGCATACACTCAAGGAATAATACAAGTGAAAAAATTTTTTTACCCTATATTAATTAAAGAAAGTCATCTTGATACATTTGGCCACGTGAATAACGCTGAATATCTTAGGTTGTTTGAGGAGGCACGCTGGGATCTTGTTACTCAAAATGGCTACGGCATTGATAAAATTAAAGAGACTGGATTGGGCCCAACCATTCTTCAAATTAATTTGCGCTTTATTAAAGAAATACGATTGCGTGAAAATATTACCATTGAAACGCAAATTATTTCCTATAAAAATAAAATTGGAAAATTGGGGCAGAAAATGGTTCGCAATGATGAGGTATGTTGTGAAGCAGAATTTACCATTGGCCTTTTTGACACAAAAGAAAGAAAATTAGTATTGCCTACGCCAGCGTGGCTGCATGCAGTGGGCGTTAATTAACATTCATCAATCCAACTTTGTTGCCATGCTTAAGCACTTTGAACAAATATGCTTTTTCAGTCTGAAGGTGGCAGCGTGCTTTTCTATCCGGATTAAAACCAGAACCAACACAAATTGTATACTCGGTTAATGGCTTTAGATTAATAAAATGATGTGGAAACAAATCACCATATTGATTTATAAACTGCTCATCACTGTAGGCTACTAGCACATACTGGTAATGACGCATTTGCTTTATAAACATTTTTTTTGTTAAATTTTGCGTCCAAACATCTTCTTTATTATAAGGTTTCCCGATACTGCTAGGGCCTGAATTAGCACTAGTGGGCACCAGCGCATAACCTATGATCGCTCTTTCAATGCCTGTGCTATTTTGCCAAATAATATCTACTGTATCACCCTGTTTAAGATGTATTTTTGTTTTATCAGCGATTTTTTTCATCGCAATGCGCAAGAAACCAATGCTGCGATGGAAATGGTCGGAATTTTTTAATTTTATTTCTTTAAAAAAACTCGCGCATAAAATAGCGCCTATTATCATTGTTAACGCAAAAATCTGAAGTCCATTTGTTTTTTTAACAAAAATATTGGCGCTAATAGCACTCAATAAATAATATAAAATAAATAACGACAACATAAGATGATAGATATGGGTATACCGATAAAGCGAAGCAACATCCAGCGCTTCATTCGGAACAAACGTGAATAAATAAATAATCAATAATCCAAAATAATAAACACCCACGCCCAGAAAAAGCAAAGCGCTAATAATATTGAAACGACAACGAAGCAATTTGTCTTGCATGAGATAACTACTGATTACTGCCAATAACAGAAAAATGCAGATCAGTGGCGCATAGCTAAGCGATTTCTCTAAAAAATGATGAATGACTTCTTGTTGAAATGGCGTAGGGTGAATAAAAGTCTGAAACAAGGCATGCGTCGTAACATGACCCAAACTGTGCGCCGGCCTTAAGTTGATTGATGCAAGATATTTTACCCAACTATAATGTGAAATATAAACTGCCGCTGGAATGCTTAATAGGCTCAGTAGCTTTAATGCCAATGATGATTTCGTTAATTGAGTCGCTTGATAAAATCGCATGATTAAATCAACCATCACAATAAATAATATCAGTAAAACAAAAGGGTATAGCTTGGGCTTTAATAAACAAAGGGCCACTACCATTGGGATCATTTGAAAAATATCCGCATACTCACCTTTTGATCGAAAAAAATTGACGAGGATGGCGCCGATAAACAATCCTGTTGCGGCATCCATATAAAGACTAGCGGAAAAACCAAGACGTACTTTTAAAGCAAGCATCGCAATAATAATGGCGCTGAATGCGATAAAGGATTGTTTCCATTTATCCCAAGTGAAGGCGGGCTGCAATGTAAAGAGAGGCGAGAGCAATAATATTAATTGTGCGTAATATGACGTTCCTTCCGAATACTTTCCCTCTAACAAATAAAATGGAAAATAAAACAAGGCACTGCCAACAGGATAACTTTTATTAACAGTGACATCACTTTTCAGATAAAATCCCTGATGAAAATAAACTAATTTTGCGTGCGGTCCCCAGTGCGTAAACTCGTCCCATACTGATAATTTTAATTGGTGTACCATTAGCCCAAAAATAATAACGTAAAATAGTAAACTGACGACACTGGGTGTGAGGAAATTTTGATAAACATCATTGGGATTTTTATACCAAAAATAAGGTAATGTCAGAAATAATAGAAAGCCAAAGATAAGGATAGCGTAACTTATCGGCGCCAATAAATGAATATATGCGCCAACATAAAGTAAAGTGATTAAACCGGTGACCAAGAAAAATGGAATTGTTTCTAGGCGTAAATGACTATATCGTTTTAGCCCCCAACAATAACCCAGCAAACATAGGCTAGTTACAATATCCACTTTAATTTCCTATTATCAAATATAATTTTATAAATAAGTGTTATAAATTTTCTACCAATTCTTTCGTAATTTCCTTCAAATACGCCATCAACGGCTCTTTAAATTCTGCTCTTTTTAAAGCAAAATCAATCGTGGCTTGCAAGAAACCCAATCGGCTACCGCAATCGTAACGCCGTCCTTTGAGCGTGCAAACTGTGATGGCTTCGTAGTTTAACAATTTAGCAAGCCCATCCGTTAATTGCAGTTCACCGCCGACACCAATATCAATTTGTTCCAACATATCAAAAATGCGGGGCGTTAAAATATAACGTCCGGTCACTGCCAATGTGGAGGGTGCTTTTTCTGGCGCAGGTTTTTCAACAATCGACGCGATTTGAGATAAAAATTGGGGATTATCCAACATCGATACAATACCGTATTTGTCCGTATCTTCCCGATTAATTTTTTCAACAGCCAACACGCTTGATTGTGTTTCATGAAAACGATCCATCATGTCTGATAAGCATGTTCTATGCGAATTTTCCATAATGTCATCTGCCAACAACACAGCAAAAGGTTCATTGCCAACAACAGGTTTTGCACATAAAACCGCATCACCCAATCCTTTCGGGCGAGGTTGCCGTACGTAAACAATTTTTACGTCGCTGGGAATAATATTGCGGACCGTATTTAATATTTCTATTTTGCCTTTTTGTTCAAGCAAAGTTTCTAATTCAAAATTACTGTCAAAATAATCTTCAATAGCGCGTTTTCCAGAGCTTGTCACAAATACCAATTTTTTAATGCCAACGGCAATCGCTTCTTCAACCACATATTGAATAAGGGGTTTATCAACAATAGGCAGCATTTCTTTTGGGCCGGCCTTAGTTACAGGCAAAAAACGCGTTCCCATGCCGGCAACGGGAAAAACAGCGGTTGTGACTGGACATTTCATATCGTTAAACTCCGCGAAATCTTTTTTAATAACCCTGATGTTGAACTATCAGCTGAATCAATACTTTTGTTTTCGGTGATACAGCTAATTAATTGTTGTGCCACTTGTTTTCCACGCTCAACACCCCATTGATCAAATGCGTTAATTCCCCAGAGAATACTTTTTACAAATACTTTGTGTTCATACATGGCAAGCAACGCACCCAAGGTTTCTGGCGTTAAGTGTTGCATTAACAATGTCGTGCTGGGACGATTTCCCTGAATCGTTTGCATTGCTGTAGGCGCATCAAAGCCCTGCATTAATGTTTGGCTTTGCGATAAACAATACGCTGCGCGATTAATATCGTATTCATTTAATTCACCGTCACGCAAGGGCAAAATAAAATCGACGGGGACCATTTGACTGCCTTGCATTAACAATTGATGAAAACTATGCTGACTACTTGGCCCCACGTCACCCCAAATCACACAACCTGTTGCATAATTAATTTTTTCGCCCTGTGTCGTCACGCTTTTCCCTAAACTTTCCATGTGCAATTGCTGCAAATAACTCGGTAGGGCGCTTAATTTAGAACAATAAGGAACAACGGCTTTTGTCCGCGTGTGAAAAAAATTGTTATACCATACATCAAGTAATGCCATCATCACCGGCATATTTTTATTCAATGGCGCATTTTGAAAATGCAGGTCCATTTGATATGCACCATGCAGAAAACGTTTAAAGTTTTTCATGCCAAGCGACAATATCACTGAGAAACTCACTGCAGACCAAATTGAAAATCGCCCACCTACCCAATCCCATGTTTTTAAAATATGATCATCTAAAAAACGCAGTGCTTTTGCACGTTCAGCCTCTGCCGTTACAGCATAAAAATGCGACTGTATCTTTTCTTCATTACCCGCTGCGTTGCTCAACCATGATTTAATGGTGTTGGAAATAATTAAAGTATCTTGCGTTGTAAATGATTTTGAAACAATCACCGCAATAGTTGTTTCTGGATTACAAAGCGCTAGTTTCGCTTGAATGGCTGAATAGTCAAACTCTGTGAAAAAATGACATGTTGCTTTTTTTTCTGAATGATTAATTGCTTGATAATATAATGCGGGCCCTAAACCTGATCCGCCCATGCCGACATGTAAAATCGTATCAATTGATTTTCCGCTATAGCCTTTTAATTCTTTTTTTTCTAGCTGTAATGCTATTTTTTCCATCTTTTGGAATTCATTTTGAATTTCTAATGCCAAATCAAAGCCATTTAAAATAAATTGTTTTTGTGCGGGTAATCTCAAGACCGAATGTAGCACTGAACGTTTCTCAGAATGGTTTACTGTATCACCAGAAAACAAAGATTCAATGGCTTGGGGTAATTCTCGTTCCTCTGCAAAACGACTCAACAACTGAATGGTTTTTTGCGTCACAATATTTTTCGAATAATCCACAAACAAATCAGCGGCCTCGATAGAAAATTGCTCGAAGCGATTCGGTGATTCTAAAAATAATTGCTTCAGGGAAGTTTTACTGATCGCTTGATAGTGCGCACTTAAGTCTGACCACGCAGGGCAATCCAACATTGTTGTCTTCATAATCGGACTCTGTCCCGTTTTGTGCGCTTCTGTCTATCATTCGTACAGTATGGCGATAAAAATCAAGCAACACGGTCAACTGATTCATCAAGGCTGCGATTATAGACCAAAGTGTGCGCACGGAACAACCAGAACTTAGACAGTGCTATTAACTTAAGTTAGAATACGTTCACATTTTCAAAATCGCGTGTACATATGACTCATAATTTAGCTATCGCCGTCCTCATTCCTTGTCACAACGAAGCCATTACCCTTGCTGATGTCATTCATCATTTCAAAAAAAGCGTACCAAGCTGTGAAATTTATGTTTACGATAATAATTCAAGCGACGATACTTTTAGTATTGCCAAACAAAATGGCGCCGTTGCTAGAAAAGAAATAAATAAAGGGAAGGGCAATGTTGTTCGCCGAATGTTTTCAGACATTGACGCTGATATTTATGTGTTAGTTGATGGTGATAATACGTATGACGCTGAAAAAGCACCTGATTTAATTAACAGATTAATTGATGACAATCTCGACATGGTTGTTGGCAGCCGAGTTGAAAAAGAATCTGATGATAAATATGCAACATATCGAATAGGGCATCGCTTTGGAAATTCCTTATTTTCAAGCTTAATTTCGCGCTTGTTTGGAAAACAATTTAAGGATGTTTTTTCTCGATATCGTATTTTTTCTCGGCGCTTTGTAAAATCATTTCCCGCAGCGTCACGTGGTTTCGATATTGAAACAGAATTCACCATTCACTGTTTGGAACAACGCTTACCCACCGCAGAAATTGAAACACGCTATGGCGCACGCCCTGAAGGTTCAAGCAGCAAATTAAACAGCTATAAAGATGGCTTTAAAATTTTAATGCGAATTATTTTGTTATTAAAAGAAGTTCGCCCTTTATTGTTTTTTGGTACGGTTTTTATTGTATTGGCATTGCTTTCTGTTACATTATTTCTACCTGTCTTGATGGACTATTTACACACTGGATTGGTTCAACGCCTACCGACGGCAATTTTATCAACAGGTATTATGCTATTAGCGTGCATTAGCTTATCATGCGGCATCATTTTAGACAGCGTTTGCCGAGCACGGCGTGAAATTAAGCGGTTCTTTTATTTAGGATTGCCACGATTCAGGAATTTTTAATTGGGAGTTCAATTGCCATGGAAAACATAAAAATAAATCCTGTTATTTTAGTCGGCGGCACCGGTACGCGATTATGGCCATTATCGCGTGCAAACTATCCAAAACAGTTTGCACAGTTGGATGGGCGGTATTCATTATTTCAAGAAACGCTTTTACGCGTGCAAAAAATTCAGAATGTGCATCATATTTACTTAATCGTTAACGAAAGCAATTATTTTTTATGCTTAGATCAATTAAATGAATTAAAAATTGAAGAAGTCGACATTATCGTTGAACCTGTTGGCCGCAATACCGCGCCTGCTGTTGCATGTGCTGCGCATATTCTAAAACTGAAGCAACAAGAAAATGAATTAATGCTGGTTTTACCATCAGATCACAAAATAAAAAATGCTGAGCAATTTGCAGAATCAATCAATCAGGCAGCCACTTTTTCAAGCCACGATAAATTGATTTTATTTGGCATCAAACCCAACGAACCTTCTACTGCTTACGGCTATATTCAATCAGAACACGCTGCAACAACACCCACAAAAGTAAATACCTTTTTTGAAAAACCAGATATTGAAAATGCAAAAATTTTAATGTCGCAGCCGAACTGTTACTGGAATAGCGGCATGTTTTTATTTTCCGCTGATGCCGTATTAAAAGAAATGGCTTTGCATGCGCCCGATATTAATCAACTGGCAGTTGCGGCAACTGCACGCGCAATCGCCAGAAACAATACCTATTATTTGCACCATGATGATTTTGCACAAATGCCTAATATTGCATTAGACGTAGCTGTTATGGAAAAAACGCAGGCTGCTTTTGTACTTGAATTACAATCCGATTGGTCTGACTTAGGTGATTGGAATGCCATTTACAAAAATTCACAATCAGATGAGCATGGCAATGTATCAATAGGCAATACATTTTCACACAACACAAAAAATTCTTATTTGCATTCAAGCGATAAATTGCTTGCTACTGTTGGCGTGGATAATTTAATTGTGGTCGCATCAAAAGACAGCGTCTTAATCGCTGACAAACGACACACACAAGATGTTAAAGTGCTTGTTGATTTATTGAAGATTAATGGTTATGCAGATTATGTTGCCAATGATTTAAAAGTACACCGTCCCTGGGGAACGTATGAGAGTGTTATTAAATCAACCCGTTTTCAAGTAAAGCATATTGTTGTTAAACCCAGCGGAAAATTATCACTTCAATCACATTGTCATCGCTCAGAACATTGGATTGTTGTTAAGGGCATCGCGGAAGTAGTCTGCGGAGAAAAATCATTTCAGGTTTGTGAAAACGAATCTACTTTTATTCCGAAAGGCACAAAACACCGATTAACGAACCTTCAAAATGAGCCGCTTGAATTAATCGAAGTCCAAGTGGGTGATTACGTCGGCGAAGATGATATTGTTAGATTCGATGATATTTATGGCAGAATCGCCGAAGTAATCGCATGATCAAAAAACCATTTCGTTCACAATTTTGTTTTTTTGCGTTGGCTGGCGGCTGTGGTTTTATTATCGACTTCGGTGTTTTTTACCTGCTACATTTAAAATTAAATTTTGACATCAGTCGTGTTATTTCTATTTTATGCGCGATGACAGTCACCTGGATATTCAATCGAACGCTGACATTTAAGGTTGAAAAAAAAGCGACCCATGTTGAATGGATTAAATATATGCTCGTCAATGGTACTGGCGCCACGATTAATTTTTCTATTTTTATGCTGTTAACGAGGTCACACCCTGCGCTCAAACAGTATTTTATTGTTCCTTTCATTATCGCTACGTCAATTTCAATGTGGTTTAATTTTGCTTTGGCGAAGTTTTATATTTTTAAAAAACGCAAAAAATGATCTTCCCTTAACCCTTGCTTTGCACGAAGAATGTGTTATTTTAAGATAAGATTCACGTTTTCAATGAGAGCCACATGGAAACATTAAAACAGATACTTACCGTTCCAGAAAACCATAAAATACATTTCGATGTCACATTACCTGAAAACTTCCCAACAGGACAAGTTGAAGTATTACTCGTATTTTCTAGCAGAGCAGTGACGTCTGATGAAATCATGAATGTGGGACTGTTGAATTTTGCAGGATCACTTAAAAACTCACAGCACTTTGCTGGAGATTCGATGTTAATTCAAAGGGCGTTGCGCAATGAATGGGACAGATAGTTTTCTGCTAGATACAAACGTCGTAATAGGTTTTCTAAATGGCGACGCAAACATTCGTGATTTTTTTGAAAAAAAATTAATGAGATCATTATTACACGTTAGTCAAATCACTCGAATGGAATTACTGGGATTTCCAGGTATTTCTTCTGAAGAAGAAACAGAATTAAAGAAATTTTTATCGCGTATTCAAGTTTTACCAATCAATGACGCAGTATGTGACCAAGCAATTAACCTGCGTAAATTAACCTGCGTAAATTAACCTGCGTAAATTAACCTGCGTAAATTAACCAAATTGAAGTTACCAGATGCTTTAATTGCGGCAACAGCGATTAGCTTCGACCTTATTCTCATTACCTGTGACTCAGGTCTACTAGACAAACAAAAACACTATCGCGCTATTAATCCAATGCAATGACTCGCAAATACTATGACCCCATTAGGTGTACTATCTCATCCACACAGGCTTGCTTTGAAAAGTGGCTTTTCACATAGTCCAATCCTGCTGCACCTAATGCAGCACATTGATCTTTCTGCTCGTATGCTTTTAAAACAATGGCAATGATTTTTGCAACATCATCTGATTCAACTGAATAGCCGCAAGCGGATTCGCGAATAATATCATGACCATCGCTTTCCTTATTTAAAAAAGCAACGACTGGCAGACCCGCCGCCATGTAGCCTAAAATCTTCCCAGGCACCACCGGCGTTTTATTCTTGGCGCTCAAAGAAACCAAGCCAATATCGCATGATTTTAATAAACTGCCATAATCTTCTCGGCCAATAAATGGCTTGAAAATAACATTATTTAAATTCTTTTTTAAAACCATTTCCTGCAATTTCTTTTTTTCCGAACCGTCTCCTACGATTAAGAAACATAAATCAGAAAGATGCTGCACTTTTTCAGCTGCTTCAATTAATATATCTAAATTTTGTGAAGGGCCAATAACGCCGGCAAAGACAGCAACAAATTTATTTTGCAGTTGAAACAGTTCACGATAATTTTTTGATACGAAGTCTGTTTGATGCGCATCAATATCAACCCAATTGTGCAATACGACACATTTCCTTTTTATTTCAGGGTATTTATTAACAAGCAACGATTGGTTGCCAATTGAATGCGTTGTTACCACATCGGCATTTTTATAGCTGACTTTTTCCATCCATTCAAAAAATCTGATAGCCATTTTACTTTTCAACACGCCCAAATCAACCGCATTTTGGGGAAATAAATCTTGGACGTTTAAAATAAATTTTGCAGCCCATTTCTTTTTTGCCCAGGCGCCGACAAAAGATAATGGCAACGGCGGACTATAAACAATGACTGAATCTACTTTTATTTTAATATATTGCTTTATTTTTCGGATAAACAAATAGGGTAATATTAATTGTGCTATACCGCGAACGACAAAATGCACCTGGTGATGCGCTAAATGCTTCATACGAATTACACGAATGCCTTTTTCATCCATTGATTCTGAAAATTGTTGTGTGTTGTTCTGATCTAAATTATATTGCGGCCAGCAGGTTATAACAGTAACTTGATAACCGCGATGATGCAGTTCCTCTGCTAATTCCAGCATCAAATGCGACGCTGAGCGGATTTCAGGGGGGTAGGAATCAGTAATAAGTAATATGTGTTTCACAGTATGCCTTTATTTTTAGAGTGATTGCTGTCCGCTTCTATTTTTTTCTTCGTCGATACTTTCCACTCGCTGACGCTCGGGGCTCTGAGCTGATTTTGATGCCAAAGCATTTTCTATCGCAAATGCCGTTTGCATTGTAATAAATTCATTTTCAACAGAATAATTATTTTTTTCACCCGATGCATAATTAATAAAAGTATTAATTTCTTCAGAATGACCCAATGCTTGTCCTGATGTTTTAAATTTCTCAGATTTTTTGCCAGACATCAATTCTGACACTCTAAAATCTGTTGATGTAATTATTTTTTCATCGAAAAATATTTCTAAATATTCGCGATTAAAAGATCGATTGCCCTCAGAAGCATAAACCAATGATGCAACTGATCCGCGATCAAACTGGATTGTCGCAACCAAATTATCGTTATTGATAATTGATTTATCATCACCTGCAACCCGAAAAGCAAAAACACTGATTGGCTTTTCATCTAACAAATACAACATTAGATCGATAAAATGCGTCATTTCACCGACAATGCGACTACGCCCTTCGCGATCTGCATGCACCCAATGTTCCGCTGGAATTTTCCCTGCATTGATTCGAAAGCTCATCACTGCTGGGTTAACACGGTTTTTCAACCACGCTTGCATTCTCACCGAATGCGGCGAGTAACGTCGATTATGGCCAATCATGATTAATGGTTTTTCAGCAGCGTGATGATACGCATCGCTTATTTTATTTAATTCTGTTTGATCAATGCAAAGTGGCTTTTCAATTAAAAGTGATTTATTGTTTTCAATTGCTTTAATAATTAAATTAGCGTGTTGGCTATGTGGCGTTAAAGCAATTAGTGCATCGGTTTCTGAGCCTGAAAATACAACATTAATATCGGTTGCGCAGGCTGAAAATCCAAATCGTTTTGCGTTGTGATTCGCGCTCACGCCAGATGACGTGACCAGTGTATTTAATGAGACATTTTTCATTTTCTGCAGTGCAGGCAGAAAAATCGCCTTACCATATAATCCTGCGCCGACCACACTCACATTAATATTTGTTTTATTTTTTTTTGCTGAGGCTTTCAATGTTAATCGACGCTCAATATCAGGTGAATTGGGGTATTCAAATAACATGCCAATCGGGTTGTTTATTTTATTTTCCAAAAAAGCGTCATACACTTTTTCTGCTTCAGCGATAGGATATTTTTGTGTGATCAATGATGATAAATCAATTAATTTACAATCAATCAAGCGTATAAATTCTTGTAAATTGCGATTCTCAGACCAGCGCGCTAACTCAATAGGATAATCAACGCCATCTTTTTCATAGGATTCCATTAATGAACCCGGACCTGCTGCTTTTGATACTACCAATTCTATTTCTTTCAGCCATAATTCATTGCGATTAGGGTGAATGTCCGCAACACCCACAATAACAATTTTTCCTTTTTGGCGTGATAGTTTTATCGCAAAATCAACTGGCTCACTCGATTGCGTTGCTGCTGTTATAATAACCGCATCAACCCCTTCGTCTTTTGTATGCGCGGCAACTTTATTTTCAAATGATTCTGCATCATGATTTGCAAATGTTGCGCCATTTTTTTCTGCTAACCCTGTTTTTTCAGCATTAATATCAAATGCAAAAACAGTACAGCCATAGGCTTTTAATAATTGCACAGTGAGCTGGCCTAATAAACCCAAGCCAATGACGGCAACAGAAGATCCAAACGTTAGATTAGCCGTACGAATACCATGCAAAGCGATGCAACCCAACATTGAAAATGCAGCCAATTCAGTTGAAACTGTTTCAGGTAATTTGACTGCGAGATTAACGGGTACTGAAATATAATCTGCGTGCGATGCAAAGCCTTGGCCGATACACGCAACGCGATCCCCGGGCGCAAAACCATGGGCTTCAATCCCCACCTCAACCACAACACCTGCTGCGCTATAGCCAAGTGGCGTAGGTGTGTCTAATCGACCCATCGCTTCAGAAAATGTTTTTAATATGCCTTCATTTTTGGCTTTTTCAATGACGCGCTTGACCAAATCAGGGCGCGCGCGCGCTTTTCCGAGCAAGGATTTTTTCCCCAATTCGATCGTTGCTTTTTCTGTGCCAATGCTAATTAACGAATGGCAATTGCGCACCAAAATAGATTTGCGTCCACATTGTGGGACAGGCACGTCTTCTAAACTGACTTTGCCGGTTTTATAGTTCTGGATGATTTGTTTCATGTATGTGACAACACATAATTCTTCACCGCCGATGACATGCCCGGTGGAAATTCAGCATCGCGATCAATTAAATTCCAATTGTCGCTGAACCATTTAATAACTGATGGCAATCCTTGTTCAAAATTCGTTTGTGGATTATAACCCATCAAGTCACGTGCTTTATCGACACTCGCTTTTAAGCGTGATTTTGTATCCCACTTGCGTCGATCCGTGTAAGCAATACCTGCTTTATTTCCCGTGTATTGATTCACCATTTCAGCCATCGCCACAATTTCAGTTTCTTCGCCCGACGCAATATTCATTTCTTCACCAATCACTGATTCATAAAATCCTGAACGCAATAATGCATCGACAATATCTGAAACATACGTAAAATCACGTGTCATTTTGCCTGAACCTGTAATGGGTAATGGCTGACCTTTCATTGCCCAATAAATAAAATTAGGAATAACATTACGGTATTGTCCGGGCACTTCGCCTGGCCCATAAGAATTAAAAAAACGCGCTTTAACAATCGGTAAATTATAATGGTGATAATAAAAATTACAGTATAATTCGCCCGTCATTTTTGAAATTTGATAGGGCGTACTTAAATGCAATGAAATAAAATCTTCTTTCAATGGCAAAGGGGCTTGCGCGCCGTAAATTGCACAACCTGAACCCGCATAAACAAATCTTTTAATGCCGCCACATAAAACAGCATATTCCAACATTTTAATTGTGCCCAAACCGCTCACCATTAAATCTGTTTCTGGGTAATCTACCGAATTTTGATTCGCAAAAAAAGCGGCTAAATGAAATACGTAAGTGGGTTTTTCATTAAACACTCTTTTTAAATCGATATCGTTTGTGATATCCCCTTTCACAAAAAGAACATTGGGTAAATTGGGAATATTCCAGGCATATGATGAAAACAAATTATCGAGGATAATTACTTTTTTAGCGCCCGCATTGGCAAGCGCGCGCACTAAATTTGAACCAATTGCACCTGCACCGCCCGTCACTAAAATAGTTTGGTCACGATACGCATCAAGATAAGAAGTTGTCATTGTTAAATCCCATTTGCTAAAACATCAACGATTCGCATTGCAGACTGGCCATCACCATACGGATTGCGAATTTGCGACATTTTAGCATAGCGATTTTTATCATGCATTAATGATTCTGTTTCAGTGATTATTTTCTGAGTGTCCGTTCCAACCAAAAGCACCACGCCTGCAAGCACGCCTTCAGGGCGTTCTGTGACGTCACGTGTTACCAAAACGGGCTTGCCCAATGAAGGCGCTTCTTCTTGAACGCCGCCGGAATCGGTAATGATCAAATAGGATTTATCCATCATATAAACAAAGGGTGCGTATTCTAATGGTTTGATAAGATGAAAATTGGCAATGCCTGACAACATCTCATTCACGGGTTTTTGCACGTGGGGATTCAAATGAACCGGATAAACAAAATGCCAGCCTGGGTTTTTTTGCGCTAATGCTTTAAAGGCGGCACAAACATTATTAAACCCCTCGCCAAAATTTTCACGCCGATGGCCCGTGATTAAAATTATTTTTTCATTGTCATTAATTAATTTTTGAATGTTAGCGCCAATAACGTGCGACCAATCTTTTACTGCATTGACTTTATCGCGCACCCACAATAATGCATCAATCACCGTATTGCCCGATACAAAAATATTTTTTTCGTCTATATTTTCTTTTAGTAAATTTTGTTTTGAAATTTCTGTTGGCGCAAAGTGAAATTGCGCAATGCGGCTCGCAATATTGCGGTTAATTTCTTCTGGGAAAGGCGCATAAATATTATGCGTCCTCAATCCCGCTTCAACATGTGCAACGGGAATTTTTTGATAAAAGGCAGCGAGCGCAGAAGCCATGGTTGACGTTGTGTCGCCTTGCACAATAATACAATCTGGTTTAACGTCGTTTAATACAGTTTTTAATCCATTTAACACACCGGCCGTAATTGATGATAAATCTTGATTTTCCTTCATAATATTTAAATCATAATCGGGTTTTATGTTGAATAAATTCAATACCTGATCTAACATTTCACGATGCTGCCCCGTCACGCAAACAATACTTTTAAATTGCTTGTTTTTTTCAAGCGCATGCACGATTGGCGCCATTTTAATCGCGGCAGGACGGGTGCAAAGGATGGATAATATTTTTTTGGGTTTCATATTTTTACGCCACCTGCTAACGCAGGGGCTTCCGTGCTATTTAATAAAAAATGCTGGTAATCATCAATCAATAAATTATTAACAACATGGTCAACATAATAATTCAACGCTGCTTCTTTATAGTGTTGATATTGTTCAGCCTTCATTTCAACAAGGGAATTTATTTTTTGAACAAACTGTATGGGTTGTGATAATTCACATTCCCAACCAGCATCAAACTGCGATAAATCATGCCATGGTGTTTGATTGGATAATAACACAGGGCAAGCAGCCGCCAATGCTTCTACAATGGCATAACCATAATTTTCATTTAACGTTGGCAGGAAAAACAAATCATAATATTTCAAGATATTTAATACTTTTTCTGGATCACACTCACCACGATAATTAACCTGGCAATTGGACGGTAATTTTTCTATTATTTTTAAACAGTCTGCCCAATATGTTTTATCTTCGATCAAACCATAAATGTCGAATTGAATTTCACCGCTGAGCGAAGATAATAATTCCAATCCGTAATGCAAATTTTTCTTCCTTGATATGCGTGACAAGAAAACCATTTTAATATTTTTTTCTTTTTTCTCATTCACGACCTTATCAATTTTTTGATTCGAAGGAATGTCAGAAAGCATTTTTATCTTTAGGTTTTTTCCAATCAAATTTTTCACTTCATTTTCTTCGTTTTGCGAAGAAACAAGAAGTTCAATATTTTTAAAATACACAATGCGCTTAAAAAGAAATAGAAAAAGTTTTTTACGAAATGGTTTTATTGATAAAGAACCAAAACCCAACTCACCTCGCGGCGAGATAATGCGCCTGATGTTTTTATTTTTTTTAAAAAATGACAGCAGGGTTGGAAAAATTGAGAATTTGGGTGAAAAAAAAGAATTGACATAAATCACATCAAAATTATTTTTGATAACGAGATTGTAAAGCCCAGAAAAAATGTTTTTGTCGGAAAGATACAGTATTTGATATCCTTCTTTTTGTATTAGCGTGTCAGATTCAATATTACTATAAGGTTCTGCCACACAAAGATCATGATTTCGTGTTACAACCGTTACATCAGCCGTATTTTTAAGTGCCTCTATAATTGCAGCGATGGCGCGCAAGGGACCACCTGCTTTAACGCTTGGCAGATAATAATCGCAGCATAGTAAAATTTTTTTCATACTATTTTATTTTCGCATCCACTCGCGTAGACGCTTCCGTGCTCATTTGATTAAATAACCGTCTAGTAAAAGCTTATTAATAATTTTATCTACTGCTGTTCCAATATCACACTTCGCCGTATCAATCACCACATCAGCTTTTTCAGGCATTTCATAAACATCGCTTACACCTGTAAAATTTTCAATGAGCCCATCATGGGCTTTTTGATATAGTCCCTTTGTATCACGCGACTCACAAACCGATAATGACGTGCTGATATAAATTTCAAAAAAACCACCAGATTCCCCAATCATTGTTCGCGCTTCCTGACGTGTTCTAGCATAGGGCGCGATTAGCGCACACAATGCAATACCATTGTGTCGTGTAATTTCACTGGCAACATAGCTAATTCGCCGAACATTTAATTCTCTGTCTTCTTTTGAAAAACCCAACCGACTTGATAATAATTGACGAACCAAATCGCCATCTAGTAACGAAATGGCACGATGCGGGCAAAATTCATGTATCCGCTGCACCAATGCCTTGGCAATCGTTGATTTACCGGCGCCAGACAATCCTGTAAAAAAGAGCGTAAAACCACGCTTATGATTCGGCAAAAATGATTGTCGCAACTCTTCAACCACTTCTGGAAATGAAAACCAATCAGGAATTGCTTCATTATTTTGTAATCGTTTTCGAACTTCAGTTCCTGAAATGCGGGCGATATTGTCTGGATTTTTTATTTTATCTTCTGCAATATATTTGTTTTCTGCTGTGTCATAAACCATTTCTTGGAACGGAACCATCACAATGCCTATTTCTGCTTGATGCTGCGCAACGAGTAATTGTGCTGCATAAGGATCATAAAACGGATTGCCATTTTTATCATTGCCTGGTCCTGCATGATCGCGCCCAACAATAAAATGCGTACAACCATAATTTTTGCGAATAATGGCATGCCATAATGCTTCACGTGGCCCACCCATTCGCATTGCCAGTGGCAACAAACTTAACATCGCATGATTTTCCGGATAAGTCGCCAATACTTTTGAATAACAGCGAATTCGTGTGAAATAATCAATATCGCCGGGCTTTGTCATGCCAACAACAGGATGAATTAATATTTTGGCATCATGTTCTTTTGCCGCTAATAATGTTAATTCTTGATGTGCGCGATGCATTGGATTGCGTGTTTGGAATGCAACAATTTTTTTCCATTTTTTTTCTTGGATGATTTTTTTAAATTCAGCAGGCGTTTGTCGTAATGCAGCAAAGTCATAATGTGTCGGCATACTCACGCATTCAACACGTCCACCAACATAAACCGAGCCCATTTGATTTAACAAAACATTGACACCAGGGTGAGTGACGTCGGATGTTCCAAAAACATGCTGCGCCTCATGTATTTTATTGGGCGTCCAAATATCACTGACCGTTAATTTTGCGAGTACGATACCTTCAGCGTCGCGCAATGAAATAACATCCCCTAACGATAATTGATCTGCAAATGCAGGATTAACATCCAATGTGATTGGCATGGGCCACAATGTGCTATTTTCCAAACGCATGTGCGTAACAACAGAGTCATAATCTTTTTGCGTTAAAAAACCATTGAGCGGCGCAAAGGCGCCATTCATCAGCATTTCCAAATCGCAGAATTGTTTCGGTGTTAAAACCCAGCTTAATGAAACGTCACAAGTAGTATTCAATTGTTTTCTCCAAACCATTTTTTAATAGCGTTGTTGGTTTCCATCCTAATGAATTCTGTATTTTTGTATTATCAATTGCGTAACGCCAATCGTGACCCAATCGGTCCGTAACAAATTGGACGAGATTAAAATGTGGGGCATTATCAGGAAAACGCTTATCCATTACTTCACAAATCATTTTTACCAGCTGCAAATTACTCAATTCACAGATTCCACCCACATTGTAGGTTTCATTTAATTTACCTTCGCGAATAATTAAACTGACCGCATGGCAATGATCCTCCACAAAAATCCAATCACGGATATTTGACCCATCACCATAAACAGGAATGGATTTTTTCTCTAAGCAGGCGCGGATAACGGTCGGAATAAATTTTTCAGGGTGCTGATGCGCACCATAATTATTTGAACAATTAGATATTGTAATGGGTAATCCGTAGGTGTGCCCAAATGCACGCACCAAATGGTCCGAGCCGGCTTTTGAAGCCGAGTAGGGCGAGTTTGGCAGATACGCATTTTCTTCGGTAAAAGCAGGCGAATTTTTACCTAAGCTGCCATACACTTCATCCGTTGAAATATGATGAAAACGAGCAATTTTATTTTCTTTTGCCATTTGCAATAAATTAAAAGTACCCACAATATTTGTATCAACAAATGCGCGAGGGTTTTCAATGGAGCGATCGACATGGCTTTCTGCTGCAAAATGCACGACAGTATCAATTTCATATTCTTTAAAAATACTTTGTAATAATTCTTCATCACAAATGTCACCACGAATAAAAGTATGTCTGCTTGAATCAGGCAAATTATCAAGGTTTTTTAAATTGCCTGCGTAGGTTAATTTATCCAAACTGATTATTTTAACGCTTGAATCACACGCTAATTCTTGACGTACAAAATTGCTGCCGATAAACCCAGCGCTGCCTGTGACTAACATTATTTTAGGGGAATGGGTCATGCCATCACTGTTTCTGTGCTAATCAATTTAATTAAATATTGCCCATATTCATTATTGGCCAAAGGTGCCGCCAATTTCTCTACTTGTTCAGCAGAGATATAACCCAAACGCCATGCAATTTCTTCAGGGCAAGCGATTTTCAATCCTTGTCGTTGTTCGAGTGTGGCAACATATTGCGATGCTTCAAGCAAAGATTGGTGTGTTCCCGTATCCAACCACGCAAAACCCCGATTTAATTTAATAGCCTGTAATTGATTATGTTGTAAATATAATTTATTAATATCGGTAATTTCTAGCTCACCTCGCGTCGACGGTTTCACCGATTTTGCGAAATCAACGACTTGATTGTCATAAAAATATAAGCCGGTAACCGCCCAATTTGATTCTGAATTTTTAGGCTTTTCAACCAATTCAATGATCTTTTCTGATTCATCAAAAGTCACAACGCCATAATGACGCGGATCTTTAACGTAATAAGCAAAAATAGTGGCGCCTTTTAAATTATTTCTCGCAGTTTGTAATTGTTCGGTTAAATTTTGTCCGTGAAACACATTGTCACCCAAGATAAGGCAAACTGATTGACCCGCAATAAATGCTTCGCCCAGAATAAAAGCCTGCGCCAATCCATCGGGTTTGGGTTGTACACAATATTGAATACTAACACCCCATTGCGAGCCATCCCCCAACAGTTGTTGATAGGCGATAATATCGCGCGGCGTAGAAATCAGTAAAATATCGCGGATTTGTGCTAGCAATAGCGTGGACAATGAATAATAAATCATGGGCTTATCATAAATCGGCAACAATTGTTTTGATGTGATTTTTGTTAAAGGATACAAACGTGTGCCTGATCCGCCAGCGAGAATAATTCCTTTCATAATTACGATGCCCAAATTAATACGTTGCGGTATGATAGCGAAAAATACGCGCTCAATCGAGCGCAATAAATGTACAGCTGGAGATAGGCGTGTTTTCTGTCATTAAAAAATTTTGGGCTGATTCAAACCTGAATTACACTCAAAAACCTGATTCCCACCCTTGTTGACCCCCGTCAATCATCCAGCGTTCTCGCTGAACTAAAAATCCTATATTTTTCATAGGGTTTCAGACGCAGGGTGTCTCATTAAAAATTCAGCCTTAATATGAAAAATAATCGATTAATAGGCGGTATATGCAGGAAGGGTAATTGCTGGGATAATGCAATTGCAGAGCCGTTTTTTTCATGCATTAAAGGTTGAGCTTGTTCACACACAGCAATATGCAACACGTGAACGGGCCAAACAAAGTATATTTCAGTACATTGAGGCATATTACAATCAAACAAGATCACATTCTTCTATTGCTTATAAGGCTCCATTTGAATTTGAATATGCTTGTTGAAATTGAGAAGTTGGTGTCTGTGAAAA
>JAPLRF010000059.1 GCA_026399315.1 Gammaproteobacteria bacterium
AATGCTGAACATCAGACACAGGGCGCCCATCTGCAATAACGCACATTAAGTCAGATAAAAATTCATAGGTTTTTCCATAACCAATTTCTGGGCGTATAGTCATCGCAAAAAAATCAGGTCCGACGGGGCGATCCATAATCTCTTTGCGAATAATATCCGACATGCTTGATAATTTTCCACTGCTGCTTTCGATTTTTTCTGACAATTTTCCTAAGACGTCGCGGTGCGTTGTTTCATGTTTTCCCAAGGCGTCAATTATGCTGTTTTTATAGTTAATCACTTCGGCATAGATAAAACCCAAAAACAAATAAAACAATTTGAATTGTCTGTCTAAGTCAATGTTTTCGTTTTTTTCTAGCTCGGCTTTCATTTCTAAAAAAAAACATAGGACTGAGTTATTTTCCAATTCATTTTTATTTAAAAGCGTTGAACTCGAAAATACCAAACTTAACTCGTTTTCATTGCTACGAGAAGGTTGCAATTTAACCGTAAATTTTTCCGAAATTTTATTGGTTTCAGGCGGCAGAGCCACAGAACTCTTTTTAAGAAAAGAAAGCTCTCTGATCAAATCATCAGAAAAAGAATAGGAATTGTTTTTCAATGTTTTAATTTTTTCAATCAATGCATCAATATCTTTTTTTTCATTTTCTTCAATATCGGGAATATTTTTTAATTCGGTGAAAAAAATCATCAGCGTTGAAATTCGCGCTTCACAAAATTTTATCGTGCGCATGTCACCCCCTTAAATAATATCCCTGCTTCAGTTTTGTCATTTGATCGCGCAGCTCTGCCGCTTTTTCAAAGTCTAAATTTTTTGCCGCCTTAAACATCTCGTTTTCCATGCCGGATAATTTCTTCTCAAGTTGTTTTGGTGTTAGGGCAATAAGTTCAATATCAACAACTTCATTTAAATGCGCTTCAGAAACATCAATCATATGATGAACCGCTTTTGCAATGCCCACTGGCGTAATATTATGTTTAATATTATAGTCAGCTTGTTTTGCGCGTCTGCGATCCGTTTCATCAATCGCACGCTTCATTGAGTTTGTAATTTTATCAGCATATAAAATGGCTTTACCGTGTAAGTTACGCGCTGCTCGGCCAATTGTTTGTACCAAAGATCTTTCTGAGCGTAAAAAACCTTCTTTATCAGCATCTAAAATAGCAACCAGTGACACTTCCGGCAAATCCAATCCTTCACGCAACAAATTAATCCCTATCAACACGTCAAAAACCCCCAAACGCAAATCACGCAATATTTCAACGCGTTCCATCGTATCAATATCAGAATGCAAATAGCGCACTTTCACGTGATGTTCAGAAAAATAATCCGTTAAATCTTCCGACATGCGCTTGGTTAATGTTGTTACCAACACACGTTCTTTTTTTTCTGCCCTGATGCGCACCTCAACCAACAAATCATCAACCTGTGTTTTTGCGGAACGTATTTCAATGATAGGGTCTAATAATCCTGTTGGGCGCACAACCAATTCAACAATATCCGTACCATGCGTTAATTCATAATTACTCGGCGTGGCAGACACAAATATAGTTTGTGGTGAGATTTTCTCAAACTCATCAAACCGTAATGGCCTATTATCCAGCGCAGACAATAATCGAAATCCATAATTCACCAAATTTTCTTTTCGGGCCCTGTCGCCCAAATACATGCCACCCAGTTGAGGAATGGTTACGTGCGACTCATCAATCACCAATAAAGCATTATTAGGCAAATAATCAAACAATGTCGGCGGTGCTTCACCCGGCTTTCGACCCGATAAATAACGTGAATAATTTTCAATTCCAGAGCAATAGCCCAATTCAATCATCATTTCGATATCAAACAATGTTCTTTGTTGTAAGCGTTGACGCTCAACCAATTTATTTTCCGCTTCCAAATAAGCAAGGCGATCACGCAATTCGTCCTTCACTTCATCAATCATTTTCATAATGGTTGCGCGCGGTGTTGCATAATGTGTTTTAGGAAAAACTGTAAAACGCTGCAATTTGCGCGTCACCTTATTGGTAAGCGGATCAAATAAATCAATACGTTCAATTTCATCATCAAACAATTGAATGCGGACAGCGTCTTTTTCAGAATCCGCAGGATACACATCAATCACATCACCCGACACGCGATACGATGAACGGTGCAATTCAATTTCGTTCCGAGAATATTGCATTTCCGCCAAGCGTTTTAGTAATTCACGTTGATCAATGCGTTCGCCCACGCTTAAATGCAAGACCATACTCAAATACGCTTTTGGATCGCCCAAACCATAAATCGCTGAAACAGTGGCTACGATAATAACGTCATCGCGTTCTAACAATGCTTTGGTTGCAGACAAACGCATTTGTTCTATATGCGCATTAATCGCAGAATCTTTTTCAATAAACGTATCGGTTGAAGGCACATACGCTTCAGGTTGATAGTAATCATAATACGAAACAAAATATTCAACGGCATTGCTTGGGAAGAATTCACGCAATTCAGAATACAATTGCGCAGCCAATGTTTTATTGGGCGCTAAAACAAGCGTCGGTCTTTTCACTTGTGAAATGACATTGGCAATCGTAAATGTTTTTCCAGAACCCGTCACACCCAATAAAGTTTGATACATCAAACCGGCGTTTAATCCATCGACTAATTTTTCGATTGCGGCGGGTTGATCGCCGCTGGGTTGAAATGGGGTGACTAAATCAAAATGCATTATTCCATTCCAGTAAACGTTGCTCGAGATGTTTGAGTAGATGAAATTTCGCCCGATTTATTTTCTAACGCGTTTTTCATTTTGAAAAATAATTTTTTAAGCTCTCCTTGATTCGCCGCAGCAAGAACATCTTTTTTTTCTGTTTTCCAAAAATTGTCATGGGGAATGAGTGTCTCTGGTTCATTCAGAGCGCCAATATAATTATCGATCTGTGCAATCATTTTAGTTGCTGCTGCATATTTATTAGCAGCTGAGTTGCTTTTTGATCTGAAAAAAGGAAATCCAGTGAAAAACTTTTTCTTCTCAATGTTTTTCATATAAAGTGTTTGCCTAAGCGCAATTTCACTTTTTAATTTATTTAATTCTTCAACTCTCATTTCTTTTGCAAGAACGATTATTGCCTGTGTTTGTTTCGATAACGCGCGTATTGAAACACCCTTTTCTTCGTTTTTTACTAAGGAATCGCATATTTCATCCTCAGGTTTTTCAGGGGAAAACGATAACAACCTGACATTAAATGGAAGTAAATATGTTTTAATTTTATCAGTAATTTTAAACTCTGAAAGCAATTTTTCTGCAGAAATGTTTACATCTTTCTTTTTTAATATTTTTACCCATGCCATTAGCATATTTTGAAAATCATCACCATGCTTATCTATGTGCTCACAAAAATCAACAACACTTTTTTCAAAACACGCTGGATCAGCAAATAGCGCGTTATCTTTCTTAATAAATTCGCCATATATTTCAGCAATCGCATAAAGAATAGCAACCTGCAGTTGAATAGCCTGCGGAAAACAGCGTTTAATAATTTCATCCGTATTAATGCAATCTTGATAATTTCTGCTAAATAAAGTTGGAAATCCTTTTTTTGCAATTACCTGTTTTTGGGGCGGCATTTCAACACTGCCCTCAACTAAAGGAACCTGCTCCGTGTAATATAATGTCAGAGAAATGGGTTCAATCTTTTTTTCTTCAACAGCAAACTCAAAAATCATCAACATCTCCGACAGTTTTCAATACGAATGGTCAAATTATTACACATTTCCAGACTTAAAATAAGCTAATTCCATTGTAAACACACGTCAATTTCATTAAAGTACGCCTATTGAAATCATTAAGGGCAATGTATGCAAATCTCTAACCGCGCACAATCTGTTAAACCTTCCGCAACCGTGACCATCAACGGAAAAGCAACACAACTGAAAGCCCAAGGCATTGATGTTATTAACTTAAGTGTGGGCGAACCTGATTTTGACACCCCGCAATCGATTAAAGATGCTGCCATTAAAGCGATTAACGCTGGCTATACAAAATATACAGCTGTCGATGGTATTCCCGCGCTTAAGGATGCCATCATTCAAAAATTTCAAAATGAAAATCACCTGACGTACAGTCGCGATCAAATTTTGGTGTCTTGCGGCGCCAAACAAAGCTTTTATAATTTAATGCAAGCCGTGATTAACCCCGGCGATGAAGTGATTATTCCAGCGCCTTATTGGGTTTCTTATCCTGCAATGGTGGCTTTGGCTGATGGCGTTTCTGTTATTGTTTCTGCGGGGGTTGAATCACGCTTTAAAATCACCCCATCACAACTCGAAAAAGCAATCACCCCTAAAACACGCATTTTAATTTTAAACAGCCCATCCAATCCAACAGGGATGGCATACACATTAGAAGAATTAAAAGCACTTGCCGATGTGTTATTAAAGCATCCACATATTTTAATTGCCTCCGATGATATGTATGAACATATTTTATGGGGAATCACACCCTACGTGAATATTGTTAATGCCTGCCCTGAACTCGCGGATCGCACAATTGTTTGCAACGGCGTTTCAAAATCATATGCTATGACAGGTTGGCGAATTGGTTATGCTGCAGGCCCACTTTCAATTATCAAAGCGATGACAAAAATCCAATCGCATAGCACATCCAATCCCACTTCTATTTCACAATACGCCGCTATTGCTGGATTACTCGGCGAAAAAGAATTTATTGCGAATTTAAAACATGTATTTAAAGAACGTCATGATTATATTCAACAAGCATTAGCGGTCATTCCCGGCGTTATTTGCCCACCCGCTGATGGTGCGTTTTATGTGTTTCCTGATGTCACCAAAGCGATTGCCCGTCTTGGATTAAAAGATGACATTGCCTTATCTGAATTAATTTTGGAAAAAGCACACGTTGCGGTTGTGCCCGGCACTGAATTTGGCGCGCCAGGCTTTATTCGTTTATCTTATGCAACGAATATTGACACATTGAAACAAGCAGTTGAAAGATTGGCGCCATTTATTACAGGTTAAAAACGGGTGAAAAAACTATTGACCAAGCGGCACTTGGTCAGTAAGATACACCAGTCTTTACGAGACAGTTTGAGCACAATTCCCCGGTAGCTCAGTGGTAGAGCAGGTGACTGTTAATCACTTGGTCGATGGTTCGAGTCCGTCCCGGGGAGCCAGATAAAACGTTATTTCTCAGCCTGTTACAGAAGACTGAACAATTTCAACCCCACCCCTTTTTTTCTCCGTGTAGCAAATTTGTCACGTAATCACCGGGTCGCAAACCGCGCTCAATTATCGCACAACTAAAAATCATATTGTTTCATTACGATATACGACTTTTATTTTTACATTTTCGCAGAAGAATTTAAAATTCGTAGGACCATGTGACTTAAAATCAGATGGTCTACCCACAAGTTCACGTTGTTTAACAGTGGATTTACACATCACAATTGCAATTGACAGCGACAACATTTTTCTGATATGAATGCATACCCTCCAAGTCAAAGAAAAAATACAGTAAGAAAATAATTATAATGAAAATAAATCTCACGCGAGAACAATGGAAAACTATTCTTCTATCGAACTGTGGTGGCGCACTCGAATACTATGATTTTACATTATTTGCTGTATTTGCCGTGATAATAGGCCAAACATTTTTCCCTAGCAATAGCGTTTCTTTAAGCACTTTTTTTGCTTTTTTAGCCTTTGCTACAGGATATTTGATTAGGCCCATCGGCGGGATGATATTTGGTCATTTCGGCGATAAATATGGTCGAAAAAAACCTTTTGTATTTTCAATTATTATTATGTCCGTTTCGACTTTTCTTATGGGTGTATTGCCCTCATATCATACTGGAGGGGGCGCTGCATCCTTAGCTTTTATTGTACTTAGAATTCTACAAGGTATTGCTACAGGCGGAGAAATTCCAGGCGCCATGACATTTTCCATTGAGCATTCCGGCAATAAAAATGCAGGAGTAGCGAGCGGCTCTATTATGATGTTTATGTTTATAGGGGCAATTTTATCCAACGTAACTTATTTGATATTGTATTCATTACTAAGTCCGCCAATTTTCCATCAATACGGATGGCGTATCGCTTTTATGATCGGCGGTATCTTTGGAATAATAGGATTGTTTTTACGAATGAAATTAAAGGAAACCCCCGATTTTTTAGAAAATAAGAAACGTTCGCTAAAAGAAAATCACACTACACCTCCGCTTGTTGAGCTATTAAAAACCCATTTTTCTTTTTTAATTTCAGGATTTTTTTTAGTATCTGTACAAGCTGCCATTGCGAGTATTATTTTTCTTTATATGCCCTCTTATTTGCAACTAACCAACCAATTTTCGAAAGTTTATATATCAAGTTTAACCATCGCGAGTATAACCCTCTATTCCGTAGCGTGTTTTTTTTGGGGAGCTGTTTCTGACCGATATGGGCAAAAAAAAATATTTCTTTTAGGGCTTACATTAATAATTCCTGCTAGCATTAGTTTATATTTATCACTCGAATATCATTTTATGCCAGTCATTTTTACACTTTTAACAGCTATAATTGCTGGCACAATTGGAGGCACCTACTCTGCTATTTTGGCCAATGCATTTCCCACGAAAATAAGATATTCAGGCATTGCTGTTTCTCTTAATATTTCAGTTGCCATTTTCGGCGGACTATCCCCTTCATTATCAACTTTTATTATTCATGACATGTCTTATGTTTTTGCTCCCGTATGGATTATAAGTGGTGTAACCCTACTAGGTTATATTGGTTTTTACTTTTTGGAAAAATTACAAAAACAGGTTAAAGTGAACTCTCATCTGCTTTCCCTTTAAAAATATATTTTATGAAAAATAACACTTTATTTACACCTTATTTACTTTTTTCACTTTCTATTTCCTTTATGGCGCCCATGGTAATTGATATCATGAGCCCTTCTTTACCCTACATAGCAGATTTTTTTAGATTAACAAAATCTTCAGCGCAATTGCTAATAACTGCAGCAATTTTTGGATTGATTCTCGGTCAGGTCATTGCTGGAATGTTAAGCGATGCTGTTGGTAGAGGGAGGATGATTTATATTGGTCTGACAATTCTCGCAATTTCCAGCATCTTTTGCACCCTAGCAACAACTATTTATTGGATTTTTTTAGCTCGTTTTTTTCAAGGAATTTCTGCTTCCTTGATTGGCGTGAACAACCGGGCCCTGATACGAGAAAAATTTGACGATGATCAATACTTATCTGCGTTGAATTATATTGTACTTGCTTGGAGAGCGTTTGTAGTAATTGGTCCAATGATAGGGGCAACCTTACAGTATTATATTGGCTGGAAGGCTGTATTTTATTTTATTTGTTTATATGCACTAATTGTTTTATCTGTTTATTTTATATTTGTAAAAGATAAAATTGAGACTCAGCATGGGAAAAACATCCATCAAAACTTCTCGAATTTTTTCTTTTTTTTTACAAAAAAAGATTTTATTTTAAATATCATTGCCCTTGGACTGAGCATTGCCACTGGAATATTGTTTGTTCAGTTTTCACCGTTCTTTATATTGCGTCACTTTCATGTAAATGTCTTATCAATTGGTATGTGCAATATGTCAATTGGAATTGCCTATATATTTTCCTCTATAGCCATAAAATTCTTAAACAACTCACCCGTGAAAATATACTGGATGAGTCTTTTTTCTATTTCCATGGGAATTTTGTGTCTCGTATTATTTGGTAAAAATAATCTAAAACTATTCCTGTTGATTATTTTTGTTATTCAATTCGGCTTTGGTTTATCCGGCCCCATTCTTTTAGCGAACGCCTTAAAAAGCTTTAAAAATAACGCTTCCTCTGCAGCCGCTGCACAAGGAATGATTCTTTGGACAACCTGCTCTATCGCATCTTTATTATTTAGCTTTATCAACAATCAATCATTGGCGATTTACGCTATGATCATAGGATGTATTGCGATTTTTATTTTAATCATTTGGGGTGGTCAGCTTAAAAGAATAAAAACAAGCTAAACTAAATTTATTTTTTCCCCCATATAATTCCACCCAAATCATTTCGACCAGATCGTAGTTTTAGCGCTCCAAATGCACTAAAGCCTATTTCCTTAAAGTATTCTAACCATGCTTCCCTAGAAATAAACCCACCCACATCATGCCAGCCTTGAAACAATCCAAACGCATAATTCAGCGCCCAAGGAGTTCCGGATTTTATGTTTGTAATAGGTGATCCTTCAGCTAGCACTAAATAGCCACCCTCATTTAACATATTAAAAAGATTATTAAGCGCGGATTTTTTATCTACAGCGCAATGAAGTGCATTAACGCTAAAGATAGTATCCAGATTTTTCCATTTTCCTGGCTGATTGAAATCATATGTTTCCTGATGATCACTATAAGGATATTTATCCAGTAAGCCTTGAAACAAATCAGTCCTAATGTAATGTCCTGTCACAGATTTATATATCAAGCGAGAAACATTTCCTACGCCTGCGCCTACCTCAAGTACTTTTCCAGAAAGTAAATTATTTTTAGTGAGGAAAAGTGATGCGAACTTCGCATAGTCTCCCATCGGCCAATCATTCATCAATCTAACCCACAATCCGCTTTTGGTTTTTATTAAATCTTCTCCAGATATTTTATTGAAAACCAAATCAGACCAGTTGTCAGATACCAATGATATTAACGCATAGGCTGGATTTAAATCATAATTTTCACCATGTTTTATATCTTTATTTTGTTTAACGGAAGAAATTTCTTTAACCTGATTGTAAATAAAGTTCGTCATCGGATGACTAATTTTATCTTTATTTAATGACAAAATTTCTTTTGCTTTGAATATTGCAAAATCAAGTAAATTATCATACGAAGACACACTGCTATTGATACTTAATAAACCAGAACTCATTTTTGTTCGCATCGGTTTTTTTGTCGCTGTAAATATACCATTACCAAAAGATAATGAGCTGTATTTAATCTTTGAATTTTCTAATAAATTTGTAATCACTGAAATTTCTAAATCTTCTGGGTTAGACATATTAATTGATATTCCAATGTCCTCACCTAATACACTGTTTTCAACAGCGTGGACAATAGTGTTTTTTGGAAGCCCAAGATTGACAAGATCCTCTTCAGCGTGATTCGGACAAATTGTTTCACCGCCGCGATTAATTATTTCTTTTTTACGACCCTTTAAAACCACATAACCGTCTCTAACAAAAGCAATATCTCCTGTCTTTAACCAACCATCTTTAGTAAGCGTCTCATCATTTGCAACCTGATTGTTTAAATATCCAAGCATATTGTTAGGACCTTTTATTAAAAGCTCTGCATATTCTATTTTAAAATCAGTTTTTTCTATTGGAATTCCTATGGGTGGGAAATTATTAATATATTCTTTAATAAAGGATTGCTCATTTAAAAGCGGCATTACAAAACTAAAATTGACAGCTTCAGTGAGCCCATATCCTTGAATAAGTTTTGCGCCGTAAATATCAAAGAATTTTTTTGACAAGCTTGGTTTTAAATCATGAGCAGCAGTAATAAGATACCTCAAGCCATTGGGCCACTCGTTGTTATATTGCACAAGGTCATGTAACAAAGCTGGTACTATAGAGGCTGTGCTTGCTCGAACTGCTGCAATTTCCGGTAAATAGGTATTCATATTTGGAATGCTTTGTATAAAAAGGTTGCTATTAGCAAGCATACTTCCAATCAGAGACATCATAATCGCGTTACAGTGATAAAGCGGTAAACAGGTTGCATGACATTGATCTTTTGAAAAGCCATGTAATTTAATCACAGCCTCAGCGTTTGAAATTACAGCGCTCTTAGATTGCATAACTCCTTTTGGAAAACCTGTGGAACCAGAAGTATAAATAATAAATGATAAGTCTTTCGGTAACGTTAAGTTCCTGGATGGTTTTATGCTGACAACTTCATTATCATAAACTACGATATGTGGTTGGCAGTGCTCAATTATTTCATGTTCCTTGGCTTCACTAAGCTGTGGATTTAAGGGAATGCTCACCAAGTCATTTGTAAAGCAGGTGGAAAGAACATATGCTAAATTAGGCCCACTTGACATCTTAATAGCAACGCGCGTTCCTTCAGGAAGTTTAGCCAAATCCGTTATGAGGTCTTTTTTTGTAAATTCTGAATCAAAACAAATGATATTCATTTTTAACTCTCAAGCATATATTTAATACGCGCTTCCATTACCAATTCTTTCTCTCTATATACATAAAATTTTGCATATCTTACGACAATTTTTTCTTTAAATTTATGCATCCTATCTTTAAACTCAAAAAAAATTTTGAGTGTTTGTCCAATAATAACTGGCCTGATGAAATTAAGAAAAATTTTATTCGCGCATAATAAATTCATAAATAAATTTGAATTGATTACTGCTTCATTTATTAGTGATAAAAGGTAAATTCCGGATACCGAGTTATCAGGAAGAATTAAGTTCTTTCCTTTTAGGTGAGCTGGATTTGAATCGTATTTTTGAGAAAAGAATCTTGCCTCTTCATCGATTAAAACTTCTGCCAAAAAGAAATTACTCATAAAATTAATTGTAAATTTTTTATATGCTATTATTTTTGATTCATTAGGTAAGTACCATTAAACATCGGATGGCTTGTTTCCAAAGAACCTACAGAAGAAAATACATGTAGCGGGACAACTTCCAAATGTTCGCCATGAGGCGTTTCAAAATGATGCGGACACATTGGCTCTATCACACAAACCATACCCGTCTCTAATTTGACTGATACAGATTTTCCTTCCATTCCAACAATGCTTTCTCCTGAACCATTGAGAATGTATACCACTCTAGCGGATGAGTGAATGTGATGCGCTTGCTCTTTACTAAAAGCAGGGATTTTCAAGAACTGAAGGGTTGGGTCTCCTAATCTTTGTGGGTATATAATTTGCCTTGTTGAGCAACCATTAACATAAGGAAGTACGGTTCCTTCCGTAAGAGAAGCAGTAACAGGTGAACCCATAAAACCTCTGATGACTGTTCCACAATGCAATGAAGAAATTTTAGCTGGCCCCTTTTTTAAATAGGCTTCTTTTTTATCATCAGATATATAATACAATGAGTCTCCAAAATCTATATCAATAGAATGCTTTCCAATATATGTTTTAAAATAATAAGATTGAGTGCTTTTAGCTTCATATATATCATTAGTTCCAGCGTCATAATAATATGAACCATACATATCTAAAACCGTTTTAATATTTTCCATAATCAATTCTCATATTTTTAAAAGTTTAAGTTTCATACCCTGATTTCAAAATGGTAAATCCAATTCAAAATCTTTATGTGTTAAAATAGAACTGGTTGTAGCTAGACTAAGCAAATTTTTTACTAAATCATCAAATGAAATTTGAATTTTATTTAGTGTTCTATCAAAAACTTTAAGTTCATTGATAGTGGTCGCTCCTTTTGGAACAATAATCAAATAAGGTATCCAAAACTTATCAATCTCAGCGATTTTTGCATTAAAATTCATTTTTCCTGGAAAAAAATATCTAAAATAATTGTCATTAAAGAAATTAATTATAGAATTAACAAAATTTTTGTCGGTTGTGTCATCGTCATGAACAACTCCAATATGATAAGGCGCCACAAGTGGTGGAAATATACTGTTTTTTCTTTCCAAGCCATTACCAATTAATGCTGGAAACACTCTATTCACAGCGCCTGCCAATGTGGCGTGTAAAATCACTAAAGTATCTTTTTCATCAATCGTTATGTTAAATAACTTAGCGTTCGAATTATCCCATTGTAAATTAAATATCATTAAGTCAGAATAACTTGCATCTGCATACAACCCCAATTTATAAGAAAAATAATGATTTTGTTTCTCGATAAAAGTAAGCTCTACTACTGCCCCTGTCAGTTGCTCAATAGCGTCGAAATGTTCCTTTCTGTCTTGATAAAAAGCATTTGTAGTGGTTATTTTTGTTTTCCAGAATTTACCAAAAATTGCATTCATCAAAAAAGAAGATTCTTTCAAAAAAGAAAACACACTTTCTTCGGTATTCTTCTCTGAAGTTAAAGTAAAAACACCTGGAAAAGAAAATTGCCTGACCTTATCTAAACCATTTATCCCGCCTGATTTTATTTTCCTTAAAAAAATGCTCGATGTCTCTATGGCATAAGGTAGCTTAGCTCGTTTTAGTTGCTTATTGCTAAGCCATAACAATAAATTAGGGTCCGGGCTATAGCTGAGTGCAAACTTGTAATCAAGCAAGTGAAATATTTCATTGCGACTATCAAATTTGTGGGTAAGGTCTTTTATAAAGTTATTTTCTAACGGGAAAACAAGCGGGAAATTAATTTTGTGAACCTTTAATGTTTCTCTAATGGAGTTGGTCAAAAAATTAATACATTTTTCTAACCAAAGTCCGAGTGACCATGAGGACAACCATCGGTGGATGTAATGCACATCGAATCCATAATGTTTCGAATATCTGATTTTTTTGCAACCATATTCCATCCCTGCTTTACTTGATCCTGCTTCGATGAAGGGGGACCGACTGGGTAAAATTGGCTGTACTCTAATATGATCCGTATGCAAAACGCAAGTTATAAATAAAAATGATTTTAACTTTCTGTACATAAAGTACTTGTTTTAAAGCGAATTTCTAAATCATTGCTAGCATTAAAACGTATGAACGAAAAGAAACTCTATAGGTAAACGTGTTCCTGCAACGGCATCCGCTTAATTTCACGCTGCATCTTCAAGTTCAATATGCACTTTCTGACCGAGCGCAGTTGCAATATTAACTAAAGCATCAAGCGAAAATTTCGAGATGCGACCACGCAGTAAATCATTTAAACGGGGTTGTGTAATTCTGCAATGTTTTGCTGCTTCAACCTGAATCTATTTTTTTTGATTCAACAATTTTAACAATTTTTAGCATCAGCTCAGCTTTAGCGCGTAAGTTTGCGGCTTCTTCTGGCGTGTGAGAAATGGCGTCCCAAACGCTTTTGTAGGTTTCGATGTTATTTTTACTCATGCTAAATACTCCTCATTAATTCAGAAAACCGAAGCTTCGCCAAATCAATATCTGACTTTGGTGTTTCTTGTGTTTTCTTCTGGAAGGCATGCAACACATAAACCGCGTTTTTAATTCGCGCGGTGTAGATGATGCGATACGTTCCCGACTCATCCCAAATCCGTAAGCGCTCACACAACCACATCATTGCCTGATTAATTATTCTTGTCATAATCTAATTTAATATTCCACGGTAATAATTTTTCGTAATCCTCAACTGTTTTGCAGTGTGGGACGCTCTTTAATAATTTTACATAATAATCGCATGGGTCGAGCCCATATAATTTTGCTGTGCGAATAAAGCTAAAATGCATGCATAACGCATCTGCACCCTCAACGGAATAACAAAAAATGAAATTTTTTCTCGCGATAACAATCGGTTTAGTTTCTTGCTCGGTAAGATTATTATCAATTTCAAGACGACCATCATCTAAGAAACGTGCTAGACCAGGCCATATTTTAGGACAATAAGTCATCGCAAGCACCAGCGGAGATTTTGGCAGAACGGTTGGAAATTTCTCATCCATCCACACTTTAAATTTACCCATTAATGGTTTTGATTTTTGCTGACGTAATTCATAACGCTGATCACAGGAAAGATTTTTAGTTTTCGCTTCCCGCTCGATTTTATAAAGTTCTTTGTAAAAACGCAGCACTTCTTTAGCAAGACCGGATCCTTTTGCATTTTTTGCAATCGGTTCAAATTTGCGTCGGGCATGCGCATTGCAATTAACCATTGTGGCGATTGTATCGCCTACAAGCTCAAAAAAATTATCTGCATCTGCATGTAAATAGCCACTGAATCCTTCAAGCCAATCACGCACAAACTGCTTGTGATCTTTGTGGTTATATTCATATAAAACGACTGATTTTTTAGGTGTACCGCCGCGTAATCTTCCCGTGATTTAGTGGACACCAATTTGTTAGAATATAAATAACAAAGAGGTGATCGAAATGGCTAGAAATATCAGAAAGTACACTGAAGAATTTAGAAATGAATCTGTACAATTTGCATTGAAATCTGAAAATGTTAATCAAGCTGCAATTGCACTGGGTATTCCAATCGGAACACTACACGCCTGGGTTGAAAAAGCAAAATCAGCTGGCATACAAGCTGTGGCTGATAGCAATGGTGTTGTTAATAACGTTAACGTCAAAAATCTCATTGATGAAAATCGCGAATTAAAAAAGCGTTTATCTCGCTTAGAAGAGGAGAAAGCCATACTAAAAAAGGCGGCAACGTACTTCGCTCAGGAATTAAAGTGAAGTACGTGTTTATTAAAGATCATCGTTATGAATTTTCTGTTGCGCTGATGTGTGAACTGCTGCGGGTATCCCGTAGCGGTTTTTATGCTTGGATTACGAGAAAACCAAGTCAGCGAGAACAAGCTAATATAGCGCTTGATTCGAAAATAAAATTCATTTTTGAAAAAAATAAATAACGTTACGGCTCACCCCGTATCACACATGAATTAAAAAAACAAAAAGAATTATGCAGTCACACACGCGTTGCCAGCAAGATGAAAGTAATGGATATAAAAGCAGTTGCAAAGAAAAAATTTAAGGTAACAACGGATTCGCAGCATTCACTTCCTGTTTTTAAAAACATATTAAACAGGGATTTTACCACTACAAAAACTAATCAGAAATAGTGCGGCGATATCAAATATATTCGCACTAACGAAGGTTGGTTGTATATAGCGGTTATTATTGACTTGTATTCGCGCGCAGTCATTGGATGGTCTATGAATCATAGAATGAAAAGCACTCGTCTGTGACGCGCTGACAATGGCTTTATTTCGCCGTAAATTCCCTGCGGGTGTTATCGTGCACTCTGATCGTGGCAGCCAATATTGCTCGATAAGATATCAAAATTTATTGAAAAATAATCTATTAATAGGCAGTATGAGCAGGAAAAGTAATTGCTGGGACAATGCAATTGCTGAAAGTTTTTTTCATACGTTAAAGGTTGAGCTTATTTATACGCAGCAATATGTAAAGCGTGAACAAGCAAAACAAAGTGTATTTCAATACATTGAAGCCTATTCTTCTATTGACTATAAGGCTCCATTTGAATGAAATTGAAAAGTTGGTGTCTATGCAAACACAGCATGATTAGCTATCAAATTTTTTGAAACAAGGACGCGATAAATGCGCAAAGAAGATTATATTACACTTGGTAAAAATAGCACGCCGCTGATTATGCGTGGATTTGTTATGGCGCTACAATTATCCACAAAACGCGCCATTTTGGGCAATAAAGATGGGAACATGCTTGCAGATTATTCATATATTGCAGCGCTTGAAGGCTTGATTTTTTTGTTAGTATACGGCAGTTTCACCATTATCAATGCAAAAATTTCACAAGCGCATGCGCAAATTGAAGCTGAACAAAAAGAAGGTCGAAAAACCGATCCCACAAAAATTGGCGCACTCTATCAACAAGGAGTAATGTTGGGACTTTGTTTGATGCTCCCAACTGGATTAATTGCTGCTTTAGCGCCAGCGGGTTTTCGATTATTAGATTTGCCAAGCAGCGTTGTCGAAGAGAGTAAAACTTATTTTATATATGGTTTTGCTTCTTATTTTTTTGATATGTTGTATCGTACACAAACCCGCGCAATGATGGGTTTATCAAAACCCTCTTTTTCTTTGGCGGGCGATTCTGGAGAAGCTGTTTTAGACGTGGCATTTACTTATCTTTTTGTGAATGGCGCATTGGGCTTTCCTGAAATGGGCGTCTCTGGTGCAGCGATTGCTTATGCAATAGCAGCTGCACTGACAGCATTGGCCAGTTTTATTTACCTCAATTATTTTTCACCAACCCTAAATCAATACGCTTTATATGAAAAAAATCACCCACTTAATTTTGCGGACGTGCTTAAAATGATGTCTAGCGGATTACATATTGGCTTTAGCTGGGCAATTGAAGCAATCACACTTGTATTGCTCACCTACTATTGCAAGTTTTCTGGTCCAGCAGCACAAATTGGCATTCAAGTTGCTGCCTCCTACAGTTATTTTTTGAATTTTTGTGTTTCTGGTTTAGCAGAAGCTGCCAGTATCATGGTTGGTAATTACATTGGGCATGACCCCAATCGCGCAAGAATTGTGGGTGATCGCGCTTTTCAGATGAATATCGCCCTGTCTTCGCTTTGTTTTGTCGGTGTCTGTTTAAACGCAAACGATGTGGCGCGTTTGTTTTTAAATTCAGACAATCCGCATGAAATAGAAAAAATCGCTTCTTTCTTGCGTTTTCAAGGGGCGATTGAAATTCTGAGCTCAGTGCGCAATACAGGTTTAAATGTATTGCCGAGCTGCAATGACACGCAGTATTCGTTCATTTTGACTGTTGCTTTTTTATTGGTTTTAAATAGCGTTATTGCAACAATTTCTCAGTTTGCACTTGGCGAAGCAGCTGATATCACTTATGGCACGCAGCTAGTCGGTTATGCGCTTGCAGCAGGCGGTACTTTGCATCGCTGGCGAAAACAAACAGATAAAATTCAACTGGCACATTCAATTTATCAATTAAAGGAAAGTCCTCGAATAACTACCGAGGAAATGCTGCCCTGCGAATTGTAACAGCTCAGCCAATCAAATAATATTTACCCCATTCATATACGGCAATAACACTGCTGGGATATGAATGCGGCCGTCTTTATCTTGATAATTCTCTAAAATAGCCACCAATGCTCGCCCCACTGCAACACCCGATCCATTTAACGTGTGCACCAATTCAACTTTTCCATTATCCGGGCGATAACGGGTCATCATGCGGCGCGCTTGAAAATCCGTGCAATTACTGCAAGATGAAATTTCGCGATAACAGTTTTGACTTGGCAACCAGACTTCCAAATCATAAGTTTTTGCAGCCGTAAATCCAACATCACCCGAACACAATGCCAACACACGATAAGGGAGTTCTAATAATTGCAGCACCCTTTCCGCTTGCTTGGTAATTTCTTCTAATGCTTCATCAGAATTTTCTGGTTTAACAATTTGGACCAATTCCACTTTTTGAAATTGATGTTGTCGAATCATGCCGCGCGTGTCTCGACCATAGGATCCTGCTTCGCTTCGAAAACAAGGTGAATGCGCCACCAATTTCAACGGTAAATCTTTTTCTTCAATTATTTGATCGCGCACCGTATTTGCAAGTGATACTTCCGCTGTCGGAATTAACGTTAAATCATGCTCGCCTTTAATTGAAAAAAAATCATCAGCAAATTTCGGTAATTGCCCCGTACCCAATAATGCTTGAGAATGCACTAAATAGGGCACATACAATTCTGTATAACCATGTTCATTGATATGCAAATCCAACATGAATTCAGCCAGCGCGCGCTGTAATTTCGCCAATTTTCCACGTAAAACAACAAATCGCGCACCCGATATTTTTGATGCCGTTTCAAAATCCATCAAGTCATCACGCGCACCCAAATCAACATGGTCCTTCGGCGTAAAATCAAAATTTTTCGGCGTGCCCCAACGTCGCACCTCGACATTGTCATTTTCTGTTTTTCCACTAGGAACAGATTCATGCAAAATATTGGGGATTTGTAATTGAAAATCGCTCAATTGTTTTTGTATTTCTGCTAATGCGATTTCAGACTGTTTGAGTGTGTCACCCACTGTCGTGTTTTCTGCCAATAGTTGAGAAACGTCTTCACCCTTGGATTTGGCCATACCCACTTGTTTCGCAAACTGATTGCGTTTCGCCTGTAATTCCTGCGTATTATCCTGCAAGGTTTTTCGCTTCGCCTCCAGCGATTTGTATTCAGCAATATCAATGTCAACATTATGGCGTTTTGCGGCAAGGGCAACAGCGTCAGGGTCTTGGCGAAGGTGTTTTGGGTCGATCATAAATAGCTCTCTAGTGAATTGGGATATACATAAAGCGCCACCCACTTAGCTCTGCATATTGCCGCAAGCTCAGTCGTCATCGATCATGTACTCCCATGTACACTCCCTCGACTTCCTCGCTTGCGCCTCGTACAGAACTATGTGGATGACGCTATATTACAATAAACGATAAATCTGTCCTAATAAATAAAACGGCAGCGAAAGCAACGTATATTCACGATGATCTTTTACAGCCACTTGCGTTTTACTCGGTAAATCAGAGTTAAAACGAACCGCTAAAGATAATTTTTTTAATTCCATAAACAAGTGTAATGATTTTAAACTACCTGTTGCCCCTGCCTTAACTTCAATCGGAATAATTTTATTGCCATGCGCAATGATATAATCAATTTCAGCGCTTGCTCCTTTTTCATCTCTCACCCAATAATATAATTTGGGTTCAACATAAAATGGATTAATGGTTCTCAAGCCTTGCCCAACTACTTGTTCCGCAACCCCGCCTTGATTAATCAGTGTGATTTCTGCTGCATCAGTTAATGTATGCAAATTTAACCCCAATAAACTATTACACAAGCCCGCATCCAAGAAAATTTCTTTACCGTATTTTTGATTGAGTTCTGCGCCAAGTGGCAAACCGTTGGCAGCCGTATATTTTACCGCATGACAAATGCGCGCCTTTTCAAGCAAATCAATCGCTTGTTTTATCGTTGCCGACTGCACTTCTTTATTAATCCGACTATAAATACATTTTTGTCCCAGTATTTTTGGAATTGCTTCCATCACCTCTTCTAAGCGGGTAATAATAAGACGCCCATGATATTTTGCGAAATCATCGCGATAGGTTGCCAATAAATTCAAATGTATTTTACTGATTCTGGAAAGATCACGTTCTTTACACCAGCTTGCAACGGCAGAAGGCAAGCCACCAACAAACAAGTACTCTTTAAATAATGCTGTGAATTGCTGATGTAACGATCCAGGTATCAACATATCAATTTGAAATGCTTGCAGATAATCATATAAATTTTGCTTTCTATTGGCGAGTAAAAATTCTTCAAACGACAATGGCTCAATGTGACAATATTCAATACGACCAACCGGCATACTAAACGTATGTTCAGCCAGTAAAAACTCCAATAAAGATCCTGCTGCAATCACAGGCAATTGCGGCAAATCTTCTGCAAACCAACGCAGCTTCGGAAACAATGTGGGAGCTGCTTGTATTTCATCTAAAAACAATATGCTATTGTCGATTTCAATGGGATTATCCATCAAAGAACTTAGCTGCAGTAAAATTTCTTTTGGATTATTCGACCTAAATTTATCGACAACCTGAGGCATTTTTTCAAAATTAATTTCAATGAGTGTTTTGCCGCTGATTCTGGCCAGCTCTCGCACCAACCACGTTTTACCGACTTGCCTTGCGCCGCGCAGCACCAGCGGCTTGCGGTCCGTTTCTATTAGCCATTGCTGTAAAAATGATGTTGCTTGTCTTCTCATTTATCCAGAATAGCGTTGTTATGAGCAAAAATCAAGGAAAGAGACGGCTGTTTTAATGAGCTACTCACCAGATGAGACGGCTGTTTGTTAACCGCGGGTTATATATCAATTCAAGGCAACTCATGACAGCTCAACATTTTTATAATTTTGATGACACAGTAACTTTCCAGGCAGTACTTCGTATTTTAAACGCACTTCAAATTTAAAAGGATTACACTTCAAGGTAATTTCATTGTCGCTTAAAATCATTTCATTTGTTTTATGATCAGAAGCAACAACGCAACAGGCCTTTAACGCATTCACTTATTTTTTCCCTAGATCGCGACCAGCCAATCCGCTTCGTAAATTTCTTTCAATTTTTTCAAGCGAAACACCTTTGGTTTCAGGCACTTTATAATAAACAAATATGATGCCGAGAAAACAAATAAAACCATACAATCCGAATGTGCCTGTTTCATGGAAATATTTAATTAAGGTTAAGAACGTGAGTGACACAATAAAATTAAACAGCCATTGCATGGACGCCATGATGCTGATGGCAATACCACGCACTTTAATGGGAAAAACTTCAGCAAACATCAACCACATAATGGGGCCTAAACTGATTGCAAAACCAATCACGTAGAAAAACAAACTGCCAAATGCAATCCATTTTAAGGCTGCGCTATTAACGGAAAAGCTGATGCTCAGCGAAAACAAACAAATTGTCATGATTGCCATGCCCGTATAAAGCAAGGGTTTTCGGCCCAGTCTGTCAATCAAGAACAATGAAACAATTGTAGCAATCACATTGATCGCGCCAATTCCCATTGTTGCTAAAATGGCAACCGAATCACTTGAGAAACCAGATAATTTAAAAATCGTCGGGGCGTAATAAATAACGGTATTAATCCCTGTGAATTGCTGAAAAAAACCCAAGCCCACACCAATCACCAATGCGGGTCTCAACCAGCGTTTAAATAAATCACGCCACCCGCCTTCCTGCTGCAAACCCGCAAGAATGGCAGCAAATTCAGCGCGAACATGCGGCGTTTGTCGAATGCTGCGCAGGGTATAAAATGCTTTTTGAATTTTTCCCTTTGAACATAACCAACGCGGACTGTAAGGTAAAAACAATAATCCAGAAAACAATAATGCCGCAGGAATAACGCCCATTCCAAACATCCACCGCCACGCACCCGTTTTTGCATAATATTCATCGACAAAATAGGAAACAAAAATACCGACAGTGACTGCCAACTGATTTAATGAAACCAATGCACCGCGCATACGCGGCGGTGCAATTTCTGAAATATATAAGGGCGCAGTAAATGATGCGATGCCGATTGCATACCCTAAAACAAGTCGACTGATAATTAAATAGGGAATAGTCATTGCAAAGGCAGAACCCAATGTACCAATCATAAAAACAAGAGAGGCAAACATTAACATTCGTTTACGTCCAAAATAATCGGCACTCCAGCCGCTGCTTGCCGACCCTAAAACAGCGCCTATTAATGAAGCAGAAACAACAACGCCATTGGCAAAAGAGGATAAATGATATTGGCTTTTAATAAACAAGATCGCGCCTGAAATAACACCCGTGTCGAATCCAAATAAAATACCGCCAATTGCTGCAATGGAAGCAACAAAGATAACGAAGAAATTCATTTTATAATCCGGGAGCACTTTATCAAAACTGGGGGTTATTTCTTTTTTTATTGCTCTGTGTTTTGATTTTTTCATGTGAACTCCATTTCCTGTAGTGAATTTTTGCTTATTCATGCGAGGGCTTCTGCCCCCGGGTTCCGAGCGTTTATGTTGCTATTCTATACTGATAACGCTTTTAAAACTATCGTGTATTGATGGCTTCAATGATAATTTGCACGTTCACACTAGGGCTACCGCCCTAGTTTCTGCGCTGTTTAATAAAATTACCCGTCAATCAATTTGCAAAAGGAAAGCGCTATGTTGATCGATGAAGTAGTGAGCGCGTGCGCGTGTTACGGGTGATATGAGAGAAGCGTGATTGGCATGGATGCCAATCCCCGAGCCCTCATGGATGAGTTTACGGCGTCTTCTCGAATATTACCCTAACAAGCGCATTGAGCGAACGGAAGCTAAGTAATCCGGCTCGAACATTCATCATGTTTATTTTATATTGAAAGTGGTGGTCACTTGTTTGTAAATTAACCATCATGAAAGTAAGAAATACTTTGCACGTTCACACTAGGGCTACCGCCCTAGTTTCTGAGCTATTTAAGGGTTGAGTGTTGCCAGTGACGCCACTGAATCAACGCTATCGCTTCTTATCAAGCGTGTTTTCTCACCTGGCGCAGTATTATTTTTAGAAAAACAAGACCTCAGAAAGTGATAGGGATTCACACATCGCGAGGAATGATTGGCAATAGGCGCTGCAGGCATTACGGCATCATTGTACTGATACGCACTGCTTTTTTGCATCAAGCGTGACAACATCATGATTGCTGCGATTGTAAATCCGACAGCTTGTGAGCCATAAATAACACTTTCATCTTTATCTAGTGCAAATTTTGCAACCGCTGCGCTAGTCACATTGATCAACAAATTACATATAATGGTCACCATCATCGGAAAGAAATTGTCCTGAATGCCAGACAAATAGGCAGTTATACTCACTCTAATTGCAGTGCCTATCTGTAAAACCCCCTCAATCCTTAATAATTTTATCGCCATTTCAAAATTATTATGCTCTGAAGGTTCTGACTCACTAATCAAAATACGTGCAATAAATTCCGGTGAAAATAAAACAACCATTAAACCCGCGACAGCAACGCCAGTAGAGAGGAAAATGCCAGCATTACCAATTGTCACTGCATTTCGACTGCCTGTGTTAAGGGCATGCTTGCCTACCAATGAATTCGACGCTGTGAATAGCGTTCCTGCAGCGGCTTTAATGGTCCCGGCATATAAACTGGCCACCTGAATCGCAACCAAACCTGCAGTTCCCCTTATTCCGCAGAAATAAGTGATTGTCATAAAAGCCGCTAAATTAGCGGAGTAATCCACACCCAAGGGAATACCTTTCTTTGCAATTGTTTTCAGTATCGCTAAATCAAGGAGTGCTTTTCGATCAAATAGCGCATAAGGTTTTAATATAGCGCCAAAAAAAATAGTATGGGCATAGATAAACA
>JAPLRF010000066.1:0-11445 GCA_026399315.1 Gammaproteobacteria bacterium
ATAATCATGAGCGATTACATCAATCATTAAATTATAAAACACCATGGTCTGTATATCATGGCTGAAATTAAGTAAATAAAATAACCGAGGATCATTTCTTATTTTTTGTAATTAATGGTCTAGACAACGGGGTCCACTATATTATGCTACGTTTACTTGCACGTCATTTAAACTTTATGGACGCGACGATGAATGGAGCACCGGTCGTGTTTTCAAAGCGAGGTTATTGGTTAAATCCAAATTCTGGTGATGACCAGCCATTACCTTGGGTAAATAAACTTAAATACCACTATTACCCACCACATTTGCGAAACACCCCTGTCAGTAAAACTGCTAATCATATTTTGGTTTTAGGCGATTCATTTACTTTTGGATGGTTTTTGCCATGGGAAGATACATATGTTTATCAGCTACAAGATCAGATTGATAGAACTTTTGGCAAAAATATATTTCAGCTTCTAAATGCTGGTGTTGGAGGATGGGGGACTGCTGATCAATTAGCTTACCTTGAAGAATATGGGGCTAAAACATCTCCGAAATACGTATTGGTTTTTTTAAATACCGATGACATTGGTAGAAGCATAAAACGTAATATTTATAAGTTGTCCGGTTTTAATTCATCATTACTTTTAGATAACTTTCATCCGTTAACGCCACAGTCCTTAAAAGTTAAATTATATAACAGTTGGATTTTTAAAAATTCCGTACTAATTCATTTTGTTCATTATTCTATTCATTTGCTATTTCTGAAACATAATGAAAAAATTCGTCCTTTTTCTCATTAATTTCCTGAAAGTGTTTCTTTGCAATTTCAAAATAAATTTGCAGTAGAATATGGTGAAGCGATGTTCTTGAGAATAAATCAATGGTGCATTAAGCATCACGCCAAGTTGCTGGTAATAACAACAGGATTTAATGCGTTTTATCCCCCGCGATTTCGTGATCCAACAAAAGTTTTTCTTGCAGCAGCACCAGCATTTTTTGAAAAAAATCATATTGCGTTTTATGATAGCGCTGTGTCATTTAAAAAATTGACGAGAGGGAAAAAATTTCAGATTCCCAGAGATCAACACCCTAACGCGCTTGGTGCAAAATTAATTTCAGAAGCGTGCTGGCCTTGGATAAAACAGAAAATAAAAAATTAATTTTTTATTCTGCTATTAAAACATTCCCACGTTAGCCTCTAATCTGTTGAAAACGAAATCCAAATAAATGCAATGAAACAAAATAAACACTTATACCACTGAGTATTTCAAAAGAAACTTCCTCAACTTGCCATTTTAAACCTTCATTCAGCCATTCTTGAAAACTGGGCATAATTAAATTAAGTACTGTTATCATGATGAAAGTTGAAAGTACTACTTTAAACAGTCGCATTAACAAATTTGAATTTGGCTGATAACATTTTCTATAAACCAAAATTGAAAATAAAATGGCCGCATTGATTAAGCTTGATAAAGATGTTGCTAATGCTAGTCCTGCGTGGGCCAATCTGGCAATAAATAAAAAATTTAAAGCAATATTTAAAATCAAAGTAATGACCGCTATTTTAACAGGTAATTTTGTATTTTGTTGGGCGTAAAAGCCAGATCCACAAACCCTCGACAGCATAAAACCAACAATACCAATAGAAAAAGCCTGTGTACTTCTTTGCGTCATCACCACATCATGATGATTGAATAAGCCATGCCCGAATAGCGTTGCGACAATTGGCCCTGACAATACAAATAAAGCAGCACTTGCTGGGATACAAACAAAAAGTGAAAAATAAATAGCCCAATCTAACGATTTATTGTAATTTTTCATATCATTTTTTGCAAAGCTGCGACTTAGGTTGGGTAATACAACCATGGCAATTCCCATGCCAATAACATTGACAGGTAATTCCATTAACCGTGATGAGTAATATAACCAGGTTACGCTACCTTTTGGCAAATAAGATGAAAAAATAAAATCAACAAATACACCTGTTTGCATAACGGATACGCCGAGTAACGCAGGCAACATCAATCGTATCATTTTACGTGTATCAGAATCTTTCAATGAAACATGCGGCATGATGAGTAGATTTTTTTCACTCAAAAAAGGCAGCTGAAGTAGCAATTGCATTACACCGCTTATTAGAATGCCCCATGCGACTGCATAAATAGGGATATTAAAAAATGCCGTTAAATAAATTGACGCAAATATAATTATTCCGTTAAATATAATAGGCATAGACGAGGGGATACCATAGCTTCCAAACGTATTTAAAACGGCGCTACAAAATGATGCCAGTGTTGTGAATAAAATCCCAGTTGCCATTACGCGAAATAAAAAAATAGCAAGCTGTTGACGTTCTCCATATTTTGCAAAGCCTGGAGCAAATAATGTAATTAACCCAGGGGCAAAAATAATTGAAAAAATAACAATGAAAATTAATGCTGTTAACAATAATGCAGCAGCATGTGAAATAAACCGTCGTGCTTGCTGAGTATTGGTTTTTACATGCTTTTCTGCCAGCACAGGTATGAAAGATTGTGTCAGGCCAGCTTCTGAAATAACGTAGCCTATAAATGAAGGTAAATGAAAGGCAATAATAAAGGCGTCGAAGTTGGCAGCTGCCCCAAAAATACGAGCCCAGATCATATCTCGTGTAAAACCCAAAAGGCTTGAAATAACTCGATTAATAAATACGATTGATGATGAGCGAAATAAATTGTATTTCTTTATTGTCGCATCCATCGCATAGCCTATTGCATTTATCCTAATGACGCCCAGTTTAGCTGAGTCATTTCCTTTTTACGACCATTCTTTCATGGGATCTATTAAAAAAAACCTAAAACTGTTAAGGTGTTTTTAATTACGAGAGGTAGATATGTTCAAAAACATTTTATTCGTTTGTGTTGGCAACATCTGTCGAAGCCCGGCGGCTGAATATTGGGCGCGCGCACAATTACAAAAATCAGGCTTTAAGGATATTCAAATTGCTTCAGCGGGTTTGCATGCTGTTCAATCCGCGCCCATTGCAAAAGAAATGCAAACAATACTGGATCGATTTAAAATTGATGCCGGTCAACATCGCGGAAAGCAAATTGATGCTAATGATATTGCGCGTGCTGAAATTATTTTTACAATGGAAACGTGGCAACAGCAAGAATTATTATTGGCTTTCCCGAGCGGGCGTGGTAAGATTTTTTCTCTTGGAAAATGGAGCGATGAAGAGATTGCTGACCCATATCGTAAAGATCAAGCAATGTTTGAACATGTTTTCGAATTGATCCAGAAAAACTGGAATAGCTGGCAGAATAAATTATGGAAGTGATAAAACGGATTTTTATTTTGCTACTTGTTTTATCCCTGCCCAGTTGTACCCTGCTTGGTACGTACATGAATCCCCTTAATCCAGCGCCTACCTATCAAGTGAATGGCCGCACTGTTAAAATCAATTTTGTGCAACTCAGCCCGACTTATGTTCTACAGCATAATTCCGTACCGACCTATCGTGTTGGCCCCTACGATATTCTTAATATTATTGTTTGGGATCATCCTGAATTAACAACCGTCACAACACAATTGGCGACTCCGCAGCAATCGGGAACCTTAGTAAGTGATCGCGGTATGATTTCATTTCCTTTTGCTGGGACATTTAAGGTGCAGGGTTTAAGTTTGCCGCAAATTGAACGTCTGATTGAAACAAAAATATCAAAATATATTCGAGACCCTCATGTTACTGTTCGCGTTGCGACTTTTAGAAGCAAAGAAGCGCAGGTGATGGGTGAAGTGGGTGCGCAAAGGGCGATTCCATTAACTGATAGGCCAATTTCCGTATTCGATGCACTAAATTTAACAGGCGGAACAAGTGTTATCACAGCTGATACATCGCATATTTATATTATTCGCGGCACGCTTGATCATTTGACGGTGTTTGCTATCAATGCAAAATCACCGGAAATGATGATGGTCGCGCAACGTTTTTATTTAAAAAACAATGACATTATTTATGTATCGCCATTGATGATTACAAACTGGAACCGAATTATCAGTCAACTGTTGCCATCGTTTAGTGCAGCACAAACCGCACAAGCGGCTACTGATTTAGTCAAATAAAAAAGGCTTATGGAATGACAGGGATGAATGCAACACAACAATCTCCACACAGCAGCAATCGACTTGAAGACTATGAAATTGATTTAAAGATGGTGATCAATTTAATCAAGCACAGTTATAAGCTTGTTGCGATTGTCACACTTATTTTTTTTATTTCAGGAATTTATTATGCCGAAACACGGCCGCCTGCCTATCTATCAACGGCGATGATTGAAGTTGGTAATGGTGGAATGTCAGCCCTAGCTGCAGGAGGAGGTGTAGGCGGGTTAGCGAGCCTAATCTCGTCACAAACCTCTTCTGCTGATATTGAGGTGGTCTTGTTAAAGTCGCCATTTGTATTGGCAAAAGTTGTTCGTGAAATGGGAATGGATATTTCGGTATCACCCAAAGATCCAGGCTTTATTGCCAGACATTTTGGCTTATTTCAGCCGCAAACAGGAATCGCAAAAATTTCATTATTGTCAGTACCCAATGTATTATTGGCAAAACCATTAACGCTGATTGTTCAGGAAAATAATCAATACGAATTATTAACAAAAAATGGAAAAAAAATTGTTGAAGGCAGAGTGGGGCAGCTCGCATCAGCATCCTATTTATCTCAGCCGTTTCAAATACAAGTTGACGCACTCAAAGCAAAGCCTGGCGAAGCATTTACCCTTGTTAAACAGCCAATACCCGATGTGGTTGATGGCGTGGCGAGTGGTTTGGGTGTCACAGAAGAGGGGGACGGCACAGGGATATTAAAATTAAGCTATGCTTCAGGAAATCCTGTTCAGGCACAGCAATTATTGAATGGTGTTTTAACTGCCGCTAAAGAAAAAAACTTAAAAGAAAAGTCGCAGGAGGCAGAAAAAACATTGCATTTTATTTCACAACAGCTTCCTGAATCTAAAAATAATTTAAAAGCATCTGAAGAAAAACTCGATAAATACAGCGTTAAATCAGGCGTGTTTGATCCAAAAACAGCGGGCATTATGTTATCGAGCTCTATTGATAAACTCCAGCAAACACTGGAAAATTTGAAATTCAAGAAAATGGTTCTATTGCAAAATTTTACTTCTCTCCATCCTTTGGTTATTGCTATCACGCAGAAAGAAAATGAAATTATTTCACAAATTAATGTTAAAAAAGGAGAACTACAAAAATTGCCGAAGGTAGGCGCAGCTGAGACCACTTTATTGAGTGATGCTAAAATTCAAGCGGGAATTTATACTGGCCTAACAGAAAATGTTGAAAAAATGGAAATGATCAAAGCGAGTAATGTAAGTAGTGTGCGAATTTTAAATTCAGCAACTTATCCTGTTTCACGTATTCCTGTTAAAAAAATTAAGATTGTTTTTGCCGCTGTTGTGTTAGGTTTTATGTCTTCATTGACGCTTATTTTTATACGCCACGTCTTGTCACCTGTTATTGAAGATCCTGATGCGGTTGAGCGTGCATTGGGTATTGTTGTTTCTGCTATTATTCCTTATAGCCAGCAACAATTAACCTACAATAAAAAAGCAGCGCAAGACAAACTTTACGCTAAAAATAAATCATTTCTTTTGGCGCTTGAAAATCCGCATGAAATATCAATTGAAGGTGTTCGTAGTTTACGCACAACTATTCAAATGGCTTTGTTGGATGCAAAAAATAATATTATTGCCATCACTGGTTGTAGCCCAGGCGTTGGAAAAAGTTTTATTTCGAGCAATCTTGCCGTTTTAATGTCGCAGTTAGATAAAAAAGTGTTGATTATCGATTCTGACATTCGATTGGGGAAACTTTCTCAGTGTTTTGGTAAATTAAAAGCACCGGGACTTTCAACATTTTTACAAAATGAAGCTGGCCTCGAGTCAATTATTCAGAATGTCATGCCAGGAAAGCTCGATTTTATCGCAACAGGTCTTTACCCGGAAAATCCTTCTGAGCTGCTTTCACAAAAAGCATTGGGTGATTTAATTCAAACGCTTAAGAGTCGTTACGATATTGTTATTATCGATACACCTCCCATTCTTGCTGTGACAGATCCCGCGCTCATATTGCAACATTCAGCCATTAATCTAATGGTGTTGGGCGTTGGAAAAGATCAGTTAAAAGAAGTAAAACATGCGAAAAATATGTTGGAAAAAGGCGGGGTTAAATTATCAGGGTTGATATTCAATCATGTTAAGCAACAAAAGGCAGGTTTTGGCTATAATTATGGTTATGCTAACTATCATTATCATTATGGGCAAAATAAATAAAAATACTGGAAAATAAATTAAGCCATGAAAACATTTTTTAAACAGTATTTTTTCTTTCTCGATAAAGAGGCAAAAAGGAACTTGCCTCTTTTGCTTTTTATTTTTCTTTTTTCTTCGATGCTAGATGTGATCAGCATGGGTCTCGTGATGGCTTTTTTGGCGCTGATTGTTCACTTTGATGTTGTTATTCATAAATTGCCGTACATTTTTCAAAACGCATTGAATCATTTTAGTAAAAAAGAAACCATCTTTTCTATTGGTGTTGTTCTGATTTTTGCCTTTATTTTTAAAGGCTTTTGCGGGGTCTTGTCGCAAAAAAAGTTGGTTTATTTTATTTCTAAATTCACCGTTAGACTTAAAATGCGATTAATGACAGACTATCAAAATGCGGATTACGCATTTCATTTGAAACAAAACTCAGCTTATTTGTTGAATAAAATATCTTTAGCAAATTCTTTTTCAAATACCGCACTGTCGACTTTATTGAATATGATTTCATCAATCTTAATTTTGATTGGCATTATTGCTTGTTTGATTGCTATTCATCCGATTGTCACTTTATTTTTAATACTCATGGTTGGGTTGATTTTTATTTCATATGAAGTTTTTATTAAGCATAAAATTGTTAAAATGGCCGAGATAATGGCTATCTCGGGTGGTGAAATCAATAAATCAATTATGCAAGCATTGGGCGGATTAAAAGAAATTCGAGTGCTGGGAAAGGAAGCTTTTTTTCTAGATAAAGTGAATGCAGTTTCGCATGAATATTCATATGTGTATTCCTTATCAAGTGCCTTGCAGCTTATTCCCCGATACGCAGTGGAATCTGCCGCTTCTATTTTTTTAGTGGTTTTATTGCTTGGCGCGTTAATGATTGGTATTAGCCCGGTAGATATGATACCAACACTGGGCATTTTTGCGACAGCGTCTATTCGATTATTGCCTACTTGTAGCCAACTGATTGCACAGTTTACGCAATTAAGAAGTACAAATTACATAACAGGTCTGCTGTATGATGAACTCACTGAATTGGAAGGAAAGTATAAAACCACTTTAAGTGAAATCAACACGCGAGAACGGCAATTTTTTTCACAATTTTCTTTGCGAGATGTTTCCTTTTGTTATGATAAAGCAACATTCAGTGCTTTAAAAAATATCAATTTAACGTTGTTTCGTGGAAAATCAATTGGACTAATGGGCTCTTCAGGTGCGGGCAAAAGTACTTTAGTCAGTGCTTTTTTGGGGTTGTTGACACCGAGTTCTGGCGAACTATTGGTTGATGGATTTCCAATTCCACATATACGCCAATGGTTAAATAATTTTGCTTATATTCCACAATCTATTTTTTTATTAGATGAAACCTTAAAACGTAATATTGCCTTAGGTACCGATGATCATGAAATTGACGATCAGAAATTAAATAAAGCAATTGAAATGGCGCAATTGTCAGAGGTTGTTTCAGGATTACCGCAAGGCGTTAATACGCTCATTGGCGAAAATGGTGTTCGATTATCTGGTGGGCAGCGTCAGCGTGTTGCGCTTGCGCGTGCATTTTACTATGAACGCGAAGTTATTATTATGGATGAGGCAACATCCTCCTTAGACAATGAAACGGAACATGAAGTCATTAATTCCATTAAAAGTTTACATGGCGTGAAAACATTAATTGTTATTGCGCATCGCTTATCTACGATTCAACATTGTGATGTGATCTATAAGCTTGAAAAAGGGCGAATTATTGCGCAGGGTACGTTTGATGAAGTGGTTAATAATATGGAATCCGCTGCAATTTCTGATGAATAAGCAGGTGAAGCAATAATAGCCATCAAACCCGCGTTAGCATAGAATTTACGATGTTTATAAAAAATCAATAAAGGATGCAAACATGACCACGGATTGTCTTCTAAAGATAAAACCAAATATAATTTCATTGGATATGGCTATTACTGATTTTGCAACCGTATTATCCAATGCAAAAATGACAACGCTATCGCATGAGTCATTGCCAACACAACAGGGAATGCAAGCGATATTAACTATTTTAGTGCAGTGTCGTGCCAATCACGCCAGTGTTTATATTGTCGGTAATGGTGGCAGTGCTGCGATTGCAAGCCACGCCGTAATAGATTTTATTAACATGTGCGGCATGCGTGCAACGGCTATGTTAGACCCTGCAGTAACGACCTGTATTTCCAATGACTATGGCTATGAACATATTTACGCAAAACAATTAGCGCGCTTTATTCGTACCGAAGATATATTAATTGCGATTAGTAGCTCAGGCAAGTCTGAAAATATTATTAATGCCGTTAATGCTGCCAAAAAACTAGGTGCAAAAATAATTACTTTAAGTGGATTTTCAGAGAATAATCCTTTGCGACAGATTGGCGATTATAATATATGGTTAAATTCGACGGATTATGGGCAAGTTGAAATTGGCCATGCATTTATGTTGCATTATATAACAGATCGCCTTAAAGAAGGTGTTGCCGAGATATTTTCTTAAGTGGGTTTAAATCGAAGCTAAGTTGATATAGCGATGAGTTATGATTGAGTGAGTGGAAACGGAAGCGACAGCGACCGTGTCATTACCGGAGAAATGGAACATGGATATAATAGTAACAGGCGGCTGCGGCTACAAAGGCAGTGTTTTAATTCCAAAATTATTAAAAGCCAATCACACTGTTTTAGTTATCGACACCCAATGGTTTGGCAATTATCTACAAACCCATGAAAACTTAACGGTATTAAAAGCAGATATTCGCGATCCGAATCAAGCGTGGTTCAAAAACAAAGATGCGATTATCCATTTGGCGTCCGTTGCCAATGATCCCTGTTCCGATTTAAACCCCAAATTAAGCTGGGAAATAGGACCATTAGCTACGATGCGTATCATTGAGATGGCCATTAAAGAAAACGTGAAGCAATTTATTTATGCCTCTTCAGGCAGCGTTTATGGCGTGAATGATTCACCGAACGTAACAGAAGAGTTGCCATTAAGTCCGCTAACGGAATATAACAAAACAAAAATGGTTACCGAGCGTGTTTTATTAAGTTATAAAGACCAGCTGGCCGTTCAAATTGTTCGCCCGGCCACTGTTTGTGGTTATTCATCGAGAATGCGTCTTGATGTGTCAGTCAATATGATGGCGATACAAGCATTAACCAATAAAGTGATGACCGTATTCGGTGGAGACCAAGTTCGGCCTAATATTCACATTGATGACATTACCGATTTATATTTATTTTTACTAGACAATAAAAATATTCAGGGCATTTATAATGCTGGCTTTGAGAATTTGTCTATTTTGGAAATTGCAAAGTTGGTTCAAAAATATGTGGATGCTGAAATACAAATTACACCGTCGAATGATCCGCGCTGCTATCGTTTATGTTCCGATAAATTACTAAAAACGGGATTTAAACCTAAAAAAACGGTCGAAAATGCGATTCAAGAAATTGTTTTTCAGTTTGAAAGAAATCAATTAAAAAATGAGGATCGATTTTACAATTTAAAAACGATGAAATTATTAGGGGTTGGCGTGTGAAATACCTTATATTAGGCAGCAACTCATTCGCCGGCGCCTCAATGGTTAATGATCTGCTAACAGACGAGCAAACAGTCATTGGCGTGAGCCGTTCAAAAGAACCGCATTCGCTTTTACTTGCCTATACAAAAAATTCCAATATTAAATTATTCCAATTTTATCAATACGATATTAATATTAATTATAATGAATTAATTGCATTGATTGATAAAGAAAAACCGCACTACATAATTGATTTTGCAGGTCAAGGCATGGTGGCTGAAAGCTGGAAAAATCCAGAGCAATGGTATCAAACTAATTTTGTGTCTAAGGTGCGTTTGCACAATCATTTAAGGCAGTGTGATTTTTTAGAACGTTATATTCGTGTTTCAACGCCTGAAGTTTACGGCAATACCGAGGGTGCTGTTGATGAGAATCAAACCTTTAACCCTTCAACACCTTACGCTGTTTCCCATGCAGCAATCGACATGAGCCTAAAAGCTTTTCATCAGCAATATCAATTTCCCGTTATTGCAACTCGCTTTGCCAATTTCTATGGTCCGCACCAGCAACTGTATCGCATTATTCCACGCACCATAATTTATTGCTTAACGGGTAGAAAATTGCAATTACACGGCGGCGGTAAGTCAGAGCGGGCTTTTATTTATGGTGATGATGTTGCTTCCGGTATTCGTGCCGTTATTAAAAGTGGCAATGTGGGTGAAACCTACCATTTTTCATCAGGTGAGACGACATCTATTAAAAATATTGTTCAGCTCATTTGTGAAAAAATGAATGTTGATTTTAATTTGTTTGCGGAAATCAGTGTAGATCGACCGGGCAAAGATGCGTTATACAGCATGAAAACAGATAAAGCAGAAAAACAGTTAAAATGGGAACCTAAAACAAAATTAGAGCAAGGTATACAAAATACGATAGAATGGTTGCAATCTAATATTGAAAGTATTAAAACATTACCATTGGACTATATTCACAAGCCATAAGGAAGGTTACCCATGACTGTTGAGAATTTTTTACCACAACAATATCAACAAGACAGTGAATTAACGATAAATCACAATTACTTAACAGAACAATTTTCTGATTGCGATATTATCCTGCAAAAAATTAAAAATGTCGTTCTCAATAATGATTTTACGCTCGGTTCTGCTGTTAATCATTTTGAAGATAAGTTCAAAAAAGCCATGAATGCAAAACATGCAATTGGTGTCGGCAGTGGCACGGATGCCTTATTTTTAGGTTTAAAAGCATTGGGCGTAAAAGAGGGTGATGAAGTCATAACAACCCCTTTTACATTTTATGCAACGATAGGTGCGATTGTAACAGCGGGAGCAAAGCCTGTTTTTGCTGATATAAAAGAGGATTACAATATTGATCCCCATAAAATAGAATCAAAAATCACTGAAAAAACAAAGGCAATTATGCCTGTACATTGGGCGGGAAAACCCTGTGACATGGATTCAATTAATGATATTGCGAAAAAAAATAATTTATTTGTTATTGAAGATGCTTGTCATGCAATTCAAGCATCTTATAAGAATCGCGGAGCAGGGACGCTTGGCGATATTGGCTGTTTTAGTTTT
>JAPLRF010000066.1:11539-85364 GCA_026399315.1 Gammaproteobacteria bacterium
CGCGATGAATGTGTGAAATTTTCTTATAATTCAAGATTAGACACGATTCAAGCGGTTGTTGCTGATCATGTCCTATCAACTAAGTTAAATCACATTACAGAATCACGCATTCGCAATGCAAATTATTTAGACAGTTCACTGAAATCAATCTCAGAAATTATTATTCCAAATCGTGAAAGTGATATTAAGCAGGTTTATCATTTGTACTCTATCCGCTGCGAGCAGCGTGATTCTTTGAAGAATTATTTAATTAAAAACGGCGTGGATGCAAAAATTCATTATCCGGTTCCGATGCACTTACAGTCCGCAGCAAAAGCATTTGGATATCAAAAGGGTGATTTTCCAGTAACAGAAATGATTTGTGCGCAAACTTTGTCATTACCAGTGCATGAATTTATTACGAAAGAAAATTTAGATTGTATGATTGATCTAATTAAAAAGTTTTATTTGTAGAGACGCGATTTATCGCGCCTCAGATATATCTTGTCTCATAAGGATGATGCAATGAGCACAGCAACTGAAATCAAACTATCCGTCCCCTTTGTCGATTTTAAACAACGCTATGCCTTATATCGAAACGAAATATTACCCGCTGTCGACGAAGTTTTTTCATCAGGCAACTATATTTTAGGGCCTTATGTCGAAGAATTGGAAAAATCTTTATCACAATATTTAGATTGCCCCTACGTTTTAGGTATAAACGACGGTACTACCGCCTTAATTTTAGCGTTGAAAGTATTGAATATCGGCCCAGGCGATGAAGTAATCGTGCCAGTTAATTCATTTATTGCTTCTGCTGGTGCTGTTGTTGCGGTAGGCGCTACACCTGTTTTTTGTGATGTGTGCGATGATCTCAATATCGATACCGATCAAATTGTAAATCATATTACGGTTAAAACAAAAGCCATTATGCCTGTGCATTTAACAGGTCGGCCTGCTTCTATGCCTGCAATTATGGACATAGCCAGAAAACATAATTTGTTTGTCATTGAAGATGCAGCACAATCCATTGGTGCAAAATTTGAGAATCAAATGACAGGAACAATCGGTGATATTGCTTGTTTTAGTTTGCATCCTTTAAAAAACCTTTATGCTTATGGCGACGCTGGTATTATGGCTGTCAAAAATAAAGATCATTATGAAAAATTGAAATTATTGCGCAATCATGGATTAGCTGATCGCGATACCTGTGTCACATGGGGCATAAATGCACGTATTGACAGCTTGCAAGCAAAATTGGTGTCTATTGGTTTAACGCATTTAGATGCGTGGAATGCAGCTCGCCGTAAGAATGCATTTAATTATCAGAGCACGCTTAAAAAATACGTTCGTGTTCCAACAGAAACAAAAAACATTTTTTCTGTTTATCATAATTTTGTCATATTGACTGATAAACGTGATGCACTGGTACATTACTTAAGAGAGCAAGGTGTTGATACGCGCGTGCATTATCCTATTCCGCTGCATTTACAGCCCGCTGCAAAAAGTTTGAATTATAAAATGGGTGATTTTCCTGTTGCAGAACGATTGGCTGCAGAAATGTTGAGTTTGCCAATTTATGCAGAATTAACGGATGAAGCGGTTGGTTATGTGATTGCCAAAATACAGGAATTTTTTGATGGAAAATAATATTTATAAAAATGGTTATGCGATTATTGATTTCAAAAAAACAAATTATATCAATCTTATTCAAGATCAAATCAATTTACTTTTTTTTTCTGATCCAGCGGGATTTCATAAGAAAAGTATTGATGATAATCAGCGTCTTTTTCTCATCAAGAAAACACTCGATTGTATAGTAGAAAGAAATTTAGTAAAAAATTTATTGCTTGACAATAAAGCATGTATTACGTCCCTATTGGGGCTTGATGTTGATATTCAAACAGGTGCCTATTTGCGAATTTCTCGCCCAAATTTGGAAGGAGATCACATTGATTGGCACCGTGATACTTTTTACGGAAATTCAAATTGGGAATTGAATTTCTGGTTCCCTGTTTTTCCGCTTGAAGAAGGTGCGGGTTTAAAAGTGATTGAAGGTTCGCATTTATTACCCCCGAATAATGTTCGCCATGTTAAGGAACAGAATGCATTTCGTAAAAATGTCACGAAGGGATCGCTTGCAAATGAATTGGGGTTTCAATATGCACCCAAATCTGAAGATGCAATAGAGGAAATGGATCAATCGAAAATTAAATTATTAAGACCGGAAGTAGGGCAGGCTGTTTTATTCTTTGGACACATGATTCACCGTGCTCAAAATTTTTCAACTAAAACCAGAGTGAGTATTGATGTGCGTGTAAAACATATGCTAGCACCGACAAATACTAAGGCAGGCTATTACCAGCCTTTATTAAGGAGTGATATTGTACGTTGCATTGAAAAAATGAATTTAATAGCCCAAGGTGAGCTTTGTGAAAATTAATTTAATGAAAAATTATCCTTATACAAAGCGTGATATTACACTGCGCGCTCAAACAAAAACGCTCGAAGACAGACTCATTGCGCAACAATTTGGAAAAGAATTTTTTGATGGCACGCGTGATCAAGGTTATGGCGGCTTCAATTACAACCCAAAATATTGGCAGCCTGTCATTCCTGACTTTCAAAAACGCTACCATTTAACTGGAAAAAGCAGTGTTTTAGATGTCGGTTGTGCAAAAGGATTTATGTTGTATGACATGGCACAATTAATTCCTGATATTACAATTAAAGGTATCGATGTTTCAGAATATGCGATTGAAAATGCAATCCAAGATATAAAACCCCATTGCCAAGTGGCTTGTGCGACCCATTTACCTTTTGCTGATAACACTTTCGATTGTATTATTTCAATCACGACATTGCATAATTTAGAACGTCCAGAATTGATAAAAGCATTGCAAGAAATTGAGCGCGTAAAACGCCATCACAGTTTTATTACCGTTGATGCATATCATGATGATGCAGAAAAAGAACGCATGTATGCGTGGAATTTAACAGCTAAAACAGTTTTGCATGTTGATGAATGGAAAGAGTTGTTCAAAGAAGCGGGTTATACCGGCGATTACTATTGGTTTATCCCATGAATATAGACAATAAACAAAAAATTAATTTATTTTACCAAATGCTCCGCATCCGGATGATTGAAGAAGCGATCGCAGAAAATTATCCAAAACAAAAAATGCGCACGCCAGTGCACTTATCCATTGGCCAAGAAGCGGCAGCGGTGGCCAGCGGCGCCGTTTTGAGAAAAACAGATTATGCTGTTGGCAGTCACCGCGCGCATGCCCATTATTTTGCAAAAGGCGGCAATTTGAACGCAATGATTGCGGAATTACATGGCAAAGTAACGGGTTGTTGTCGTGGCCGCGGTGGCTCCATGCATTTGATTGATCAGTCCGTGGGATTTATGGGCAGTACTGCAATTGTGGGTAATACGATTCCCATCGGCGTTGGTTTGGGGTTATCTATTCAGTTAAGTGCGGATGATCGTATTTGCTGTATTTATTTAGGGGATGGCGCTGTTGAAGAAGGTGTTTTTTATGAATCCCTTAATTTTGCGGTATTAAAGAAATTACCTGTTTTATTTGTTTGTGAAAATAATTTATATTCTGTTTATACGCCATTAACTAAACGTCAGCCTTCTGGCAGAAAAATACATGAATTTGTTAACGCGATTGGTGCTGAAACAGATTTAGTGGAAGACGGTTATAATGTTTTGGCTTGTTATCAATCGTTACAAAAAATGACGGATAAAGTGCGCACAGGAAATGGCCCGGGATTTGTAGAAATTTACACGTATCGTTATCGTGAACATTGCGGTCCGAATTATGACAATGATATTGGCTATCGCAGTATTTCAGAATATGAATCATGGAGACAAAACGACTCTATAGAATCTTACCGAAAAATATTATTGAAAGAAAATATGCTTTCTGAAAAAGAAATTGACAATATGAAAATGATTATCACGCAAGAAATCATAGACGCATTTGATTATGCAGAGCGTTCTCCCTTTCCCGATAAACAAGAAGCTGTGACGGGTGAATATGCACAAAAAATGCTGGAGGAGCTTTCATGCGTCAATTAACTTATACGCAAGCAATAAATGAAGCTTTGCACATGGCAATGGCTGAAAATAACAAATTAATTTGCTATGGACTTGGAACAGATGATCCAAAAAATATTTTTGGAACAACCCAAAACCTACAAGAACGATTTGGTGTTGAGCGTGTTTTTGACACGCCCACTTCCGAAAATGCAATGACAGGTGTTGCGGTTGGTTGTGCATTGGGTGGCTATCCTTCGGTAACGTCACATCAACGACTAGACTTTTTTTTATTGGCAATGGATCAGCTTGTGAACTCTGCAGCAAAATGGCATTACATGTTTGGTGGTCAAAATGCTGTTCCCATTGTTATTCGATTAATTATGGGGCGTGGTTGGGGACAAGGTCCAACACACTCACAAAATTTACAGTCGTGGTTTGCCCATATACCAGGTCTGAAGGTGGTATCCCCAACATCCGCTTATGACGCGAAAGGATTAATGTTGGCGAGTATTCGCGACAATAACCCCGTTGTATTTTTAGAACATCGTTGGCTGCATAACAGTGTGAGCGAAGTGCCTGAAAAGGATTATGAAATTGCTTTAGGCAAGGCAAAAGTGGTTCGCCATGGAACGGATATTTCTTTAGTCGGTATGTCTTATATGATTGTTGAAGCAATGCGTGCTGCTGATTATTTGGCGCAATTTAATATTCATTGCGAGATAGTGGATCTACGCACAATCAGACCACTGGATTGGGAAACCGTTTTTACTTCTGTTCGAAAAACAAAGCGTTTATTGGCATTAGACACGAGTCAACCGATGTGCTCGGTTGCCAGTGAAATTGTTGCTAAGGTAAGTAGCACATTATTTTCTGATTTAAAATCTTCACCTCAAATGTTGGCAAATCCAGATAGCCCTGAACCCACCAGTTTCGGTTTAACAAAATATTATCACCCATCAGCAAAAGACATTGTGGCGCTAGTGGCAAAAATGCTGGGAAAAGAGATATCAACGGCTGCATTGGAAATGCAAACCACTTGTCCGCATGATGTTCCTGGCGATTGGTTTAAGGGGCCGTTTTGAAAATGATGCGCGCTGCTGTATTGATAAAACAAAATGAGCCATTAGCCATTTTAAATAATGTATTAATACCAAAACCCAAAAGGGGTCAAGTGTTAGTTAAAATTGCCTTTGCGGGATTATGTCACAGTCAATTAATGGAAATTGATGGAAAACGCGGTGACGATAAATATTTACCGCATTTATTAGGGCATGAGGGTGTTGGCACTGTGATTGAAATTGGTGACGGTGTGACAAAAGTTCAAGTGGGTGATGAAGTGATATTAGGTTGGATCAAAGGGGAAGGCTTAGAAGGCGGCGCTTCACAATATGAAACATCAGATGGTTTGATCATTAATTCAGGCTCAGTCACAACCTTTAGTGAATATGCCATTGTCTCTGAAAATAGACTAACTAAAAAGCCTGAAAACACATCATCAGAATTGGCGGTGTTATATGGTTGTGCTATTCCAACGGGATTAGGCATGGTTTTAAATGCGGTACCAGAAAATTTTACAGGCACCGTTGGTTTTATTGGATTAGGTGGGATAGGATTGAGTGCGTTATTGTCGACAAAAATACGGCGTTTTGAAAAAGTGATTGCAATTGATGTTAATCCAGAAAAATTAGCTTTAGCAAAAGAATTGGGTGCAACGCATGTGATTAATCCGCTGAAAGAAAACATCCATGAAACCGTAAAAAAATTAACGAATAATGCGGGATTGGATTATTGTTTTGAATCAGCCGGTAGTGTAAAAACCATTGAAATGGCCTTTGAAGTAATTAGGCGTAGTGGCGGTCAATGCATTTTTGCCTCACATCCACCAGCACATGAAAAAATTGCATTGGATCCCTTTGAATTAATTTGCGGAAAACATATACATGGTTCGTGGGGTGGTGCTAGCATTCCCGATCAGGATATACAAAAGTTTGATGAATATTATCAAAAAGGATTTTTGCCTTTAGATAAATTAATCAGTAAACAATATAAACTAGAAAATATTAATGATGCGATTGTAGATTTAAAGAATAAAAAAATTGCAAGGGCGTTGGTTTGTTGTCACTAGGAGAGTCATGTGAAATGTAATTTATGTCATTCAGATAGCCAATCATTAATCAATTTTGGCAATTTCCCCATTGCACATCATTATTTAAAAACACGTGAGCAAAAGGAATTGGAATATCCATTTGAACTGGGATTTTGCAATTGCTGTAATCATGTATTTATTGCTAATCCTATCCCTTCAAAAATTTTATATCAAAACTACGTTACCCTAAGCGATTGGAAGCATGAGCCTGACATTATGCGTTTACTTGATTTAATCCAAACTCATGTTACTGATAAAAATGCAAAAGTATTGGAAATTGGGTGTAACGATGGAAAATTTCTTAATCTATTGAGAACTGCTGGTTACACTAATTCTGTAGGTATTGAACCAACCGAAGACGCTTACCTATCCGCCACTCAAAAAGGCATAAAAGTAATTCGTGGTTTTTTTAATGATGAAACTACAAAGGAATATAATAAAACCCATGGTAAATGTGATTTTTTAGTGATACGCCAGGTTTTGGAACATATTGGAGACTTGCACTATTTTGCTTCCATGATGGAAAAAGTGCTGTCACCGGGTGCTTTTGTGCTGATAGAAGTACCTGATTTTGAAACATGTGTGACTCATAATGACTATACGTTGTGGGAAGAGCATATTAATAATTTTACATACGAGACTCTTAAGTTTTTTCTATCGAAAATTAATGTTGATATATTAAGTTATGAAAAATTTCTTTTTTCTGGAACTTGTCTTCGTGTCATTGGAAAATTACCCGATATTCATTCCAACTGTAAAAAACACAAAAAAATGCTTTGATGACAGAAAATATTGCCTTATATGGAGAAAGATGGCCGCAATTTAAACTAAAAGTAAATATTTTTTTTTCGGAGTTAAAATCGGCAGGAAAAAAAATTGCATTGTATGGCGCAGGAAATCGAACAGCCGCTTTTATCAATTTTAATAATATTTTACAATATATTGATCTTGTTGTTGACGATCAAATTGAAAAACAGACGCTATTCATGCCTGGATCTTATTTGCAAATTCTGCCCAGTGAACAGCTTGAGGAACAAAATGTAGATATTATTTTTATGGCTGTTAACACTGAATGTGAAGTGCGTGTTATGAATAAGCATGCAAGCTTATTAAAAAAGGGAGTTATTTTTTACTCGATACTCCCACCAAGTGATTTTCTTCCTTCTTTTTGGAAAGATTTTAAAGAAATTGAAAATTATGTTTAAATTTATTGGTTATAATTTATGAAAATAAAACAAGAAACATCTGATGTTTATTATTTAGCCGGCCCTGATATTTTTCTTGAAAAAAATGATCTGAATCAGCTTGCTACTTTGGCATTTAACAGTAAAAGACAAAGAGCGCGATATTGTGCGCACGAAAATAAAGAGAGTGGTACACATGAAATGTTTGAGGTATTTACCAATCAAACTTATATTCGTCCTTTAAAACAAGAACAAAAAATATATTCTTTTCATGTTATTCAGGGCAGTGTTGATATTTATTTGTTTTCAGAAAAAGGTGAATTGACTGATAAAATTTCCTTAGGTGACTTCCAGTCCGGAAAACCATTTTATTTTCGTGCGCCAATAAACACGTATCGAACGTTGGTTACTACCTCTGAATTTCTTTTATATAACGAAGTAACTGCTGGTCCATTTAAAAAAGAAGATACTATTTTTGCTCCTTGGGCGCCATTGGAAGATGATGTTGAGGGCATTGCGCAGTTAAGAGCAAGATTACACGCCCATAAGACGTCTTGCCAATGATTCGTGACCTTCTAGAGACCGTCCACCATCTACCAAAATTGACTGACCCGTGATGAAATTAGCATTATTGCTGCAGAAAAAAGAAACGGCATTGGCAATATCTTGCGCTTCACCTAATTTATTTAATGGCGTTATGCTTTTAAGTAAATCTGTTATTTGATTATTATCATTGTAAAAATCACGATTTGATTCCTTTAAAATAGTACCTGGTAAAACACAGTTAAAAGTAATGCTATATTTCCCGAAAGATACGGCATAATATTTTGCTAGATGCTCTAAAGCAGCCTTACAAATATGATATGCAACAGGCTGTTCTTGTGTGATAAAGGTGCCTGAAGGTGATCCAATGAAAACAACTGCACCGCCGTTTACCATAGCGTTAGGAATCAAATTTTCCAATAAATATTGTGTTGATTGGATGGAAATTCGAGCTTCTGTCTCTATATCGTCGGGTTTAGCCCTATTCTTTTGTGAAAAAACAATATAATTAAAATGAAGCTTGTTTATTCTGATGAATGATATTGATTTTTCAAGACTAGAATGATCAGTTAAATCCGCTTGAATAAATTCCCCATCCCACTCGCTTTTATTTCGAGACAGGACAGTGACTTTATCGCCACGTTTAGTAAAGGTGCGAGCGATTTCTAATCCAATCCCCTTTGAACCACCTATAATCAACGCTGTTTTCATGCATATTCCAATTGATCTGAAGTAATCACTTTGACAGTTGGTAATGGAACAATCAGTGTTGATTTAAAACTCGCTAGTTTTTTACAAATAGCATCTTGAAATCGCCAAGCTAAAATAAGCACCACAGAATCTTTATCCAACTTTACATCTGCTAATTGCCGAACAGGAATGTGTAAACCGGGGCTATAAGTGCCGCATTTTCTGGAATTGTCATCAATCAAATTAGTAATATATTTATCCAATCCAAAGTGGTAAATCAGTGTTGTAGACGTTGCGGATGCACCATAAGCAACTATTTTTTTGCCCTTGTGCTTTGCTAGTTCAGAAATAAGGTTTACTTTTAACGCTTCAATTTTATTTGCCCAGCGACTAAAATACTCTGGATTTACATTCTCATGTATTTCATTTTGCATGAAAATTTTAACGCTAGAATCAATAAGGTGTTCTGATGATTCTCTTGCAAAATAATAACGCAACGATCCGCCTTTAGTAGGAACATGTTCAAATCGAATCGGTTTTAATTTAAATTTTGCAAAAAAGCGTGTTAACGGCAAAATTGAAAAATATGACAAATGTTCATGGTAAACAAAATCAAAAACCATGTTGTTAACCATATCAAGTAGATAGGAAGATTCAATAATTAAAACGCCATTATCGGCCAATAAATATTCGATGCCTTGCGTGACCTCGCGCAAATTATCAATGTTTGCAAAAACATTATTCAAAGTAATCAGATCGGCAGCGCTATGTTTTGCATTTATACTTTTTGCCAACGACAAATCAAAAAATGCGGGTATGGTTTCAATTCCACGGCTTGTAGCATTTTCAGCGATTTTCTCACAGGGTTCAACGCCTAATACGCTACACCCTTTTTGCTGAAAACAACTGAGCAGAGTGCCATCGTTACTCCCAATGTCGATAACCAGATTGCCCCCTTTTAGACTTAAATTACCCGCAACCTGGTTAGCGTAAGACGCAAAATGTGAACTCAGATCAGACGAGCTTGTTGTCACATAGATATAGTCACTATAAATTGTTTCTGGGTTGACAACATATTCAATTTGCACAAATTGGCAATCGTTGCATTGAAACAAGTCTAGCGGATAAGTGGGTTGGTTTTGAAGTTTATTGAGATATTCATCACAGAGTGCAGTTGGGGTTAGTGGTAATACGTTGCTTAGGTTTTTGCCGTCACATAATCTGCATGTTTCTCTTCTGTAGTAATTCCCAGTCATATTTAACTTTCCATGTAGTTTGTGATCAAAATTAGCTGATAGTAAAAACCAAATAAATGAAAAAAGCAACATAATGTAGACAATTAAGATTTGTTATTGTCTAATAGATTGTTATATTTTCTTATCGGAATTTACAAAGTGGATGTATTTTCGCTATTTGAATGAAACCCCACGCCTGAGAACAAAAGGAATGATGGCATGTCACTTTACTAATTTAGTATTAATGTTGATATTCTGTTTATAAAAAATATTTTTTAACGGTATTTATATTTTGAAACAATTGATGCGACGAATTCTTCGTAAACTTTACTTTTATGCAAAATATTTTGTATCAACTCCTATTATATTCGTATTAAGCATTATTTACCCGTTTTATAAAATAACGCTTGTAAAATTATTTTCCGACAGAATTGGGCATTATGCACTTAATACAGAGTTGATATTATGTGCATTGGATGAAAATCCAGCCCTTAAAAAAAATCATTATTTCTTTTATACGTGTTCTTCTGATGTTCCTATTTGCAATAGCCAGCTGCACAAAATGTGGCAACGAATCATCCTTATTGTTCCTTTTCCTGTTCTTGCCTGGCAGGTTGACAGGGTCATGAAAGTGCTTTTTAAAACCTATAAAAATGACCCTATAAAATTGCAATTTGAATTTGCAATGGGAGACTATCTTGGCGCTTTAAAAAAAGGTAAGGTTCATTTGTTTTTCAATGAGCAAGAGAAAATACAGGGAGAAAAATTACAAAATGAACTTGGTATTCCGGCAGGTGCAAAATTTGTTTGCCTTATAGTCAGGGACTCAGAGTATATGAAACAACACTTGCCTGGTATGAACTGGCGTTATCAAGATCATCGTGACGCTGATATTGACACATATAAAAAGGCAACACTTTTTCTGGTAGAAAAAGGCTATTATGTGATTCGGATGGGAAAACACGTTAAAAAGAAATTCCAGATAGAGAATTCCTTTGTGGTAGATTACGCTAATCATTCTTTACGGTCTGATTTTATGGATATTTATTTATCATCGCGTTGTGATTTTTTCATCACCTCAACAACAGGTTTAGACAGTGTCCCCCGACTTTTTAGAAAACCTGGCGTGCTAACTAATGCTATTTTACCGGCGTTTGAGCCAACCTACCCACAAATATTTTTCATTCCTAAAAAAATACGAAAAAGAAATGATGGGCAGATACTTACTTTTAGTCAATATTTTAAAATATATTTTTCTACTGAGAATAAAAGCATGTTAAATTATCTCAAATTAAATGAACTTGAATTAACCGACAATTCTGAAGATGAGTTATTAAGTGTTGTAAAAGAGATGGTTTCTTATTTAACTGGCTATTTTACAGAATCAAATGATGAAAAAATAGCTCAAAAAATATTTTGGAATATTTTCCTCAGAAACCTAAAAAATTATGATGAAGTTTCGACGAATGGATTAAAAGTTGATATTAAGATAGGGAATTCTTTTTTAAGAGAAAATCTTGGGATGCTAAATTAATCGTATTGTGTCGCAATTGTAAACAGGATGTAACGGATATGACAGAACTATTGGAAGTTGTTTTGAGAAATAAGATAATCATTTTTTCTGATTTGCAAGCCCGCATTAATAAAAATGTGCGTATCGTACAATCCCACGGTGTCTTCGATTTACTGCATATTGGTCACATCAAACATTTTCAAACTGCAAAAAAACAGGGTGATATTTTAATTGTTACTATCACGCCTGATCGTTTTGTTAATAAAGGCCCCAATCGACCTCGATTCACTGAAAAATTACGTGCAGAAGCCATTGCAGCACTGGATTGCGTTGATTATGTCATTATTAATCATTGGCCAACAGCAGTTGAGGCAATTAAATTAATTAAACCAACTGTTTATGCAAAGGGTGATGAGTATAAAATCAGCGAAAATGATCTTACCGGTAAAATTGATGATGAAGCAGCTGCAGTCCGCGAAATAGGAGGTAAAACATTCTTTACCAATGAAGTCACTTTTAGTTCTTCTTCACTATTAAATGAATTTTTTTCGCCATTTTCTGATGACGTTATTTCATACCTTAATAATTTTAAGAAAAAATATAGTTTTCATGTTATTTCATCTTATTTGGAAAAATCAAAGAATTTAAAAGTTTTGTTAATTGGTGAAACAATTGTCGACGCCTATCGTTTCACTGAAGCGATTGGAAAATCGGGAAAAGAGCCTACTTTGGTTGCAAAATATCGGCATCGTGAATTGTACGCGGGCGGTATTTTAGCGATGGCCAATCACCTGAGTGATTTCTGTTCTGAAATTACTTGCTTAACCTATTTGGGTGAAAATGCTGAGCATGAAAGCATGATTCAAAATAGTATTGCAAAAAATGTTTATTTGGAGGTGATATACAAAAAAAATTCACCCACCATTGTCAAAACCCGTTTTGTAGAAGAATATCTTCGTCAAAAATTGTTTGAAGAATATGAAATCAATGATGATTTTTTAGAATCAGAACAACAATCACAGCTAATTCAAAAAATGGATGTTTTACTTAAAAGTCATGATCTCGTCATTGTTGCTGATTATGGTCATGGACTGCTGGATGATAAGACAATTAATTATTTAACGCGAAATGCAAAATACTTAGCGGTCAATACGCAGGCAAACGCTGGAAATAATGGCTTTAATTTTATTTCAAAATATAAAAAGGCAAATTATGTAGTGGTTGCATCACGCGAACTTCAATTAAATTATCGTCAAAAACATTTAACAATTCCAGAGCAATTAAATCGTTTGGTGTTAGAGCATGATTATGACAAAACAATGATTACAAGCGGAAAAGATGGCGCCTTTGTATGCAAACAGCGAGAAAGGCCTTGTATGGTACCGGCTTTTGCAACAGCTGTCATTGACCGTGTTGGGGCAGGAGATGCCGTATTAGCTATTTCTAGTTTGTACGCTTATCATGACGCCCCGTCTGACATGATTGGTTTTATTGGTAATGTCGCGGGTGCCGAAGCGGTGAGTATCATGGGGAATAAAAGTGCGATTAATAAAATTGGTTTTATGAAGCATATTTCTCACTTGTTAAAATAGGAAAAAATTATGCAAAATAAAATTACCGTGTTAATACCTACTTATAGGCGACCTCAATTTCTAAAAAGGGCAATATTGAGTGCACTTACGCAGCCCTATGCTAACCTGCAGGTTTCAGTATTTGACGATGCATCGGGAGATAATACTGAAAATATCATTAATGCTTTAAAGGAAAAAGACAGTAGAATTTCTTATCACTGTCATGAAAAAAATATTGGCGCGTTGAAAAATGTTAAATATGCTTTCCAGTCAATAAATACACCTTATTTTTGCCATATAGGTGATGATGATGCCCTAACTTTTGATTTTTTTGACAACTCTGTAAAAATTTTGGATGAAAATCCAGATATCATGTTCGTTTCCATTGATCTCTTGATAATCGATGAAGATGCAAATCTCGTCTCCGCGTGTGCCTCAGATTCGAACATGCGTTTTTTTCGCGGCAAAAATAGGCTCAATTTGACATGCTCTTCTACAACCTATATCGCAACTTTATTCAGGAAGGAAGTTGCGCAAATTTATTTAGAAATGGATAGTCGATTTGATATTGGACCTGATATGCGATTTATGACCCATGCTAAAGCTAAATATGACTTTGCACATCTATCAAAGGTTGGCGCCTTTTTCACGAATCATTCTAACACTATGAGCGCCAGTAAAAAGCGGTTTGATATTGTCCATCTTGCAGTGCAACTGTCTCGATATGTGGAAATTTATCATGATGAAACACTTGATAAGGAATTCAGAGATGAAGCAGTTGTAGCTATTCGAAAAATTTCTACTCATAGTCTAAAAGGATCTATTGCTGTTTTTATAGGAACGCTAAAAGATCTTATTAAAAGAGTATGCGAGAAATGCAATTTGACAGATGCATCTTTTTCAGATTCAGAAAAAGATGCGAGAAATGCGGGGCATTATTCATCAGCAATGCTTTATCGGCTAATGAGAATAAAAATCACGCAAGATATTACGTTTTTTTATTCCATGCTTACTATGAAAAACTAAAAGCAAAACGTAAAATTAACATGCAAAATCTTCAAAATAACGTATATAAACAATATTTTGATAAATTAATGGATTTAGGTTTTCGGCAATATAATGCGTAAAATTTTTCCGAAGAGATTGCCCATTAGTCGGGGTTATGCAAGAAGTCTAATGAGTGGTGGCTTTATTTTTAATGCTGTATCGAATAGGAAATTATTTTATGTAAATTATGAATTTTAGTGCAAAAAAGGTCAATAAATTCTATAATCGCAATTATTTCTAAAACTCACAGGGAAGCAGGTTGTGTTTAATAATAAGTCAGTTCTTATTACCGGCGGAACCGGATCATTCGGAATGAAGTGCCTGAAAATGCTTTTTGAAGGGTATTCTCCGAAAAGAGTGGTTGTCTTTTCTCGCGATGAACTAAAACAGTATGAGATGAGTCAAAAATTTAATTCACCAGAAATGCGCTATTTTTTAGGTGACGTGCGCGATGTTGAACGCTTAACGCAAGCCATGCGCGGTATCGATTATGTCATCCATGCTGCAGCACTAAAGCATGTTACTGCTGCCGAATATAACCCAATGGAATGCATTAAAACTAATATTCATGGCGCACAAAATGTCATTCAGGCAGCCCTTGCCAATGAAGTAGAAAAGGTTATTGCGTTGTCGACGGACAAAGCCGTGAGTCCTATTAATTTATATGGCGCCTCTAAACTTGCTTCGGATAAATTATTTACTGCAGCAAACAATATTGCTGGCGGGCATCGAACCACTTTTTCTGTTGTTCGATATGGCAATGTGTCTGGATCAAGGGGGTCAGTTTTACCCTACTTTGAAAAATTAATTCAAGAGGGTGCAAAATCACTGCCAATCACAGATGTGCGCATGACTCGATTTTGGTTAAAGCTCGAGCAAGGCGTTCAGTTTGTGTTTCAAAGTTTTAATCGAATGCAAGGTGGAGAAATTTTTGTACCTAAAATTCCCTCAATTCGCATCACTGATTTGGCGTCAGCATTGGCGCCTGATCTTGACCAGCATATAGTAGGTATTCGACCAGGCGAGAAATTACATGAAGTGATGTGCCCAAAAGATGAAGCAAGATTGGTTGTTAACTTTCCTGATCATTATGTTTTACGTCCAGCAATTAAATTTACAAATGAAGTTAATTATTATTGTAATAAATTAGGCGCGAAAGGTTTGCCTAATACAAATGATGAATTCGAGTATAATTCTGGCACAAACCCACATTTTTTAACGGTTGATGAGATTGCGGCGTTTTGTAGCTCTAGTATTTTGGTATAGTTGGTGCTGATGATGATGATGATGAAACTAGCAATAATAACAGCACGAGGTGGCAGTAAAAGAATTCCTCGAAAAAATATAAAGGATTTTTGCGGCGAACCAATAATTAGCTATTCAATTCGTGCTGCAATTGATTCTAATTGTTTTGATAAAGTAATGGTTTCTACAGATGACCAGGAAATTGCAAAAATAGCGCAAAAGTTAGGTGCTGACGTTCCTTTTATGCGCTCTGAAAAAACATCAAATGATTTTGCAACAACAGCTGAAGTATTATTTGAAGTGTTAACTGAGTATAAGAAACAGGATGCTAATCCCCATTTTATTTGCGGAATCTATCCTACGGCACCATTTATTACAGCATCAATTTTATCGGAATCAATGAAAATAATTTTAGATAATCCAGTAATTGATTCTGTTTTTCCAGTGACGCGCTTTTCATATCCAATTCAGCGTGCATTAAGGAGTAAAGATGGCATTGTTTCGATGTTTAATCCAGAACATTTATTAACGCGTTCACAAGATCTTGAGCCAGCATACCATGACGCAGGTCAATTTTATTGGCTACGTGCCAGCTCCTTTTTAAAAAACCCTTCTCTTATTCCGACGCAAACATTTGGATATCTGTTGCCGGAATGGTTAGTGCAAGACATCGATAATCTGGATGATTGGATATTGGCTGAAATGAAGTATCAACTTTTGCAAAAAAAAGGTCTAGTTGATGTCATTAGCACGTAAAATTGCAGTAACTGGTGCAAGGGGAATGCTTGGAACCGCAATTTTAAACCGTTTTTCCGATGACTTTAATATTTTTGCAACAAGCCGCACTAAAGGATTGTGCAAAAACAATATTCACTGGAAATTATTTGATTTATTAGATTCAGAAAAATTAACAGCTTGGCTAATTAAAAATAAACCTGATGTTGTAATTCATTGTGCAGCTATGGTGAATGTAGATGAGTGTGAAAAAGAAGTTAAGCGTGCTGAAGCGTTACATGTTAATACCACGAAATTAATTACGGAAACTATTTCAGCGTGGAATGCGCGATTGGTTTACATCTCAACAGACGCTGTATTTGATGGTAAAAAAATTGGTTTTTATGCTGAAATTGATAAACCATGTCCATTAAGTATCTATGGTCGTACAAAATATCAGGGTGAAGTTGCAACATTAAACGCTTCCGAAAATAATTTAGTTTTGCGTACGACCATTTTTGGAAATCAAAAAATATCTGGGCGAATTTCCTTTGCCGATTGGCTTTTGGATAGTCTACAAAATCAAAAACGATTAACGCTTTTCACTGATGTGGAATTTACGCCTATTCATGTTTCACATTTTTCGGATATTCTTTTTAGGATATTAACCTGCCGAACAGAAGTAAAGGGTTTGTTTCATTTATCAGGCAGTACAAAACTATCAAAATATGATTTTGGCCTGCAATTAGCACAACAACTGAATCTGCCTACAAGTCACATTTTACAATCAACTCTAGAACAAGCAAATTTATTAGCACTGCGAGGAAAAAATATGACCTTATCTAATGAAAAACTGTCCTTGCTAATGAATATAAAATTTCCAACTGCGCGTGATGGAATTATGTGTTTAAAATAGTTCGAAAAGAATGAGGCTTTATAATGGAAATAAAATTAGGAAAAAAAAGTGTTGGATTGCATTTGCCGACTTATTTTATTGCTGATATTGCAGCCAATCATGATAGTGATTTGGAACGCGCGAAAGATCTTATTTATTTATGTGCTGAATCGGGTGCAGATGCTGCGAAATTTCAGCATTTTACTGCAAAAACCATTGTGAGTGATGTAGGATTTAAATCGTTGGGTTTGCAACAGTCTCATCAAGCAAAATGGAAAAAATCTGTTTTTGATGTTTATCAAGATGCATCGCTCAACCTAGATTGGACGCCTATTTTGAAGGAAACCTGTGAAAAAGCAGGCATTGAATTTTTGACATCGCCTTATTCGTTGGAATTGGTCGATGCGGTGGATTCGTTTGTGCCAGCCTATAAAATTGGCTCGGGTGATATTACATGGCTTGAAATTATTAATCATATGGCATTAAAAGGAAAACCATTATTATTAGCGACTGGCGCTGCGAACTTTGATGATGTCAAAAGAGCAATGGATTGCGCATTAGCACATACAAAAAATATTGTGTTAATGCAGTGTAATACGAATTACACTGCTTCATTAGAAAATTTTAAATATATTAATTTAAACGTATTAAGGCATTACTCAAGAATGTATCCTGATGTAGTCCTTGGCTTATCCGATCATACGCCGGGTCATACGACCGTGCTTGGTGCAGTTACCTTGGGTGCGAGAGTGATTGAAAAGCATTTTACCAATGATATAAATCGCAAAGGCCCTGACCATAAATTTTCGATGAATCCAATAACGTGGCGCGATATGGTTGATCGGACGCGTGAACTGGAAAATGCATTGGGAACTGAAGGGAAAAAAGTGGAAGATAATGAGATTGAAACTGTCGTGCTTCAACGACGAGCAATTAGAGCTGGTTGTTCTTTAAATGCGGGCGTTATATTAACGCGTGATCATACTGACGTTTTACGCCCGTGCCCTGTGGATGCATTGCCGCCATATCAAATTGATGAAATAGTTGGGCGGGTTTTAAATCGCGATATCAACGTAGGTGAAAGTTTAAAATGGAACGATCTCAAGTAGCGATTATTATTCCTGCTTTTAATGAGGCAATGACGATAGGTAAAGTGGTTGCTAGTATTTTGCAATATGGGGTGCCTATTGTTATAGACGATTGCTCTTCAGACGACACAGCAAAAATTTCAGAATCAGTAGGCGCGATCGTTATTAATCATAAAATCAATAGAGGGTATGATGCTGCATTGAATTCAGGTTTTTTAGAGGCAGATAAGCAAGGTTGTTTGTATGCCATTACATTTGATGCAGACGGACAACATCATTCGGAATTGCTCGAAAAATATTTGCAAGCGTTTGAAGAGGGTTATGATTTAGTGTTGGGTGTGCGTCCGGGTTTTGCGCGTTTCGCTGAAAAATTATTTTCCTATTATGCCAAAATTCGATTTGGTATTTTAGATCCTTTGTGTGGAATGAAAGGTTACAATATGAAATTGTATGAAACACTTGGCCATTTTGATTCATACCGTTCAATTGGAAGTGAATTAACATTTTATGCGATTAAAAATAAAAAGTCTTTTATACAGATTCCAGTGCCAATTTCAGCGCGTGTTGGTAAGTCGCGTTTTGGGAGCATCATAAAAGGGAATTTAAAAATTTTAAGAGCGATGTGTTTGTCGTGATTTTTAGGATTAAAAACATGAAAAAATTAGCATTGTTGGGTGGTATACCATTTATTCATCAAGAGTTTCGTCGACATAACTTCATTGGCGAAGAGGAACGGGTTGCTGTCGATAGCGTATTAAAGTCAGGTGTATTGTCACAGTTTTTAGGTGCTTGGCATGAGGACTTTTATGGTGGTCCTAAAGTGCGTCAATTTGAGGGTGATTGGGCGTCTTACTTTAATGTTAATCATGCTGTTTCAGTGAACTCAAATACTTCAGGATTAATTGCCGCCTTGGGTGCAATTGAATTAGAGCCTGGTGATGAGGTGATCGTTAGTCCTTGGTCTATGTCGGCTTCAGCTACGAGTATTTTAGTGTGGAATGCAATTCCTATTTTTGCTGATATTGAAAGTGATACTTATAATCTCGATATAAAATCAATTGAAGCCTGTATTACAGAAAAAACAAAAGCGATAATGGTTCCGGATATTTTTGGGCATGCGGCGAACCTTAATGCCATTATGCAATTAGCAAAGAAACATAATCTTAAAGTGATTGAGGATGCAGCACAAGCACCAGGTGCTTTATATCATGGGAAAAAAGTGGGTACGATTGCAGATATCGGTGTTTTTAGTTTAAATTATCACAAGCATATTCATTCTGGCGAGGGTGGTGTTTGTGTAACAAATGATGCGAAATTATGCGAGCGAATGCAATTAATTCGTAATCACGCGGAATCGGTTGTTGCTGGAAAAAAAGTTGAAAATATTTCCAATATGATTGGTTTTAACTTTAGAATGACAGAAATTGAAGCGGCTATTGGCATTGAGCAATTAAAGAAATTAGATAATATTATTACTGCAAAACAAGCGCAGGGTGACTATCTGATAAAGGCTTTGTCTGGATTGCCACATCTGAAGCTCCCAATTATTAAATCTGAATGTACGCATATTTTTTATATTTTTTCGATGACAATAGATATTGAAAAAATAGGTATATCATCTGGTACGATTGTAAAGGCTTTGCAAGCAGAGGGCGTGCCTGGATTGTCGACAGGTTACGTGAATATCCATCTAATGCCAATGTATCAGAAAAAAATTGCGTACGGTTCAAATGGGTTCCCATGGAGTGCTGATTTTGTTAGAAAAGGTATCCAATATACCAGGGGTATTTGTCCAGTAGCAGAAAATTTGCATCAGAATACGTTTATTAAGATGGTTTTGTGTCTTTATGATTTTTCTTTCGAGGATCTTGATGCTATCGCAAAAGCATTTTGCAAAGTTTGGAGTGAAATGGATGAACTACGTGTATGGGAAGAAAAAAATGCATCTTCTGATTGTATCGCATGATGCTGGCGGTGCTGAAATAGTATCTGCTTGGGTTAAAGCAAATCCACAAAACCATTATTACTTTATTTTGCAGGGTCCTGCAGTTGACATTTTTTCTCGAAAAATAGCTAATATTCATAATTCTTTTGTAGAAGAATTAACTCAAATTTTATTGAGCGTTGAATTTGTATTAACCGGCACAAGCTGGGGGTCTGATTTAGAACAAATAGCAATTAAAGAAGCGCTGTTAAAAAATATTTTCGTTGCAGCTTATTTAGATCATTGGGTTAATTATTTAGAGCGTTTTTTGTTGAATGGTATTGCAATTCTACCTAATGAAATTTGGGTTGGAGATGAGGATGCTGAAAATTTAGCAAAAAATATTTTTAAGAAAACCACAATTCGTTATGTTACTAATCAATATTTTATAGAAATAAAGAAAGAATTTAAAAAAATATCGGTGCGGCCAAAATCAGAGAAATTAAATATTTTATATCTATGCGAACCTGTTGAAGATACTGCGTTATGGAAAACAGGTGATAAAAATAGCAGAAATTATACAGAGTTTTCTGCTTTAGAGTATTTTTTCAATAAAGCATGTAAATATAATTTACCAGAAAATTTAAATTCTATAAAGTTAAGACCCCATCCTTCTGAATTAGCTGAAAAATATGATACAGTTATTGAAGTTGCAAGAAAACAGTGTGGTTGTGAAATTACTGTGAGTCAAAAAACAACTTTATTGGAAGATTTTGCGTGGGCTGATTGGGTGGTGGGGGTTTCGAGTATGGCATTGGTTGTAGCGACAATTTTGAAAAAAAAAGTATTTACTTGCATACCTGAGAATGCAGCTGTGACAATGTTGCCGATATTAGAGATTAAACGATTTGATAAAGTGTAGATGAAACTAATGAAGTATCGAGCAGCGCTAATCGGATGTGGAAATATTGGTTGTCTTTATGCTAATGATCCTAAGATTAAAGGGATTTATACGCATGCTGGCGCATATGCTAAATGTTCTAAAACAGAACTAGTCTCGGTTTGTGATATTAATGAAGAAAAAGCCATTAATTGTTCAAAAAAATGGAATGCTGATTATTACTATTCTGACATTAAAAAAATGTTAAGTGATCAGAAACCTGAAATTGTAAGCATTTGTACAGCAGACGCTACGCATGATGAAATTTTGGATTTGGTATTAAATACACCTAAAATTAAAGGTATTATTATTGAAAAGCCATTGGCATTGGATGTTTGCCGCGCTTCTGAACTGGTTGAAATTGCCCATAAAAAAGAAGTTGTGTTGATCGTAAATTATAATCGACGCTATGCTATTGGGCATCAAAAAATAAAAGAGTTTATAAAAAATGGAAGCATTGGTCGTGTGCAAAAAATATCAGGTTATTATACTAAAGGCATTTTACATAATGGTACGCATTGGCTTGATTTAGCTAGATACTTAGTTGGTGAAATTAAAGCGGTACAGGGTTTTAAGATAAAGCAAAACGATGATCAAGATCCGCCAATAGACGCATGGTTACAATTTGAAAATGGCGTAAGCGGTTTTTTACAAAATTTGGATGCGAATGAATATAGCTTATTTGAAATGGATATTTTGGGAACGCTCCGGCGAATTCGCATTACTGATTCTGGTCATAACATAGAATTTTTCAACGTAATGGAAAGTGAATATTATACTGGTTATAATACTCTAAAAAAACATGATCAGCGCGATGACAATATAAGTGACACATTGCTAAATGTTGTGTATGATTTAGTTAATTCAATTGAAAATAAATTGATTCCAAAATGTTCTGGCGATGATGGATTAGCTGTTTTACGAATTGCTAACGCACTTATTCATTCAGCAGAAAATTCAAGTAAAGTTTATTTTAATTCCGATCGTTTTTGATTGAATGATGATTTATTTTTTAAAAATAAATTTTCTATAGGATGTTTTAACCTGATTTCAATTGGAAAAATATATGAATCCAGGTATATGCTGGTTTTGTGGAATGAAGCAATGAGAGATACAATCTATAAAATAGCTGAGGATACGTTTGTAGTTAAATTTTTAGATAAGGCTGAGTTAGACTGGAATTTTGTAATACAAAATGCTACAACCATGCCAATTTACACGTTATCACATAATCGCTTTCTGGAGCGTTATATGATTGGAGTGACTGAAGAATTTTTTAGCCTTTCGATGGTTTTGTTCCACGATCTAAAACCTGTGGGTGTTTGGCCATTAAGTATTAAAAAAACCGATGGTTTTTTTTCCTTATGTTCTAACGCTTGTAATGTAATTGCGCCGCTATTTATAAAAAAATTGCCAGAAAAAATTCAAAAAGAGCTTGTGCGATATTGTCTTGATTATATTAACAAGGTGTGTAAGAAGTTATTCATTACTGAGTGGAAAAGTGAACACTTTATTTATGAAAAAGGCGTTGATGCTTGGTATAAGGCTGTGATGCTAAACAGCATATCTTGTCATGTAACTACAGAATTATATGTTGATCTACGCTTACCCTTCGAAGCTATTTGGTCCATGGTACGTAAAAGTTTTCGTGCCCTTGTAAATAAAGGAAGTGAATTATGGAAAATTGATATTCTCAAAACAGAAGATAGAGCAACTTTTTCCGAATTTCAACGATTACATTTTCTTGTTGCAGGTCGAGTTACTAGGTCCGACGAAAGCTGGGAAGAAAATTACAAGGCTATAGTTAGTGGCGACGCATTTTTGGTTTTTTTGCGCGATGAGTCAGGTCGAATGATTGGTGGCGGTTTTTTTGAGATAACTGCATATGCTGGATTGTATTCAGTTGCTGCTTATGACCGTGCGCTTTTTGACTTGCCTTTGGGGCATGTGGTACAGATTGCTGCAATAAAATATATGCAGCAGCTTGGTTTGAGTTTGTATCATATTGGTAGACGATATCATCAATCTGATATTCCAAAACCAACCGAGAAAGAAATAAGTATATCAATATTTAAAGAAGGATTTGCAACATGTGTTTTTCCTAAAATCCATGTTCAATCATTAATTAATTAATATTTTCAATATAAATAAATTATTTAGTGGTGTTTTTTATAGAAGGAGCTCCATATGAAGCTTTTAAATAAAAGTAGATTTTCCTTTTCTGAAAAAATTAAAAGATTTTTTTGGAACTTCGAAGACCTTTTTTTTGATAAAATGCATGGCATTAGAACGGATGGAGTGATTTTCCCGGAAAACTTGCATATTGAAAATAAAAACTCATTAAAGCATTCAAATAGCTATCAGGCAATATGGTGCAGAACCTTAAGAGAATTATTTTTTCAGGTGAGGTTGCTATCTGAATCCCCCTGTACTTTTGTAGATGTTGGTTGTGGAAAAGGAAAGGCCTGTTTTTATGCTGAAAAAAAGAAATTTTTTAAGAGTGTAGTTGGGTTTGATTTTTCTCAGGATCTTATTGATATTGCGAATATAAATAATTTGCGATTTAAGAATTCAGAAATTAAGTTTACTTGTGCTGATGCTATCGAGTTTAATCTTCCAAGCACTAAAAACCTTGTCTTTATTTTTAACTCATTTGATGAAGTAGTGATGACCAGCTTTATTAAAAATAATGTCGAACATTTTCAAAAATATAAATCAATTATTGCATATGCAAATGATGTTCACAAAGATGTATTGATCTCACTTGGCTTTGTTATTTTTTATAGAAATGAGATTCGAAAATTGTCGCTATATCAGATAAAGTAAAATTAACTATTGGCTTTAATTTTTTGGATGCTCTAGTGATGAATAAAATTTTAAATATTGAGCAGAGAAGTTTTTTAGCCTTGACGTCGTTAGATGAGTTTTGGGATAAATCCAAATCGATTTTGTTTTCGGGAGAATGGTGCAAGACAAATGAGAATAGCGAGAATAGAATCGGATTAAACATAGAGACCTTTACTATCAACTATTCGAAAGAGGAAACTGATAGAATTTATGAATATATCGGATACGTATATGAAAATTTACTAGAATTGCTTTCTGCTTGGCTGAATTCAGTTCACAAGGTATCATACTCATTAAAATATTGGAGAGCATTGATTGGACCATTTTTGCTGGATTATATTACCCTTTCGTATAATAAGCTCGATTGTTTAACTAAAATTTATGAAAAATATTTAAATATTCAAACTATAGGACTAGCTGAATCATCGTACATTATCCCGATCGATTCTTCGCATTTTTTACAAAATCTTTCTGTCGACCATATCTGGAATTTACAATTATTTACTCAGTTGCTACTAAGCAGATTCCCAGAAAAATATATTTCCTTGAAGGATTCTACATTAATTAATAGTGCTTTAGAAGTTTCTAAAAAGCTCAATGTTAGTCCTTTAGCTAATTCAAAATTACAAAAATTAAAAAAATTAAAACATGAGATATCTATATTTTTTATAAATATTTTATCTAAAAGGATTATTCTTCATACGCAATATTCACTATGGATGAATAGAAAAAAATCATACATATTGATTTTTTTATCGACCTTTAAAATTTTTTCAATATATAAACTTCATGTGCCAAGGAATTTAAAAAATGAAGATATTCAGATCAAATTTTCCATTCGAAATGAAATTGCAAAATTGTCGACTGATGATGATTTTGTAAAAATTTTGCTGAAAACCTTAAAGATTAACATGCCGTTAATTTTTATTGAGCTATATAATGAGCAAGTCATATATTCTCGCCAAGCATTCCCATACCATAAGCCGCTGGCCTTTACTGCGAGTGTTAATATGACATCTGATGATACTTTTAAATTTTGGGCTGCCGAGCAAGCAGAGTTTGGCGCAAAAATTATTATTCTTCAGCATGGTGGAAGCCAATGGATTCAATCAAGATCTAATCATGAAGTCATAGAGCTTGGTATAAAGGATTATTTTTTATCTTGGGGTTGGCAAGATGGTAAAAATATAATCTCAGCTATGTCTGTACCAATTAGTGGTGCGCTTCAGTTTGCACTGAAGAAAAAAATGCAATATCAATCTCGGCAGATTCTATGGGTTGGATCTCAACCAGCAAAGCATCCTTTGTACATGGGTATTTATAAAAGTTCTTCTGAATACTATTATGATTGGCAAAAGCGTTTTTATCTGAAATTAATGTATAATGTTAGCCAAAAAATAACAATGCGATTACATTCGTTAAATTCAGAAGATGATTATCGATTTTATACTGATGAATTTCCTGCGCTTGATGTTGTTTGGAGGAATGAAAATAAGTCATTTATTGGCCAGCTGACTTCAGCCAAAATATTTGTTGGAGATAATTTAAATACAACACATTGTTATGCGCTAGCATTTAACATTCCCACTATTTTATTTATTGATATAAAAGCATGGGGTGGATGTAACGAAGATGCCATGCGTTATTTTTCTGGTCTTGCAAAAGTTGGAATTTTGCATGATAGCCCTGAGTCTGCTGCAAACATGTTAAATAATATTTATGAAGATCCGTCAGATTGGTGGAATAGAGCTGATGTGCAAAAAGCAAGAAGAGAATTTTGTTCTCAATTTGCTTCTGTATCAAATACCTGGTTTAAGGATTATATAAAAATTTTATTGTCCGTTCGTAAGAAGATATTGTTAGAAAATAGTTAATTTTGTATTAAATGAAGTTTTGGAATATATCCTTACTCAGATAAAATAATTTTAGACTCTTTTATTTTCCCTTTGAGGTGTTTTGGCTTATAAATTACATCATAATCCAATTTTTCTTTGTATAAATTGAGTATATTGTTATCCTTAAAATAGTGAAGAACAGAATTATAAATTAGTTTAAAAGAGGGAGGCCAATGCATGTATATTTCTTCATCTGTCATTTGTGATGCTGAATGTGTATTGATTTTATTGTTATATGATTGAGATATTGTTGTGGGATCATCTTTCTTCATCAGTGTGTTTTGTGAAATTGTATCAATAAGCAAATTGAAAGAATCTTTGGAGCTTATTAAGTCTTCCATTTTAAATAAGTGTGATTTCGGAAGATTTGACATGAGTTCAAAATCATCTGAGATAATTGTGTAGCATTGATGAAAAAAGTGAGTGGCAATGCCTGAGAGAGTAATGAACTGCCCGTCAATTTCAGTAGATGATATGGAGATCGGCGCTCTGTATCGCTTATTTTTTATGATTGGGTATAATATTTTTTTTATCAAATGCTTAGTTTTTTTAAAAACCTCAGTATTTTCTTTTGAAGAAAAGGAATAGTTATCTAGGTGGAAATCCTTAATAATATTATAAATATTGCTTTCATCTGCTGACTCGGAATTAAAAGTTTCATAGTAATTATTTTTGATGTTAAGTGAAAAAAGGCTGTGTATTCGGTTAACAGGGTTTCTAAGAAGACCAACAAACACCCCGTTTCTTTTTTTCACTTCATTTAGTGCGTCTAGTCCATAAAAACCATGAATGCTGCCAACCACATTTGCCTTTGGTTTTAATAAAGCTGAGTACTTTGTTAATTCGGTGAAAAATGTATGTGGAGTTTGGTCGATACCAAGACCTGATGACATCGGGGGTGCGGATCGAGTGCCATGTAAAGAAAAAATTTCAGGATATTTATTCAGTTGTGTTGCAAGCCATACGGATGCCGAGGCGCCTTTTGATGATATATAAAAGTACTTCATCTTTATCCCTAAAGAAAAAACAAAAACTAATCGTACAGATGAATTTAGTTTTAATCAAGAAGTAGTATTTTGCAATTTCTTATTCTGGGGGAGCCGATTTGTATTTTCAGCTCTTTAGTGTATATTTTAATATAAATTTACCTGGAGTTAATTGGATATGATAGTTAACAGCGAAAAATCACTTCCCGAACTTTGTCAGTTAATTAAGCGCGCAGGATGTGCCACATTGGCTTATTATCAAAAAAATAACTTAGAAGTAAATACAAAGTTCGATGATTCGCCATTGACTCAAGCGGATTTAGCAGCCAATGAAATTATTGTCTCTGGCTTAGCTTCTCTGAGTGATATTCCGATCATTTCAGAAGAAACACGCCAAATACCCTATGATGAGCGAAAAAGCTGGAAGCAGTTTTGGCTAGTGGATCCTTTAGATGGCACAAAAGAATTTATTAAAGGATCTGATGAGTTTACGGTGAATATTGCTTTGATAGAAAATGGAGAACCAATATTGGGTCTTGTGTATGCGCCTGCCTTAGATCAGTTATATTATGGCGCGATGAATTTCGGCGCTTATTATCAATGGGGTAATGCGGAATATAGAAAAATCCCTTTTACAGAATCATCGAGTCCAGCATCACTGCGTGTTGTTATGTCAGCATCTCATGGAGATGAAAAAACAATGACCTTTGCAAAAAAGCTGGGAGATACTTTTAATAAGCCAGTTATAGCAGTTTCCAAAGGAAGCTCACTCAAGATTTGCTTATTGGCAACGGGTGAAGCGGATGTTTATCCACGCTTAGGTCCAACAAGCGAGTGGGATATTGCAGCGGGGCATGCTGTTTTGCGATCTGTCGGTGGGGAATTATGTGATTTTGAAACAGGGTTACCGCTCACTTACAATAAAATTTCATTATTAAACGCTAATTTTATTGGCACGAATTCTACCATTGAAAGAAAAAAATTGTGGATTCGGGATTGTGTATGAGGACAGTTAAATAACTACCAAGCAGACAGTCCGCCATCTGCATATAAGACCTGTCCAGTGACGTAGCGCGAGGCGTCGCTGGCCAGAAATAACATGGGTCCTGCAATATCAATTTTTTCTGCCATTCTGCCCATTGGGACTCGTGCAGAATATTTTTGATTGAATTCACTATTTTGTCCACTTGAAACACCGCCAGGGCAGAGAGCGTTCACGCGAATACCTTGATTTCCCCATAAAGTAGCCAAATGTTTTGTTAAACCAATAACGCCTGCTTTAGAAGTAGTATAAACCGCCGGCGTATTAATTACCCCGCCCAAATAATCTGAACCTTCGTATATGCGTTGATCGGGTCCGTGCAAACTATACATCGAGGCTGTCTGAATGATGCTACCTTGTTTTTTTTCAATCATATGTTTTCCAACTGCTTGTGCTACTAAAAACATACCATCTAAATTAACAGACATTATTTCTTGCCAAAGATCTAGGGTGTAATCGGAAAATTCTGTAAAAAATGATTGAGGATCTTTAGATTTTGTTGCGGCATTATTTAACAGGATATCTATGCGTGAAAATTTTCGTGTTACTTCATCTATGGTTTTTTGCACTGATTGGGGGTTGGAAACATCGCAAGATAAAAAAAGAAAATTATTTTCATTATCTGTATACGACAACTCCTGCTTTAATTTTTGTAAAGCATCATCGTGTAAATCAAGACAGGCAATTTTAGCGCCAGATGCGGAAAGTGCTTTACAAAATTCCGTCCCTAAAATCCCAGCGGCTCCCGTTACAACGGCAACTTTCCCTTCTAAACGAAAGAGATTTTGATATTTTTCCATGTAATTTACATTCCTATGTTTTATTTAAGATCGTCCCGGGATTTTGCCAATAGCCTCACAAACTTCAAATCTAAAGGTGTATCGATATCAACTGATCTTTCTTCTGGCATCACATACAAAAGTGTACGATCAGATAGAACACTTGTATTCTGAAATAATGAATCACGTTTCCAAATGTAAATTGAAGCATTCATGTCATAGCAAGAAGGGGTGTCTTGCCTTCTCACGACCGGCGTTTCAGGAATTTTACTGAGATATGCAAAACCGTTTTTATCCGCTTCAACTAAGTTAAAATAGGGGGATTTTCGAGCAGGACAAGCGGTAATTAAATTATTCGCTTCTTTATGTTTTAAAAACAAGGCTAAAGATTCTCGTAAATCCTCTATTGCTCGCAGTGGCGATGTTACGTCTAAATCCACGATAATGTCGAATTGAGAGGATGTGAGCATTTCTATGGCAGAAACAGCATGTTGAATTGCAGGTAGTTTGGCAGCAGTTGATGACGCAAACTCTGCTGGACGATCAATCAAATAATCTGCCCCCCATTTTTTTGAAATAGACAGGATTTTCTTTGAATCACTGCTTACCCCAATAGCGTCAAATAATTTAGATTTTTTTGCTTGTAAAATACTGTGTGCAATTAATGGCTTTCCCAGCAAAGAGATTAAATTTTTATTTTTTACGCCTTGAGAGCCGCCTCGTGCGCAAATTGTACAAAGGACTTTCATAGTGTAATCCATTTTTTTTCAATAGCTGATTGTTCTATTGCTTCTATTAGTTTCAGAACAGAAAGGCCTTGCTGGTACGTGCAGAAAATATCGAGTTTATTTGCAATAATTGATTCATGCTGTGCAATATACGAACTTTTTATAGCATCATTGACGTGCAGTAATAATTTCCCATTATAAATTAAATCTCCGCCGATAAGATCTAAAAAAATTGAATTTTGATTTTTTGTTTGCATGGTGACTGTTCGAGTTGGCATTTTATTCAGGTAATCTAACTGGACATTGACGATTGGGCAATATTCACATTGCATTAAAATTGAGTAAGTATCGTCACTGGTAATATCAAGTGTGCTGTAGTGGCCACCCATGGCTGTTACTTTGATGCATTGACCGCAAAACAATAAAACATAATCTAATTCATGGCTTAAGTCTCGCAGTACACCGCCTCCTTGTTCTTTCTTTGCGGAATAATAGTCTCTATAGTCTCTGCTTTTACGCCATTCAGGCAAATATGATCCTGCTTGAACTGAAAAAGAAATTAATTCATCTTCTTGCAATAAATATTTCACATGTTTAAATAATTCATGAAAGCGGAGATTATAACCAACAATAATATTATTATCTTTTTTATTTGAAGCGTATTTTGATTTGGAAAACAACGGTTTTTCAACCAAGATAATTCCCTGAAAATCAAGCGCTATGATTTTATCAATCGCTTCGTGATGCAAATGTGTTGGATTTGCTAATACGATATACTCAAACTGATCGTTTGTATTTAAAGCTGATTCTATCGAGTTGTAACAAATATAATTGTCAACAGTTTGTTTCGTCACTAAGGCTACGCTACAATTTAAATCATTTAAAATGGTAGAATGTTTTTTTCCAATTGAGCCAAAACCAACAACCAAACATTTCATAGCATGCCCACCTTAGGTTTTAATGCTACTATGGTAAGTTGACTTTTGCAATTTCTTAGCGCATTTGATTTGAGGTTGAAGAGTCAACCATGTCGATATTGTAAATTAAAATTTAAACTGAGAGAATACTGGCTATTAAAGCCTATTGATAGGCGCTATGGATAATATCAGGAGTGATGGATTTTGAGTAAGGAAATATATTGGTGTAACAATTGTTTAAATATGTCTACACGGCCTCGCATTTCTTTCGATGAAAAGGGATGGTGTAACGCTTGTCAATGGATGGAAGAAAAAAAGAGTGTGGATTGGTCTCCGCGTCAAACAGAACTGAAAACACTGTTGATGAGTTCAAAAAAACAGCCTGGCATGTTTGATTGCATCGTACCTGTCAGTGGTGGCAAGGATGGTTCATATGTTTCATATACCCTAAAGCATAAATATAACTTGAATGTACTTGCAGTCACTATTAGGCCGGCGCTTTCGTTGGAAATTGGCAATAAAAACTTAGATAACTTTATTAATGCAGGATACAATCACATTCACGTTTCTCCCAGTAAAAAGGTAATGGATCAGTTGAATAAACAGGGTTTTATTGAAACAGGTTTTCCCTACTATGGATGGTTGGTGGCTATTAAAAGTGCGGTTATGCAAATGGCGCTTAAATTTAATATCCCCTTGGTTTTTTATGGTGAAGATGGTGAAGTAGAATATGGTGGCTCTACGGAAAGTAAAAATCGTCCATTTTATGATGTTGAATACATAAAACGGGTCTATTTTGAAGGAGGGCACGACATTGTATTGCAGAAAATTTTGAAGCATACGGATATTAAAGAAGAAGAGCTGTCTTTCTTTAAGTTCCCCTCAAATGAAGAAATTAGTAAATCAAATTTAAAATTTACGCATTGGTCTTATTTTGAGTCTTGGGATTCATATCGGAACTATATTGTTGCAAAAGAACACTGTGGATTAATTGAAAAATCAGAGGGGAGCCATGATACTTTTACGAATTTTGCACAGAATGACCAGGCACTCTACGCTTTGCACGCCTATTTAATGTATTTAAAATTTGGTTTTGGCAGGGCAACGCAAGACGCAGGCATTGAAATCAGAAGAGGTTCAATGACACGCGATCAAGCTTTGAATTTGGTGAAAATGTATGATAATGCTTATCCATCACATTTAATTAATACCTATCTGGAATATTATAAAATGACTAAATCAGAATTTGACGGGGTATTAGATAAGTTTGCAAACAAAGATCTTTTTGAAAAAAATAAGGGTTATTGGGAGCCGAAATTTGTTGTTGGTGAGAAATTTACAATTTCTGTCGATAAATATCCTAAGTTTTCCGTATTGGCATGAAGAAATATGACTAATAAAAGATGAGCATAAATTTTATTGAGATTACTTTAAATTTGTAAATGGAGAAAGTTGTGATTATTGGATCTATTAATCGTTTAAATGACGCAATAAAACGAAAAGGATTGACAACAGTCATTATTAGATCGATTCAGTGTCTTTTAGCACTACCTATATCTATAATAATTATCTTGATTTCCCCGTTAATAAAGATCAGGTTAATAAGCTTATATACTTCTCGTATTGGTGAATACGCTTTAAATAATTATTTCATGATGTGTGCATTAGAATGTGATGACTATCCACAAGAAAGGAATTGCATTCACTTTTTCTATGTATATAGCGATACTCCAATTTGTAATATTTTTTTTCACAAAATGTGGTCAAGAGTTATCCTGGTATTGCCTTTTGGTGTGTTATGGAGTTTTGTAGATCGTATCATAATTAGGGTGTTGGGTGAAAAATACAACACGCCATTTAAAAAAATATATCAAGGTTCTGGTGGTGATTCTAACCGATGGAATTATTTTTCCAAAAAAAGACAATTTTTGTCATTTACTGAAAAAGAAAAATTAAAAGGTGAGGCATTGAAACGTCAACTTGGCATTCCTGCCGATAAACCTTTTGTTTGCTTATTGGTGAGAGACTCTAGGTATTTACAAATTCATATGCCACAGAGTGAAGATTGGAAATATCACGAGTATAGAAACGCGAATATTGAAAACTATTTTCCAGCAATTGAATTTTTAACAAAAAATGGTTTTTATGTTGTCAGAATGGGAAAGCATGTTGATTGTCAATTGAGTTTTGATAATAAAAAATGCATTGATTATGCCAGCAATACATTACGTTCAGATTTTATGGATGTTTATTTATCTGCAACTTGTGCGTTTTTTTTCAGTTCAAATTGCGGTATTGATGCTATTGCTCAAATATTTGATAGACCAATACTTACAACCAATTCTATTTTATTTGATATGGATAGTTATTTAAATTGGACATTAACGACACCTAAAAATATTTTTTGCAAGAAAACTAATTCTATAGTTGAATATAGAAAAATATATCAGGAATATAAGAATTTTTTTCTTTCTGGGAAGTATCTGCCGCCACAAGATCCTCGAAGCTTGATGTTTATTGAATGGGGAAAAAAAGGTTGGGTATTAGCTGAAAATACACCAGATGAAATTTTGCTAGTAGTTAAAGAGATGATAGATTTTTTGTCAAATTGTTATTTGAAAACAGAAGAAATAAAAAAAATGCAGCATTTATTTTGGGAGAACTTTCCGCTTCAGTTTTCTTTAAAAAAAGTGGTGACAGATAATGTTAATATGTTTATCTCTCCTTATTTCATAGAGAAACATAAAAAATTATTGATGAAATCACCCATGATAGAAATCTGCGAAGTAAATTAAAAATAAAATGACAAAAGGATTTTTTCATGGTTGAAAAAGAAGTTTTTAGCTATAGTCATTGTCTTGATATGTCCATAAGACCGTTAAAATTTATTGTTGGTGAGAAATTTACAACTAAGGAAGCTATCCCGGCATGAAAATTGTCATCATTGATTATGGAATGGGTAATATTCACTCGTTATCTGGGGCGTTAAATTTTCTTGGTATGAATCAAGTGATTGTATCCAATCAAGAAAAAGAAATATTAAGTGCCGATAAAATAATTTTACCTGGCGTAGGCGCGTTTAATATGGCAATGAAAAATATTAAGAAAAACAATTTAGATAAATATCTAAATATTGTCGCGTTTCAAAAAAAAATTCCTATTCTAGGAATTTGTTTAGGTATGCAGTTAATGGGACTGTCAAGCACTGAGCATGGTGTTTGTGATGGGTTAGGTTATATTCCTGGAAAAGTAAATGCCTTTGACAGTAAAGAACTCAAAGTGCCGCACGTGGGATTTAACCAGGTTATTATTAATAGCAATTTAAGATTGTATCGTGGCATGAGCAATATTGTGGATTTTTATTTTACACATAGTTTTAAAATGGAAAGCAACGCCGACATTAATCCTTGTTTTTGTGATTACGGATCACTATTTATTGCAAGTTATGAAAGAGATAATATTGCTGGTGTGCAATTTCACCCTGAATTAAGTCAAAAAAACGGCCTAAAATTATTAAAAAACTTTCTTGAGAGATTTTAATGTTAAGGAAACGATTGATATTTACATTGATTTATGAAGATGGTTTTTTCACTCAAAGTCGTAATTTCCGTTTGCAACGTGTTGGAGATATTCAGTGGCTCGAAAAAAACTATCAATTTCAAAAAATTGCTTTTTCTCTCGATGAACTGGTTGTTTTAAATGCTTCAAGGAGTTCTAAGTCATTTTCTGAATTTTCTAACATTGTTAGTTTGTTACGTAAAAATATTTTTATTCCTGTTTCCGTTGGCGGCGGCATTAGGAAAATGGAAGACGCAGAAATATTATTTAAACATGGCGCTGACAAAATAGTATTAAATACAGTGTTATTTACAAACGCTGAGCTGGTAAAAAAACTTGTTTGCCAATATGGCTCACAAAGTATTATCGCATCTGTTGACTATAGAAAAATAAACGATCAGCTGTCTGTCTTTATTGAAAATGGAGAGAAAATGATTAATTTATCGTTAAGAAATTACGTTGATCACATTTCTCAACTTAAAATAGGCGAGCTATATTTAAATTCTATCGATAAAGATGGAACAGGTTTTGGCTATGACATAGAAACAATTAATGAAATTAAAAAACAAATTCATATCCCATTTATTATTGCTGGCGGTGCTGGAAATGAAGGACATTTAATTGAGGGTTTAAAGACAGATAGTGTAAGTGCGGTTGCTACAGCAAATTTATTTAATTTTATGGGTGATGGCTTGCTAAATGCCCGAAATAAGATACTTGAATTGAAAGTTAATTTGCCATCATGGATCCCCATCTTAAATTAGGATTGTAAATATACAATGACACCTGAAGAAATTCGAAAACAAGTTTCAGTTTTTACATTGAGATTACAAAATCAAATTGACGTTCCATTATGGTCCCTTGCTCATGAGGATATAATATATTTTACCTCGATTGGCGAAAAATTTATCTGGGGCCATAAAGGTGCAATTATACATTTTTTAATGAGACATGGACGAAAATTACGAATTACTGATTTTTTATTATTCAGTATTGGATTATACAAAGCGATTATCTTATGGTCGCGTGTAAGAAAAAAAATATTTAAAATAACAACTGGATCTAATCCAAAACGAATATTTTCTGGATTCGGCGCGGCTTCTGAAGAGTTTCTTCATGCGGAATACACTAAGCAATCTAATTTGCCATCTTTGCGTATTCATACCGTAACCTGTGATGGAATCAGCGTATTAGGTTGCCCAAAATTATCACAGATTGTAATTGAACTTTATAAGCATGCGTTCGGCCATACCAGAAAACTAAAAAATGCTATCGATGAAGTTGCACTGAATATAAATGAATTTTTAACCCTGAGTGCGATGAATATCGGCGACTATGCTTTTTTTCGACTTTTTTGGCGGATTTGCAAAGAAAAAGGGGTAAAAGAAGTTGATTCTCTCTCGTTAAATACTTCAACAATTGCTTGCGTAGATGAAGGCTTGAATACTATTTATACTGAACACGGATTGATGATGATAAGCATGATTATTCCACAAGTTAAGCAACTCAACGTGTTGACAACCAGCGAAGAGAGCTATTTTAAAAAAAATTTAAAAAACATCAGAATTATAAACGTTTCAAGATCAATTGATATGTATAGAAAAAAAAATAATGTCATTGTTATTTTATCCCCAAATATTTTAATATCAGAACGTATGGTTGAAATTGAAACACTTTTAAAATGGGCTGTTAAGATGCAGCTTGAAATTATTTTCAGGCCAACGCAAACTGTTACAAAATCTGAAAGTGATATTTTAAATAAAAAATACCCGATGGCTATTATAGATGATTATAACAGTCCATTTGATGTTAGAATTAGACTATTAAATCCCAAAATAATTTTTGCCTGGTCTTCAACTGGCCTAGCAACAGCACTCGATTACGGAATTTTGCCGGTTAATTTGCATGAACCGTCTGGTGTTTTCGAATCCGGAAGCTTAAATGCAGATGTGAATACGATATATTCCCTGGCCCATCATGTCCTATTTTGGTCTCGAGATATCGATGTTATTCAAAAAATGATGGATTCAGAAGTTGATTATTGTACTCAAATAGAAAATTTAAAAAAATATCAAGATCTTTCATTAATGTGAGATGTCGACTTATGGATTTAACAAAACACAAAATACTCATCACCGGTGCCGATGGCTTCATCGGCTCACACCTCGTGGAATACCTAGTAAATATTGGTTATCAGGTTAAAGCATTCGTATTATATAACTCATTCGGCACCTGGGGTTGGTTAGACACTTTGCCCTCAGAAATTAAAAGCAATATCGAAATTTTCATGGGTGATATTCGCGACCCACACGGCGTGAAAACAGCCATGCAAGGATGTGATGTCGTTTTGCATTTAGCTGCGTTAATTGGTATTCCCTATTCCTATCATTCCCCGGACACTTATATCGATACTAACGTCAAGGGTACGCTGAATATTGTACAAGCTGCGCGCGAATTAGGTGTTCAAAAAGTTGTGCATACTTCAACGAGCGAAGTTTATGGCACGGCGCGTTATGTTCCGATTGATGAAGCACATCCTTTACAAGGACAATCCCCTTATTCCGCCAGTAAAATTGGTGCTGACCAAATTGCCATGTCTTTTTATGCTTCTTTTGGCGTGCCTGTCAGCATTATTCGCCCTTTTAATACATTTGGTCCTCGGCAATCTGCCAGGGCATTTATTCCAACGGTAATTACACAGATAGCCAGTGGTTGTGAACAAATTAAATTAGGTTCGCTTCATCCAACGCGTGATTTTACCTTTGTAAAAGACACGGTAAAGGCCTTCGTTGCTATTGCTGAATCAAAAAATTCCGTTGGTGAGGTGATTAATATTGGTAGTAATTTTGAAATTTCAATGGGAGATACGGTCAAATTAATTTCTAAACTAATGAATGCTGAAATTGATGTTATTGAAGATTTACAACGTATTCGACCAGTTAATAGTGAAGTTGAACGGTTATGGGCTGATAATACTAAAGCGAAAAAGTTAACGAATTGGCAACCAGATTATGCTTCTACTTTAGGATTTGAACATGGTCTGAAGGAAACAATTAATTGGTTTTTGAGAGATAAAAATCACATACTTTATAAGCCAATGGTGTACAACATATGACAACATCCATTCAAAATAAAAATATCCTGGGTGCCATTCGAAGTAACGTATCAAATATAAATAAAGATACTATTGCGCTACATGAACCCCGCTTTATTGGGCGTGAATGGGATTACGTTAAGGAATGTTTAGACACTGGCTGGGTTTCATCTGTCGGAAAATTTGTTGATCGCTTTGAAAAAGACATTGCTGATTTTACAGGCGCAAAATATGCCGTTGTCACCGTAAATGGCACTGCAGCGCTGCATATTTGCTATTTATTAGCTGGCGTTCAGCCGCACGATGAAGTGTTGGTGCCGACGCTCACTTTTGTGGCCACCTGCAATGCCCTGCATTATTGCAATGCAATTCCGCATTTCATTGATTGTGAAGAAAAGCATTTGGGGATTGATGTAGTCAAATTAGAAAATTGTCTAAATGAAATTTCAGATATTAAAAATAATATTTGCTATAACAAGAAAACAGGACGTGTTATTCGAGCCTTGTGCGTAATGCATACTTTTGGTCATCCAGTTGATCTTGATCCAATATTAATAATTGCTGAAAAATATCATTTAACTTTAATTGAAGATGCGGCAGAAGCCTTAGGTTCTTATTATAAAGGCACTCATGTTGGTCATCATGGTTTGGTGGGCGCGCTCAGTTTCAATGGCAATAAAATTATCACGACAGGCGGTGGCGGGGCAATTATTACGGATGATGAAAATATTGCGAAACGCGCAAAACACATCACTACAACAGCGAAAATACCGCACCCATATTTATATCAGCATGATGAAGTAGGATATAATTATCGATTACCCAATATTAATGCTGCATTAGGTTGCGCTCAACTGGAAAAATTATCTTATTTTTTATGTGAAAAAAGAAGGCTAGCAGAAAGTTATAATGAGAAATTTTCAAAAATCCCTAATATTCGTTTTTTAAATGAGCCTGATTATGCCAAAAGTAATTATTGGTTAAATGCGATTTTCGTTGAAAATGAAGTGATCCGCGATCAACTGCTGGAAACATTAAATCTGGAAAAGATAGGCGCTCGACCCATTTGGGAATTAATGCATTATTTGCCGATGTATCACGATGCGCCGCGTATGGACTTATCGACCGCTGAAAAAATCACTAAACAAATTATCAATATTCCCAGTAGTGTTGTATTAGGAGAGCTCTGTGTCAATAGACAAGCAATCACAGCGTAAAATATCGGTTATTACCGGCACACGCGCTGAATATGGATTGCTGCGTGGGTTATTAAATGAAATTAAGTCAGATGAAGATTTAACACTTCAATTAATTGTTACAGGCATGCATTTATCGCCAGAGTTTGGTTTAACCTATCGTGAAATAGAAAAAGATGGTTTTCAAATTGATGCAAAAGTTGAAATGCTTTTATCCAGTGATAGTGCAGTAGGTGTTGCAAAGTCTGTTGGCATCGGCGTGCTCGGATTTGCGGATTGCTTCGAGAATTTAAAACCCGATTTAATTGTATTATTAGGCGATCGATTTGAAATATTGGCCGCAGCACAAACAGCCATGATCATGAAAATCCCCGTTGCACATATCCATGGTGGCGAGTTAACACAAGGCGCAATTGATGATGGGATACGCCATGCGATCACGAAAATGTCACATCTGCATTTCACAGCCGCAGAAGCCTATCAAAATCGTGTTATTCAGTTGGGTGAATCGCCTGATCGTGTTTTCAATGTGGGTGCGCCTGGTGTTGAGCGAATTAAAAAAACAAAGTTGCTCCCTAAAGAAGTCCTGGAAAAAACATTGGCTTTTCAGTTCGAGCATTTAACTTTTTTGGTTACCTATCATCCTGCCACTTTATGTCTTGATGCAATTCAAAACGAATTAAATGATTTGTTTTGTGCATTAGATCGCTTTCCAGCAGCAAAAATTATTTTTACAAAATCTAATGCGGATGAAGCAGGAAGATTGATTAACAAGCAGATAGAATGCTATGCACGTAAAAATCCTGAACGTGTCAGAGCATATACAAGCATGGGTGATCTTAATTATCTAAGTGCAATGTATTATTGTGATGTGGTGATTGGTAATTCATCCAGTGGGATTATTGAGGCGCCAACACTGCATAAACCCACTGTGAATATTGGTAATCGACAAGAAGGACGCTTATTAGCAGATTCTGTGATTCAATGCGGTGTGTTTGAGAATGAAATTCATGATGCAATTGAAAAAGCGTTATCGCCTCAATTTAAAGATATTGTGAAAAAAACCATTTCGCCGTATGATTCAGGAAACACCGCTGAAATGATCAAGAATACAATCAAAACAGTTGATTTGAAAAAGATCATTCAGAAAAAATTTCATGATATTAAGGTTCACGGGAATGAACAAGCCTAAAACAACGATCATTGCTGAAGCCGGCGTCAATCATAACGGCAATATCAACCTGGCCTTACAGTTAATAGATGCAGCAGCAGAGGCTGGTGCTGATGTCGTTAAATTTCAAACCTTTTGTGCAGAGGAGCTGGTATCCACCTCAGCACCAAAAGCAAATTACCAGCTACGATCCACTGATCCTGCCGAATCTCAATATGAAATGCTTAAAAAATTGGAATTGACGCATGAACAACATTATTTTTTAAAAAAGCATTGCGAAAAAAGGAATATTGCTTTTCTATCAACCCCATTTGATTCGATCAGTGCTGATTTTTTACTTGATAAAATGAAATTAAACACGATAAAAATTTCCTCCGGCGAAATAACAACCGCTCCTTTGTTGCTTCAGATTGCGCGATATCAACCGAATACTATTTTATCGACTGGCATGGCAACATTGGGTGAAATTGAAGATGCGCTGGCAATCATTGCCTTTGGATTTTTGAATACCAATGAAGCACCCTCTACGGAAGCTTTTATAAAAGCATACGCATCAATCGAAGGACAAATTAAATTAAAACAAAAAGTAACATTGCTTCATTGCACATCCGATTATCCGGCAAAGTTTGACGCTATACATTTACGTGCAATGGACACACTAAAATCCGCATTTGATTTACCTGTTGGTTATTCCGATCATTCAATGGGCATTGCCGTGCCAATTGCAGCCGTCGCACGGGGCGCAACTGTCATTGAAAAGCATTTTACACTTGACCGAAGTTTACCTGGTCCAGATCATTTAGCTTCTTTAGAACCACTTGAATTAAAAAACATGGTGAAATCTATACGTGAGGTTGAATGTGCATTGGGTAGTACACTTAAAATACCGACGCAATCTGAATTAGAGATAAAAAATGTGGCGCGAAAAAGTTTAATGGCTGCAAAAACTATTATAAAAAACGAATTATTTACTGAAAAAAATTTATCGATGCAGCGTCCAGGCATTGGTATTTCGCCTATGCGTTATTGGGATTATTTAGGAAGTTGTGCTACTCAAAATTATCAGGAAGATGAACCCATTCAAAAATGATGTAAATGTTAAATGGATTTTTATGATATTAAATCAGGATAGCTGGAAACGTGTGTTAATTTCACCTAATGGCACCATAATTTCTGCAGTGGAGAAACTAGATCAGGAGGCGTTGGGTGTCTTGTTAGTCGTCGATGTTGAGCATCGCTTACTGGGTGTTATTACTGATGGTGATATTCGACGTCATCTTTTAAAGCATGGTAGCATGGACGAACCTGTTTACCGTATTATGAATAAAAATCCAAAAACTGCTTTAGAAACGGAAAACAAAGAGCAGTTATTAATGAAAATGCAAAATTTGAATATTCTGCATCTACCGATTCTTAATCTGCAAAAAAAAGTAGTTGGGCTTGAAACATTAAATCACCTAGTTGCAAAAAGGAACCGGGATAATGTTGTTATATTTATGGCGGGTGGCTTGGGAACACGATTACACCCCTTAACATTAGATTACCCCAAACCGCTTGTGAAAATTGGTAATAAACCGATTATAGAGACTTTACTGGAAAACTTTATCAGTAATGGATTTCAAAAATTCTATTTTTCTGTTAATTATAAAGCGAAAATGATTCAGGAATATTTTGGAAATGGTGAAAAGTGGGGTGTTAATATTCAGTATCTTGAAGAAAACCAGGCGTTGGGAACTGCTGGCAGCTTAAAGTTACTGCCATCAAAACCACGGTTACCATTTTATGTTGTTAATGCAGATATTATGACTAATTTGAATTTTGAACAAATTCTTGAGTTCCATCATTATCATTTGCATCACCCGGCTGCTACTGTTTGCGTTCGACAATATCAAAATACGATTCCATACGGCGTCGTTAATATCGACAAAAAAAAACAAAATTTAATTAACATAGAAGAAAAGCCAACGCACAATTATTTTGTTAACGCAGGGATTTATATATTAAATCCAGAGGTGCTAGATTACTTCCCTGAGGAGAATATTGTTTATGATATGCCCACGCTATTGAGTGACCTAGTGAAAAAAAATAAGTTGGTGGCTACTTTTCCAATACGAGAATATTGGTTGGACGTGGGGTCACACGCGAATTTGTCTCAAGCGGTTGATGACTATCGGAAGGTGTTTGTGTAATGGAATGGCGTGATGATTTGAGTGCAATAGAATGGGATAGATTATTAGCTGAGATTGGCGGTCATCCTTTACAATCTGCATTATGGGGTGAAGCAAAAAAATCAATCTATGGTATTTCTGATCAACGCTTATCAATTTATATTAAAAATAACCTAGTTGCACTCATTAGAGTTGAAAAAAGAGGGTTAAAATTATTTTCTAAAATTGCTTGGATTCCACAGGGACCCACCTTAACATCTGATATTCAATGGCGTGATATTGAAACAATGATTCAAGATAGGTTTAAAAAACTCAGTTACGCGTTATGTGTTACATCGCCATGGAAATCTATATTCAATACTGAAAAAAAAGGTGGGCGTCAAACTATCTGGATTGATTTGAATAGCGAAAAACAAAAAATATGGTCGGCGCTGGGTTATGGCGTACGAAAGGCTGCTCAAATTAATGCTAAAATTACAACGCTTTGTTCGAATTCTGAGGTTACAGATTTTTACCATTTATGTTTATTGATAGGCACAAAAAAAGAATTTAATTTTCAATACACAAATGCGTTTCTCCAATATTTATTAGATCACGGTGACGAAAATGGCGTTGAAGCAAAATTATTTTTAGTGAAAATCGAAAATAAAATAGCTGCGGGTGCCTTTGTTTTTCGTGTTGGAAAGAATGTTCACTATATGTGGGGCGCGGTTGATCGTACTTATTCAAAATATCGCTTAGGTGAGTTTGTGCAGTGGTCCGTAATTGAATGGGCCTGTGAAAAAAATTGTGCTCTTTATGATTTAGAGGGGATTGATGAAATTAACAACCCAGGCGTTGCTGCTTTTAAGAAGAAGATGGGTGGTCGAGTTGTCAATTTGCAAGACCGGCAAATAAATTATTTTAATTTCAAAGGTAGGATTTTATCAAAATTGATTGAGAAAAAATATGTCCCTTAAGATACTTGCGGTTATAGAAAAAAACACCTGGATCGACGCCCATATTGCTCATAATCTAGAAAAAATGGGGCATACTGTAACCCGTTTTTACTTTGGTGAGTGTGTCTGTGAGTTTTATGGTCACGAAAGACGCCATGAGCAAATTAAAAAAAACAGGGACTTAGTTGATCTTGCGCAGTCCTTACGAGATGAGCAAGGCCTCGATTTAATTTTTTGCTATGTTTACGATGATTTTTTATTAAAAAAATATGCAAAAGCACTATCAAATTTACAAATCCCGATGGTAAATTACAATGTCGATATGCCATCGCAATGGTATCGACAAGTTCGCACAGCGCGATATTTTGATCTGATGCTATGCGGGCAACCTGATAATATGTCAGATCTTGCGCGATATGCAAGAAAGGCAATTTATTTCCCTATGGCAGCAATGCCAACAAATATGCCGGAAAATTTTGAAAAAGATCACGATGTTACTTTTTTAGGAACAGAATTACCACAACGACGATATTTGCTTGCGCAATTGGCGCAATCTGCGGTCCCATTGTCAATTTATGGCAAATATTGGGATATGCCGCAATCAGACATTTGCGTTAGGTCCCTTCAAAAGGTAATACATGATTTGCGGCATTATGCTATACCCCGTTTTAAGGCAGAGGGGATGTACAGTTTATCAAAGGCGTTGTTAAAGCGCTTATATTCAAAGAAAAATGAAGCTTATAATTCTTTTATTGCACCAGAAATAATTAAAGGTAAATTGTCAGATGAAGCATTATCAACTATTTTTCGTCGTACAAAAATTAATATTGGCTTAACACGATACGAAATAGATGACCCTAATAAAATAGGTCGATGTCATATGAAATTACGTGACTTTGAAGTACCTATGGCCGGTGGTTTTTATCTTGTAGAAAAATCTCCCGGTTATGATCAGTTATTTATCGACGGAAAGGAAATCGTTACCTGGCAAACATTTGGTGAATTGTTGGAAAAAATTGATTATTATCTGAAACACAATGATGAAAGAGAAGCCATTGCGCTCGCTGGACAAAAAAGAGCGATGCGTGATCATACGTGGGAAGCAAGATTTAACACGCTATTTCTAGAATTAGGATTGATTAAATGAAAAAAGCACTTATTTTGGGTATTACGGGACAAGATGGGTCCTATCTCGCAGAATTATTATTAGAAAAGGGATATGAAGTGCACGGGATTATTCGTCGCTCATCCTCCTTTAATACAGGCCGACTTGAGCATATTTTTCAAGATTTGCATGATGAAAATGTGCGACTGAAATTACATTATGGTGATTTGTCAGATGCCAGCGGGATAGAAAAATTAATTGATCAGGTTCAGCCGGATGAAATTTACAATTTAGGTGCGCAAAGTCATGTGCGCGTGTCATTTGATTTGCCAAATTATACTGCTGACATTGTGGGCAATGGCGCATTACGCGTATTAGAAGCAATTAAAAATGTTGGCGCATTAAAAAATATTCGCTATTATCAAGCATCCAGCTCTGAAATGTATGGGAAAGTTGTTGAAACACCGCAATCAGAAAAAACGCCATTTTACCCACGCAGTCCTTATGCTTGCGCTAAAGTATTCGCCTATTGGATAACCGTTAATTATCGCGAATCTTACGGATTACACGCATCAAATGGCATTTTATTTAATCATGAAAGTCCGCGTCGAGGTGAAACATTTGTCACCAGAAAAATAACGATGGCCTTGGCAAAAATTATTGCGGGTAAGCAAAAAAAATTATATTTAGGGAATTTAGATGCGCGACGGGATTGGGGGCATGCAAAAGATTATGTGGAAGCGATGTGGATGATGCTACAACAACCGCAAGGAGATGATTTTGTTATCGCAACAGGGGACGCTTGGAGTGTGAGAGATTTTCTTGACCGTGCATTCACTTTAGTTGGGTTAGATTGGCATGATTATGTTGAAATTGATCCGCGTTACTTTCGTCCTGCAGAAGTCGATCTTTTAATTGGTGATCCTTCGAAAGTAAAAAAACAACTGGGTTGGAAACCAAAAACAAGTTTTGATGATTTGGTGCGAAATATGGTTGTTGAAGACATGAAATTACTGGGCTTGACATCAGCAGAATTAATGGGAATACCTGCATGAAAGTATTTGTTGCAGGGCATACAGGATTGGTCGGCAGTGCGATTATTAGGGCATTAAAAAAAGAAAAATGCTTTAGTATTTTAACAGCAACAAGAACACAAGTGGATTTGACGAATCAAGCGCATGTTCAACGGTTTTTTGAAAAAGAAAAGCCGGACGTGGTTTTTCTCGCGGCAGCAAAAGTAGGTGGAATTTTAGCGAATAAGACCTCCCCTGCAAATTTTATTTATGAAAATTTAATGATTGAAGCAAATGTGATTCATGCTGCTTATTTATCCAGCGTGAAACGACTCATTTTTTTAGGTAGTTCTTGTATTTATCCAAAAAATTGTACGCAACCTATAAAAGAAGATTATTTATTATCAGGGATATTGGAAGCAACAAATCAATCATATGCTGTGGCAAAAATTGCAGGCATTGAATTGTGCCACGCGTATAATCAACAGTATGGTGTTCAATATTTACCTTTAATGCCAACCAACCTTTACGGGCAAAATGACAATTACAACTTAGAAACATCGCATGTACTACCAGCAATGATTCGAAAAGCACATGAAGCCAAAATGACTGGCGCAACTGATATTACACTTTGGGGTACAGGAAAAGTTTTCCGTGAATTTTTATATGTTGATGATTTGGCAGATGCTTGTTTGTTTTTTTTAAAAATGACTGATGAACGCTATAATAAGTTATTTAGTGACTTTAATCATAAGCCTTTATTTAATATTGGCACTGGTAAAGATATTACGATTGATCAGCTGGCACATCTTGTTTGTGAGACTGTTGGTTTTGATGGTGCAATCAAATGGGATAAAAGCAAACCGGATGGTACTCCGCGAAAATTATTAGATGTTAGTAGGGTGAATGCGTTGGGTTGGTTTGCGAAAACTGATTTAAATTCTGGCATTGAAAAAACCTATGCGCATTTCAAATGCGCATTGTCAGCACTATTGTCTATTGAGGTTGAATAAATGAGTTTAAAAGTGTTGTGTGTCACATCATTTTTTCCAATTAATCAAGAAGATAAAAGATCGCAATATATATGGGATTCCCTTAATGCCTTGTCATCTCTCAAGGTTGATTCATTTGTTTTGCTGACAAAGTCATGGCAACCTAAAAGTGCCGGTTTAATACATTCAGATTTTATTTTTGAAGAAATAGAGCTAACGCAATTTCCGGTAGAAATTAAAACATGTCGTTATTTGTCATTTCCTCGACATTATTTTCGAGCCATATCGAACTTTTTTTACATGCTACGTGTTGTTCCTGAAATTTTAAAATTAAATAAAGTGCATCAGTTTGATATTATTCATGCTCACGGCGAAATTGCTGGATTAGCTGCAATGCGTGCTTCAAAAAAATTAAATATTCCAGCTATTGTAACAATGCACGGAATCGATACTTGTCCGAGAATGTGGAAAGGACTTTCAGGAAAAATGTTTTATCATGTTCTTAACAGGGTAAATAAGGTCATTTTCGTAGGGGACCCCTTGCAAAAATATTTCTTGCCTCTTTTAATTAACAATAAAAATTCATGTGTTGTTCATAATGGCTTCAGGTTACCAATAATTTCAACCGAGCGAAAAATTTTTAATGACAGTAATGCAGCTCACATAATTAGTGTTAGTAACTTACATAAAGGTAAAGGCGTAGATTTAACATTGTTAGCACTAGCAAAATTATATGAGCGAGGTGTTAAGCATTGGACATACACTATTATAGGCAGTGGCTCTGAAAGAAAACTGTGTGAAAAAATAGTTTCACGATATCGTTTAGAAAAAAACGTAAAATTTAAGGGTGATTGTTTGCATGATATTGTTTATTCTGAGTTACAAAGATCCGATGTATTTTGCTTGCCGTCGTATCGAGAAGCTTTTGGTATTGCTTATGTAGAAGCGATGGCGCATGGATTGTTAACGATTGCCGTTCGAGGGCAGGGACCAGAAGCATTTATTACACATAACAAAACAGGTTTATTGGTTCAGCCTAGAAATGTTGATGATTTGGCAAAAAAACTGCATACAGCAATCATGAATTATAATGAAATGCAGTCTATTGCCATTGCAGGTCAACAACATGTGCTGCAAAATTTCACCTGGGATAAGCATGCGGAAAAATTATTATCCGTGTACAAGGAAGCTATCAGTGAATATAAAAAATAAAAAAATACTCATGATTTTTATTGAGCCGACGCCTTATATTTTAGATTTACTGGAAAAAGGATTTGAAGAACTAAAAAACAAGATTGATCTTGTTTTTTTAACTGAGAATCTTTCTCAGGAATGGCATTTAAAATCTTATTCAATTACATTTGATGTTATTCGATCAAAAAAACAAATTTTTTATCTGCTCAACGCTATTTTCGTTCAGCGGAAATATGCCTTAATGCATATTGCTGGCTGGAGCAGATTTCTTTCGGTTTTCTTGATGATTGCCTCCCGGTTTTTTTTTATACCTGCGATCATAGAAACGGAAACACACCCTTATGGAAAAAAATAATTAAGAAAGCCTTGTATCCAATTTTATTTAAACTCCCTATGTTTTTTTTGCCTGGCGGAACGCAGCAAGCGAAATATTTGTCTTATTATGGCGTAAAAGAAAATAAAATGATCAATGCGCAAATGACAGTAGATGTCGATTATATTAAGCGCTATGTTAGCGCTATCAAATTAATAGAAAGAGAAAAAATCCGTGCAAAAAATGCTGCTCAAAATGAAGATATTGTTTTTTTATATGTAGGACGATTATTAGATTGGAAGGGCGTTCGTGAACTCATTTCTGCAATACAGGTTTTCAATGATTGCCGTGTAAAACTGTGGATTGTCGGTAGCGGTACACTTGCGAATGAAGTAGAATTAGCAGCCAAAGAATGTGAACGCATTGTCTACTTTGGTAGGGTGATTGGTGATTTATTGTGGACCATATATCATGCAGCCGATGTTTTTATTCTGCCTTCGCACTGGGAACCGTGGGGCTTAGTTGTAAATGAAGCGATGGCAGCAGGGAAGCCAGTAATTGTCACAGATACAGTCGGTTGTGTAGCGGATTTGGTGTTTAACAATCAAACGGGTTTGGTTATTAAACCAAAAAATGTCATTTTGTTGGGTGAAGCAATTAGGCATATGTTGGAAAATCCTATCAAAAGAAATAGGATGGCTGTCAATGCTTTAAATCACATCTCCAACTGGACATTGCGAAATGAAGCAAAAAATATGATTGATGCCTGGAAAAAAGTGCTATAAGGAAATCTTTGGATGCTTATTCGTAAACGATCATTTTTCGAAATTATTTTCCCGCTAACCGTTGTTTTTTTTGTTTGCGCAGGTACGCAATTTATTGATGAGGCTGGCGGGTACAGTTTACGTTGGTTTTTACTGGCTGTTTTGGCTTTATATTTACTTTTAAATAAAAAATTGCTGGCTTATGTTTACCCTCTTGGACGAGCGCTCTTGTTAACTTATCTGGCATGGTGCATAACAACCACCTTGTGGTCGGAGATGCCTTCTCTCAGTTTTTCTAAAAGCGTGGTATTTGCAGCCAATATTATTATCATGATTTCAGCCGGTAGTTTATGGATCATTAGGTATGGTTACGACCGTTGTTTTGATTGGTTGTTTTGGGTGTTAGCCGCTGGTATTTTATCAGGATTGCTAGGCGGCATTTCTGTTGGCAGTGTGGTTTCATTTGGTCAACATAGCCTCTATGAAGGCTTGACGGATAATCCCAATACATTCGGATTTATAATAGCTATTGCAACCCCATCGATATTTCAAAAGTTGTATTTAAACCGAAAAAATCGATTTAAGTTTACATTTTTCGCGATTTTATTGATGCTTGAAGTTCATTTTCTAGTAGTATCCTATTCTCGAAGCGCAATGGCTATTTTTTTATGCGTACTGTTTTCCTTCTGTGTCAGTCTATCGCTTTCAAAAAAGATACAAATCGTCATGCTTTCCTTTATTGCAATCGCGATTATCGTGGTGATGATGCCAGTCAGTTATTTAGAAAGTAAAATTATTTCTCATATTTATAAGTCGCAGGGAAATGTTACAGTGAATTCTGATGCCAGTTTGATTCTCACTACAAGAAGCACAGTTTGGCAAAACTCCTATGAACAGGCAATGAAAGGCGGTATTTTTGGCGGTGGATTTGATGTTGATATTGGCAACAAGCATTTTTCAGATGAATGGATTTGTAAGGATTCACATGGGCGTAATATACAAACAGATTGCTATGGCAGAGAAAAAGGAAATACCCAGCTTGCGATTATGGAAGAGACGGGGATCGTTGGTTTGGTTTTTTATATTCTAATCTTATCTTCTTTTTTTTGGTCTGTTGTTCCATATTATATTAAATTAAAAGGTTCTGAAAAAGTGTCAATGGGACTTGTGTTGGGGGTCATTATTGGATTGCTTATGGAGTCAATTGTCGAGGCGTGGTGGGACGCATCAGCAGGTCAAGAGATAATTTATTTTTGGACATTGATTGGTGTGGCTTATGGGAGCGTTTTTTTAGAAAAAAGAAGAATGCTTGAGAAAAATCGGATGGCTGCGGTATGAAAAAAATACTTTTGACGATTTTTTATTTTATAATGGAAAATTTTTTTGTTTTAAATCTTTTTTATTTTATGAACCGCGATAAGGAGATCGTGCTTACGTATCATAATATTATTCCAGACCTGCTTTTTGATCATAGCGTTCACTTAGGAGTATCGCATTGTCAATCCGTATTCGAAAGCCATGTTAATTTAATAAAAAAAAGATTAAAAAGAAGAAAAATTCTCATTACTTTTGATGATGGATATAGAAATCAATATGAAATTGCATCTAAAATTTTAGACAAACATAATATGCGCGGTATTTTTTTCATTACTTTTAAATTAATAGATGAAAATTTGCCGCTAACGGTTGATAAAGTGATGCGGTGGATTAGTTATGTTCCCGCTGGTCAATATCAAGTTATCGATATGCAGTTTTGTCTAACCGATGAGAATCGTTTTGAGATCGCCTCTGTTTTTTATGAAAAGCTTTTATTGAACTATACATTATGGGATTCTGTTGAAAAAGAACTCAATGACAGTTTTGAATTTAATTCATTAAAAGTTAATTTGGAATTAGAGAAATTACGATTCGAGCCTATGAAATACAATGAATTGAAGAAGTTGATATTATCTGGACATGTTGTTGCTGCGCATGGATGGGATCACAAACCGCTATCTACATTGCCAATTGATGAGCAAGAGAAAGATTTTTTTCTTTGTAAGTCGTATGCAGATAAATACTGCAACTCAAGATTATACAGTTATCCTTATGGTGGAAAAGAAGAAGTATCAACTGATACAGTTCAACTTTGCGAAAAATATGGATTTTCTTCTGCTTATATGAATAATGGAAACAGATTAAATATTGCGGATGAAGATGAAAATTATCAGTTACCCAGAATAAGTTTACCAAACACAAAAAATAAATATATTTTAGAAGCAAAACTATCAGGGTTTGAATTATTTCTAAAAAAATTACTTAGGAAGTTATGAAATTTATAGAAGAAAGTTTGTCAGATTTTTCCTCGCTAAAATCAATCGATCCGCTTTCAGCTTTTGATCCGTTAATGCCATCAATTGAGGAGCTTGATAAAATTTCAAAGCTTTTTAATATCACCCCTGTTATATTTCATTTATCCTGCGATATAAAATCTTACGCGCTTGCGATTTTTTTTGTTGAAAAAAGACGTATTCATGGTATGAATTTCAACACGTTAAGTTTGTTGGGCTATGACTATTTCGACTATAATTTTTTCTATTGCGAAGATAAGGCTAGGAAGTGTTTTTTAGATTTTATATTTTCCAGCTTGAAGAAAAGTAAAATTGATATCGTCATATTAGAGAATGTTTTACTTAAATATAATCACGAAGTTCTTGTTAAAAAAGAAAATATATTTCTATTTGACTCCAGTTCAGATTCACAGGAAGGGTTTCAATTTATTTATAAAAAGAAGAGCTTGAAACGACACTATAAGACCGCTGTTCGTCAATTTGATTATTCGTTTGAACACAAGGTATCTGGATTTGAAATAGAAGATATTGCCATATTTTCAAAAATTCACCAAGAACGCTGGGAATTTGATGATATTGAAAGCGCATTTTGTCAACCAGAAAGAATAAATTTATATTTGTCGCATAAGAATAACAAGATATTAACAATATTGCGCAATAAAGATGATGTAATTGCCATGCATTATGGTATGTTGTTGGGAAAGGTTTTATTGTGGCACACACCATCAGTTAATATTAGGTATTTAGAATATTCACCGATAGAGCTTCTCTTATATGAAGTGGCAAAGTTTTGTGAGCAGAATGGATTTTCTATCCTGGATTATGGTCTGGGTAATGAGAAATATAAGGAACGTTTTTCAAACAGCAGTCGAGAATTATGTTCGCACTTTATGCCTATATCTTATAAAGCCCACGTTCAGTATTCCCTGATGAGATATTGTAACCCCAAAAAAATAAAATTAACACGTGATAAATATATTTCTTATTTCAAAAAGAAAGCAAAGGCATTACAAACGCTGAGAAATAAAATAAACTATTATACTTTTTATGGTAAAATTGATCTTACAAACAATACTTCAGAAAAAAAAGCAATAAATCTCGTCGTGATTAATAATTTTATTGAACTTGTCGACATGTTCAGGACCAATGAGATTCCAATAAAGCATTTTCACTATGATAGAATAAGATCAGGAAATCTTTTATTGTGTTTGGTTAAGTGTACTGTGATACTTTCATATGGGTGGGCTACACAAACTCCTGAATTTTTTGTTTCAGAAATTAATAGAGTTATTTGCAATAAACAAAAAACAATGTTGTTTGATTTTAATACGCCAATTGTCCTGAGAAAGAAGGGGTATTATACTTCCATTTTAAAGGAAATTTGCAATCACTTTAAAGAAACTTCACTGGCTATTTTTTCTGAAAAAAATAATATAGCGTCAAATAAAGCGATTTTAAATGTAGGATTTAAAATAGAAAACATCAATTTCAGATGAATAATTTTTTAAAGTGGATATGTTAATGTAACACCAACCAAGGGGGAAATAGGCGTGAACACACTGAAATTTAAACGCATTATTGGAAATGTCCACCCTGTTTTTTCTCAACAGCATAGTTCGCGAAAAATAATACTAATCTATCGCGCTGTCGGCAACAGCCCATGGGCAATTTCGCCTGCTGATTTTAAGCAGCAAATTCAATGGTTGAAATTACATTGCAAAATTGTTCCGTTAACGCAATTATTAACGAGTAATAAAAATCAAGATGTAATTGAAGTAGCACTGACTTTTGATGATGGTTATTCATGCTTATATAATAAAGTTTTGCCAATTTTGCAGGATAACGATGCAACAGTGACAGTTTATATTAATACAGGATGGATGGGGGACTGTGAAAAATCACGTAAAAATTCCCATCCTAATTTAGGCCATTACCCAGATGAAACGTTTTTAATTTGGGATGAAGTTAAATCATTGGCGAGTCGGTATCAAGATTTCGATTTCAGCAAACAAGATGAAGCTCTATATTTTGTGAACAAAAAAGTTATCAAGTTTTTTTCTGAGGCAAAAAATGCAGAGCAGAGAGTGCAGAAAACAAAATTGAATCCCATTGCTTTTCCATCTGTTACCGATTATACGGGTCAGTTTTATGCTTATGAGTTTCAAGCAGGAAATACATTATATCAAGAAAATAACCCCTGCATTTTTCAGATGTTATTGCGGTGGCTTGATGAAAAATTATGGGTAAAGAAAACTGTTGATCCTGTCGTGATGAAAACAGCATGTATGAAATTTTATAAAGAAAAAACATTAAAACGTCTTGAGCAATACCATAAAAAATATCCTGGTGAGGAACAAGAATCGCAAATTAATGGCGTGATCATTCCTGAAGTTAATGATCTTTTAGCTCAAATTCCATGGGATATTTTAACTAAGGGAATTCCTTGCTTCATGCACGGGGATTTGCACTTTGATCATGCAATTTATAATTCTGAAAATAAATCATTTAAACTGATTGACTGGCGGCAGGATTTTGGAGGTCATGTTGAGTTTGGTGATGTATATTACGATCTTGCTAAAATGTATGGGGGGATTATTTTAAACTATGATTATATAAAATTAAATCTATTTGATTACACTGAAGATGAAAACGGCATATTTTTTGATTTTGCACAACGATTTCAAGCTAGCAATTATCTTAAAATACTGACACAGTACATAAAGTCGAAAGGATATGATCTAAATAAAGTACGTATTTTAGTCTCATTGATTTATTTAAATATGTCACCTTTGCATCACTATCCATTTGATAAGATGCTTTATGCTTTAGGCAGAGAAATGCTGTATCAGGAATTAAGCAAAATAGTCAGCACCAAGAATGAATCGGGATTAGTTATATCATGACATGCCATAAAAATAACTTGAACTCAACGCGGAAAATTTCCTCTTCCAGCCCTGTCGTATGTTTTATTATTCTTATGACGATAGCATTTATTATAGCCTTATCATTCTTCGCCAGACAAATTGTCGGAATCGCAATTTCAGGAAAAAATTATACGCCACTGGTTTACAATTCATTGAGTCTTTCTACTCAATTACCCGCTAAAACAGATGCTGATTATAGTTTTAAACCTGATGATATTTTATGGGATGAAACAAGAGCCTACGCGCGTTATACTCAAGAAGTTCTGCGGGGTGAGTTTCTAGGTGCAAATGCAAATTCATTTAATCCCTATTTAACACAAGGATCGTTTCCTAAAGATTTTTGGTATCGTGATCGATTAGGGCCAATAATATTAGCAGTAATGACTAGGGGCCTAGGTGACTCAGTTTCAAACGCATTCATCGCCTCTGATTTTATTTTTCCATTTTTGATAGCATTTTCACTTTTAGTTTTATGTCGACGATTTTTTGGATTCACATTGTTTTTTAGCGTTATGGCAACAGCATCGATCATGTGGTTAGATTGGAATAGTCTTCTGCATCTTCGCGATATTTTTTTAGGACAGGTTCCCGATGGATTAACTTTATTGAGAACGCCCTATCCACAATTTTCCTTTTTGACATTTACAGTCTTTATACTCGCCTTAATGAATTTCAACAGTAAGGCATCACGTTCATCTCTTGTGTTTTTGATGTCTAGTTTGATCATCAATTTTTATATGTATTTTTATGTTTGGACAATGGTGATCGTCATGATGTGTTTATATGCGATTGCTAATAGCAATATAAAACTCGCTAAATATCTGCTAGCTTCAAAACAAAAATATAAATACATGCTGTGGCTAGCAATAATTGTCGCAATTATTTTGAGTTTTCCCGTATGGGAGAAATTATTAATTGGCGATGCTGGCAACGTGTTCAAAGATAGTTTTCAAAGAGTGTTCGGACAATATACCCATCAGCCATGTTGGCATATGTCATTTATGATACTGCCATTTTTGGTGATCTCATTTTGCATTAGAACATCTTCCTGGCCAACTCGCTGGGTATGGGTGCTATTCTTCCTAAGCTCGCTAATCGTTCTTAACCAGCAGGTTATTACTGGAAAATTAAATCAGCCTGGTCATTGGACGGGCTCATTAATTGAACCTGTAATCATATTGTTTTTATTTGACCTGGTGTTTCGTTTTTTGCGCAATAATCATATTTTACGAAAATGCATATCGGTTATAACTATTTTTTTTATTGTTACGATAGGAATGCAAATTTATTATGTTGCATGGATTGGCGCTAAAGTTGCGGCACCTTATAATAAGCTTAACTCATCTATTAGTGGTGTTATCAGCTTTATGGGTAGATCTGAGTTAAATAGCTATGGTTTCATCAGTAATGATCCTTATTTGCGAACGGTGTTACCTGCATATGTTATACAAAAACCACTCTTGCCCTGGTATAACGATCCATTAAGTAACAACAATATTAATTCGATTGAAACAGCTTTGTCTGAACAATTCGGAAAATATATTGGATATTTTCCGACTACAATCAGTTCTTCACGAAAATTAAGATTTAATAGAAGAAAGGTCTTAATAGTGCTTAATCGACACCTAATGACTTATTCCGGGTTATTACAATGCCAAATCCTTTTTGAAAATAGAGATTTCATTATAAGTACACCTGTTCAATGTAAAGATTAGGAAATAAAATATGAATACACTTGCGTGGAAGCGCCTAATCGGAAACATTTATCCAACTTCCTTTAAAGTATTTAAAACGCGAAAAATTATATTAATCTACCACGCTGTCGGTAACAGCCCTTGGGCAATTCCCCCTGCCGTTTTTAAAGAACAAATCCAGTGGCTAAAATCACATTGCAAAATTGTACCCTTAACACAATTATTAACGGATAATGGAAATCAAAATACAATTGAAGTCGCCCTTACGTTTGATGATGGCTATTCATGCTTATATAATAAAGTTTTGCCAATTTTGCAGGATAGCGATGCAACAGCGACAGTTTATATTAATACAGGATGGATGGGGGACTGTGAAAAATCACGTAAAAATTCCCATCCTAATTTAGGCCATTACCCAGATGAAACGTTTTTAATTTGGGATGAAGTTAAATCATTGGCGAAAAATGGCTGGGAAATTGGATCGCATGGAGTTGATCATATTGATTTAACAGCACAGCCCAGTGAATCAATAAAAAAAGAATTGGAAAATTCAAAAATTGATATTGAGAGAAAATTACAAAAACCATGCGTACATTTTGCTTACACTTGGGGAAAGCACAACGTACTCGTGCAAAATGAAGTACGTGCTGCAAAATATCAATTCTCGGTTGCGGCACAGCATGGAATAATAACGCAACAGGATGATTTACTGGTTTTGCCCAGAATGAATATTGCACGTGAATACACCATTAAAGATTTTTCTGCCGTCATAACTGGCCGATGGGATTACTTAAATTATATTCATCAAATAAAGAAAAAATTGAAAATAGGCGCTTACGCATGAAAGTGGCAATTAATGCTTTTAATATTCGTAAGGGCGGCGGCGTTACCCATTTGGTTGAATTATTATCTGCAGCCAATCCTTCAAAGCATGGTTTTTCTGAAGTGAGTGTTTGGTCCAATACGCACACGCTTTCTTTAATCCCAGAGCGACCCTGGCTTAAAAAAATTTCGCCGCCTGCATTTAATAAGAATCTATTGCATAAATTATGGTGGAATTTTCGTTATTTTTCGCAAGACGTAAAAAATTACGATGTTTTATTTATACCAGGGGGAACTTATTTCGGAAAATTTAAGCCTTTTGTGAATATGTTTCAAAATGCATTGCCTTTTGATTCGAAAGAAAAAAGACGCTTTCTTTTAGCGTCTCCTTTGTTTTTCATGAAGTGGAATTTACTGAGAGTTACGCAAGGGATAACTTTTAAGAAAAATGATGGTGCGATTTTTCCATCCTATTATTTAGCGTCTCTTATACAAAAAAAAATAAAAAATAAAATTCAGCATCATTCAGCAGTTGTCCCGCATGGCATTAACCCTATTTTTTTAAGTAGACCTGAAATTGACTCTGAAAAACTAATCAATCAGAAAATCATTCGCATCATATACCCGTCACGTGTTGATTTATACAAACACCAATGGAATGTGGTTAAAGCAGTAGAATTGTTGCGACAAAAAGGCTTGCCTGTTCATTTAGATTTGTGTGGTTATGTTGGCAATAATAAGGCTTTAAAAAAATTAAGTTCTGAAATAAAGCGCGCAGATCCAACTGGTGAATATATTCAATATCATGGGCATTTAAAATATGAAGAACTGCCAATGCATTATGACAATGCTGATATCTTCGTTTTCGCCTCTAGCTGTGAAAGCATTTCCAGTATTTTACTAGAAGGCATGGCGTCCGGCTGTGCAATTGCTTGCTCTAAAATGCCTGTGGCAGATGAAGTCCTGAATGATGCAGGTGTTTATTTTAACCCTGAAAAACCAATCGAAATCAGTGATGCAATATATCAGTTAATTGTTAATGACAAACTTCGAAATGAATGCAAGAAAAAAGCTTACTTGTATGCAGAAAAATATAACTGGATTACTTGCGCAGATCATACTTTCTCTTTTTTAAAAAAAGTAGCCACAAGCCATTGTCAACCTTACTAAAATGTTTGGTTAAGTGAATGGAAGCGGAAGCGATAGCGACCGCGTGATTTGAATATGTGATGTGAGAAAATAGATGAAAATAGCCTGTCAAAATAAACAATTTGATGTTTTGGATGATCATTTATATAAAAATTCAGTAAGAATAAAAGTCATGGTTATTTGCAATATCGAAAAAAACAGCAATCAATTTATGGAACGTGAAAAGTCGCTTAGAAAAATATTCTATTATTTGAACGAAGTGGGGATCAAAAGTACTTTTCAGAAAATCATTAGCCGAACACGTGAAAAAATCCGCAATGAGAAGTATTTTTCTGTTGGCATAGGAAGAATAATTCAATCTGCAACAGAGCAATTCCCAGTTGAAAAATATACTTATTTTATAGCAACAAATCACCCGGCTTGTCCTGAGCGTGTTGTGGTTCATGAGAATTTTGTGTTCTCGTGTGAAACAATTCAGCGCGTCTGGATTTCAGAATCAAGCATTTCTGTTATTTTAAAGAATAATTTAAAGCTGGAGTGGGAAAATCTAATGGGGTGGTCTCCCTATGCAGGCATACCAGCACCTGTTATTCCATCAGCCTCAAAAGAAAAAATCATTGAATTCTTTAAGCGTTCCGAGGTAGAAGAAAAAAATAAAGTTAATTTTAAATTAAATAATGTTATTTCTGAAATTAAAGTAGCTAAAAAAACAGGAATAAGCAATCAAAAAAATGCCGCTTTGTTTGGATACGGTAACTATGCAAAAACCATGCTTTTACCTAATTTAAATCAGAAAATAAAAGTGACCTATATTCATGAAATTGATTCAACACAGATTTTACCCATCAAAAACAATATCAATTATGACACATCACCAAACCCAAGAGCACATTTAAAACATGATGTCTATTTCGTCGCGGGATATCATCACACGCATACGGAAATTGCCATTGCAGGACTTGTGAGCGGCACTGATGTCGTGGTTGAAAAACCCTTAATGACCACAAAGCACGATTTAGATAAATTAATTATTGCAATGAAAAATTCCCCGTCGAATTTTTACGCCTGTTTTCAACGTCGATATCATCGCTTTAATGATTATTTTTTTCGGGATTTTAATTTAAAATTAGGCGATCCAATTTCGTATTATGCTATTATTTACGAAGAAACATTGCCGAAATTACATTGGTATCGATGGCCTAATTCGCGAACTGCTATTATTTCAAATGGCTGTCATTGGATTGATCATTTTTTACATTTGAATAATTTCAGCCCCGTTTTTTCATCATCCGCTTTGCAATCAAGACAAGGCGAAATTATTATTTTAGTTGAATTGGAAAACGGGGCAGCACTTAGCTTAACTTTATCTCACCTGGGTTCTGCTCGAATTGGCATGCAGGAATATATTGAATTGCGGTGTGGACAGAATACGGCAAAAATTACCAATGGAAAGCATTATCAGTCTGAGAGCAATGCTCGGGTAGTGCGTCGAACAACTGTACATAAATACGAATCATATCGAAAAATGTATCATTCTATTTCAAATCACATCGTTGATAAGAATGCCCCACCTTGCCATGATGGATGGGAAAAAGTTTATGCTGCTTCCTCCCTAATCCTTTCATTGGATGAAATGCTCTACCATTAACCCCATATTCATAATGAGAAAACAATAGATAACTTTTTAGTAATGCCCTATCTTGTGTTAAAATCCCGGTTTTAACGAAGATATAATATGCAAATTTTAAACATCAAAGATCTTACCGTCGGTTTTAGTCATAATGCGTTATTTCAAGGCATCAATCTCCAGGTAGAAGCGGGCGAGCGTATTGCCCTTGTTGGACGTAATGGCGTAGGAAAATCAACTTTATTAAAGCTCATCACTGGTGAGTACAGTCCAGACAGTGGTGCAGTACAGTTTTCAAAAGGTACGACGATTGCCATGCTGTCACAAGCAGTACCGCTCGAATTAAAAGGCAGTGTTTATGATGTTGTGGCGAGCGGCTTGTCTGAAATGGGTGAATTATTACAGACATATCAGGCTGTTATGCAAAAATTGAATACGGATTTTTCAGATGCCGTTTTGGCACAACAAGCGTCATTGTCACAAAAAATTGATGCCTGTGATGGCTGGTCATTTGATCAAAAAATTCAAACTGTGCTGTCTAAGCTTGATCTAAATGGCGCTGATGATATTGCCGCTTTGTCTGGTGGTTTAAAGCGCCGTGTTTTACTGGCTCGAGCATTGGTGAACGACCCCGACATTTTGCTACTAGATGAGCCAACCAATCATTTGGATATTGAAGCTGTTCTCTGGTTGGAATCTTTTCTTATTAATCACACCAAAACTATTATTTTAATTACCCATGATCGTCAATTCATGTCTAATATCGCCACTCGAATTATAGAAATTGATTATCAAAATCTCTTTAGCTGGCCAGGAAATTATGAACACTATTGTAGATTGAAAGAAGAGCTTGTTTTTGCGCAAGAAAGAGAGCAAGCACTATTTGATAAGCGGCTGGCTGACGAAGAAGTGTGGATACGCCAAGGTGTTAAGGCAAGACGCACGCGAAATGAAGGACGTGTAAGACGACTTGAAGCATTGAGAGTAGAAAAATCACTACAGTTTAAACAGCAGGGCGCATCTAAAATACAAATTCAAACAGACACAAAATCAGGTAAAGTTGTATTTAACATTGATGACATTTCTTTTGCTTATTCGGATAAAAAAATCATTGATCATTTTTTTGCGATTATAGCGCGCGGTGATTGTGTTGGTATTGTTGGTCAAAATGGTTCTGGAAAATCAACGTTAATTAAATTATTGTTAAACGAATTGTCTCCTGCGTCAGGAACTATCACGCGGGGCACTAATTTAGAAATTGCTTATTTTGACCAATATCGTCTTGAATTGGAAGAGAACGAAACTGTTATTGATAATGTGGCTTTAGGCAGAGAAAATATTATTATTAACGGGAAAAGTAAGCACGCAATCAGCTACCTGCAAGATTTTTTATTCAGCCCTGATCGTGCGCGCGTTAAGGTGTCGTCCTTATCGGGTGGTGAAAAAAATAGATTATTACTGGCAAAATTATTTTCAAAGCCAGCCAATCTAATTGTAATGGATGAACCAACGAATGATCTGGATATAGAAACACTTGAATTACTGGAAGAAAAACTCACTGATTTTCCAGGCACATTGTTAATAGTGAGCCATGACCGTACATTTTTAAGCAATGTAGTGACGCAATTGTGGGTAATGGAATCCGATGGTCGCATTCAGGAGCATGTAGGTGGTCACTTTGATTGGGAAAGTCTTACGCCTGGGAAAACACCTGCACTGAGAACAGAAAAAAAAGAAGCGCCTGAAATTAAAACTCAGAAAATAACACAGGCGGAGAAAAAAGAACTATCAGCTTTGCCTAAAAAAATATCGACCCTTGAAAATGAAATTATTATTTTGCAACAAGCGATGCAAGATTCAGTGTTTTACCAACAAAATGAAATGCAAATTACTGCGCACAATAAAAAAATAGCAGAAGCGGATGCAAAGTTAGCAAAATTTTATGAGCGTTGGCAGGAACTTGAGGATAAGTGTTAAAAGTAAATGAACCTGATTATTAAAAAAACATACCTTTTAAAGGGTCAGGTAGCGCCGCCAGGTTCAAAATCTCAGACCATTCGCGCTATAATTTTAGCATCACTGTGTAGCGGCGAATCTGTTTTAGAAAACACACTTGATTCTGATGACACGCAAGATGCCATCGCTGTTTGTAAACAGCTTGGCGCGACCATTTCGAAATTAAATAACACCTTGAATGTAAAAAGTAATGGCTTGCCATTAAAAACACTAACAACTGAGATTGATTCTGGCAATTCAGGTGTTGCAACGCATTTCGTCATGCCTATTTTAGGTTTGAGGGAAAATGTAGATCAAGCTGTTATTTTAAATTGTAGAGAACAAATGCGTGCTCGTCCTATAAAATCACTGATTAGTGCATTAATTGGTTTGGGTTTAAATATTACTTATTTAGAAAAAGATGGCGCATTGCCGGTTAGTATTTCTGGAAAATTAATCGGAGGAAAAATCGAGGTTGATGGCATGACATCGCAGTATTTGTCAGCGCTATTATTTGCATTACCATGCGCTCAAAATGACAGTGAAATTACAGTCAGGAATTTACCTTCGCGTCATTACGCAGAGATGACGCTGAATTACCTTAAAAATCAAAAAATACAGTTTCGTCATCGTTCATCGGGTAACGCAGATATATATTATATTAATGGCCGGCAAACTTATCACAACTTTAGCGCCACAATTTCAGGGGATTTTTCTTCCGCATCTTATCTTATTGCCGCAGCGGTATTAATACCGGGTGAAATTGTTTTGGAGGGGTTGTCAATGACGGATACTCAAGGAGATAAGCAGTTTATAAATATCTTAAATAAAATGGGCGCTTCTATTCAGATTAAAAAAACAAGTTTGATTATTCAAGGCGGAAGAAAATTAACAGGGATAAAAATCGATGCAAATCATATCCCTGATTTATTGCCAACGCTCGCTGTGATTGGTACTTTTGCATCAGGAAAAACAGACATTGCCAATTGCGTGCATGCCAGAATAAAAGAAACGGATCGTATTCATTCAATGTCGGAAGGACTCAGTCGAATGGGTGCGAAAATTGAAGAAAAAAATGATGGTTTAGTGGTCTATGAAAGTAAGCTTTATGGGAGTCACGTTAAAGGTTATGGTGATCACCGTACGGTGATGGCATTGAGTATTGCAGGAATGATTGCAGACGGCATAACAGTCATCGATGATGCGGAAGCGATTAGAAAAACATTTCCTGAATTTGTGAAAACGCTGCAATCATTGGGTGCTCAAATAGAGAGCGTGGAAAATGATTGATGCAAAAACACAATTAAATTTAGTGATTGGTTATCCGTTACATCATACACAAAGCCCATTGTTGCATAATACGATTTATGGCATTTTAAATTATAATTTAATCATGTTAGCGCATGAAACAAGCGATTTATTACTAACGATTCAATCGATTAAAACATTGTCAATGGGGCTTGTCGCAGTAACAATGCCTTATAAAAAAGAAATTATTGCTTATTTAGATGATATCGATGATGTTGCGAAAAAATTAAATTCGGTTAATACCCTTATTTTTCGAGACAATAAATTATTTGGTTATAATACCGATATTGATGGTATTGCTTATTCATTGCGAAACACGCCCCTTTTTAATAAAAATGTATTAATAATTGGTGCAGGTGGAGCTGCACATGCAGTCGCTTATTATCTTAATAGAAACCATGCGAATCTATTATGGGTTAATAGAACAAGCAATCACATATTACCTTTAATTAATCTATTTGGAGGAGAAGAGGCCGATATTAATTTCCTGGATAAATTGCAAATTGATGTGATTATCAATACTACATCTGTAGGAATGTTTCCGGATAATAATAGTTCTCCATTACCGCACTATCATTTTAAATCATCTCAAACTGTTTTTGACATGGTGTACAACCCTATTAAAACAAAATTTATTGAAAATGCCAAATTAAAGGGCGCGCGTTGTATTTCAGGATTAGATATGTTTGTTGTGCAAGGATTAAAACAGATTGAACTTTTAATAAATAAAAGAATCTCATCGCCAGAGTTAGTTGAGTTACTTAAAAAAACATTGACCCAATCGCAGATTGAATCTTGAGAATAGATATGAACTATAAGATTATTAAAAAATTATCATCCATAGAAAGTGTAATTCAGGATTTTCCTTTGTCGTATGATGCGCATGAAAGAATTTTGAAAGATAGAAAAGAGATCAATCAAATTTTGGAGGGTAAAGATAAAAGATTACTTATGATTATTGGCCCTTGTTCCGCATGGCCAAATACGGCCGTATTAGAATATGCAAAACGCCTAATGCAATTAAACAAAAAAGTATCGCATGCATTAAAACTCGTTATGCGTGTTTATATTCAGAAACCCCGCACAACAAAGGGCTGGACTGGCCCTGTTAATCAGCCGAATCCATTTCTGGAGCCTGATATCGAAGTCGGTATACGATATACGCGAGAAATGATGGTTAAAATAGTTGAAATGGGTTTAGCCATTGCTGATGAAGCACTATTTACACATAATTCAAAAGGTTTTTTAGAGCTTTTATCGTGGGTTGCTGTGGGTGCCAGAAGTTCAGAGAATCAGGAACACAGGGTGTTTGCTTCAGCAATGGATTGCGCTGTTGGCATGAAAAATCCCACGCATGGATCATTGTCAATCGCAGTTAACAGTGTTATTGCCGCACAACATTCCCATGTTACTGTGTTAGATGGTCATGAAGTAAAAACACAGGGTAATTTACATGCGCATGTTGTCCTGCGTGGGAATAATAGCGCACCTAATTATGCTAATGCATGTCTATTAGAAATAAAAAAATACATGAATGAAAATCAGGTTTTTAATCCATCTATTATTATTGATACAAGCCATGATAATTGTTTGGTAAATAGAATGAAAGATCCTAGTCTACAGCCCAATATCATTTTTGAAGTATTAGAAAATATTAAAAATCAACCCGAGCTGAAAAATATCGTAAAGGGATTTATGGTTGAAAGTTTTTTAAAAGAGGGTTGCCAGAAAATAGATACAAAACAACCTGAAAATACAGATTTAAATGGCTTGTCAATTACCGATCCCTGTTTGGGTTGGGATCTTACTGAAAAAATGTTGTTGGATTTAGCGTCTCGAGTGTCATTATGAACGAGATTGAAATGAAGATTGAAGCAAGCGCTCCTGTCACGTATCCAATTAAAATAAAACAAAATTTACTCTGCAATCCAGACTTATGGTTGCCAGATGGTTGGCGAAGGAAGAAATTGCTTGTGATTACGGATGACGTGGTTAATAAAATTTACGGTAAAATATTGTTGGATTCAATTTCTGTAGAAAATATAGTATTGTTGACTTTCCCCGCTGGAGAAAAATCTAAAAACCAGCAAGTAAAGTATGACCTAGAAACACAAATGATGACGCATAATTTCAACCGTGAAACACTTGTTTTAGCGCTCGGTGGAGGTGTTGTTGGCGATATGGCGGGGTTTATTGCGTCAACTTATATGCGCGGCGTTCCTTATATTCAAATTCCAACAACACTTTTAGCAATGGTAGACAGTAGTGTTGGTGGTAAAACAGGCATTAACACAGAGCACGGTAAAAATTTAATCGGAACGTTTTGGCAGCCGCAGTCTGTTGTTGCTGATATAATTTGTTTGAAGTCATTGCCACAGGAACATATTATTAATGGCTTAATTGAAGCTTTGAAAATGTTTATGACAAATGATCGCGACAGTTTTGATTATGTTAATAATAATATTGAAAAAATTCTGGATAAAGATATTTCAACATTAAGTGAGATTGTTTCTCTTTCCGTTAAAATAAAAATTTCTATTGTGATGCAGGATGCACAAGAAAAAAATAAAAGAATGATATTGAATTTTGGGCATACCATCGGTCATGCTTTAGAAAAAATATCAAATTATACGCTATTGCACGGCTATGCTGTTGCATTGGGTATATTGGTTGAAGCAAAAATTGCGAAGCTATTGGGATTTCTATCTCATACAGAATGTGAAAAAATAGAGAAGCTTTTTTTAAGGCTGGGTATTTCATCTGATCAATTAAGAAATTATGACGCAGATGAAATCATTCGTGCAACACGCTCCGATAAAAAAGTGGAAAATGAAAATGTGCGATATGTATTAATAAGCAAAATAGGGCAGGTATGTGATGACAATACACTCTATGCGCACCCTGTTTCTGATTCTGTTGTTAAACAAGCATTAATTGAACTCACTGAGGTCTAATATGGCGGGCAATAGCTTAGGAAAATTATTTAAAATCACTACTTGCGGTGAATCGCACGGTGGTGCAGTGGGTGTGATTATTGATGGTTGCCCTGCTGGATTCACAATTTCAAATGCTGATATTCAATCTGAATTGGATAGGCGAAAACCAGGTCAAAGTTCAATCACAACGCCGCGAAAGGAACAAGATTTAATACATATTATGTCTGGTGTTTTTGAGGGAAAAACAACTGGGACCCCCATTTTATTGCTTGCCTATAATACTGATATTCGTCCAATGGATTATGACAAATTAAAAAAAGTGTATCGTCCTTCACATGCTGATTTCACTTATATGATGAAATATGGCAGACGCGATTACCGTGGCAGCGGAAGAGCATCTGCTCGCGAAACATTGGCGCGGGTTGCTGCGGGTGCTATTGCGAAAAAATATTTAAAAGAAAATCTTAACATTGAAATTTTAAGTTATGTAGAGCAGGTTGGAGATGTTATTTCATGCGTTGATTATAAAACTGTTTCCATCGAATCCATTGAATCTAATATTATTAGATGTCCCGATCAGGTTGCTGCGGCCAAGATGATTGCGTTAATTCAAAAAATCAAAGACGAGGGTGATTCAGTTGGTGGTATTATAAAAGGCGTTATTCGAAATGTGCCTGCTGGACTAGGCGAGCCTGTGTTTGATAAGTTATCTGCCGATTTGGGTAAGGCAATGTTAAGCATTAACGCAGTGAAGGGATTTGAAATTGGATCGGGTTTTCAATGTGTTTCAATGCGAGGCAGTCAACATAATGATCTTTTCGAAATTAATGATAATAAATTAAAAATGAAAACGAATTTTGCTGGCGGTACATTAGGCGGCATTTCCACAGGAGAAGATATTTATTTTAGAGTTGCTTTTAAGCCCGTTGCAACAATTTCCAAAATGCAAAAAACAGTTAACATAAAAAATAAAGCAGTGAATTTGGAAATGCAAGGTAGGCATGATCCTTGTGTGCTGCCACGCGCTGTCCCCATTGTTGATGCCATGTCGGCTTTGGTAATCATGGACCATTTTTTAAGAGGTAATGTATCTCTGCGCTGACGGTTTGAATGTATTATTTAAGTAAGGTGCCGCCCATGCGTTTCGGATATTGATCGTGGGTTGCCTTTAACGGTCGATCAATGGTAGCGCTGGTCATCGTCAATAATTGCAATTTAGCATCGCTATTTAACACACCATAAGTCGAATCGTAGAAGGGCAACCACAGCGTATAACGCTTTTAATTTGATGTAATTCGGAGAATAAAATATTTTGCGCGGGAATACCAAATCTCTGCTATCCTAAATCAAAGCGTACGTTATGCCTGTGTGCGGGTGTTCATAATCATAAAGGAGAATAGCAATGTCTAAGCAATTAGAGTTTGGTGTTATCGGTTTAGGACGTATGGGTGGTGGCTTAGCACACAAGGGCTTAAATGAAGGATTGAAGGTAGTAGGCCAAGATGTTAACGAGCCTAATAAAGTATTATTGGATGCAGGTCTGATTCATGTCAAAGATTACGAGGGTTTTGTTAAAAACTTACAAGCACCACGCATCATTCTCGTTTATATTCCTTCGGGTCCTGTTATTGATACCGTCATGGAAAATCTTCTAAAAGTACTTGAAAAAGGCGATATCGTCGTAGATGGCGGTAACTCATATTGGGGTGATTCGATTCGTCGACATCAAAAATACCTAAAATCCGGCGTTCACTTTCTTGATATTGGTACGAGCGGTGGTGTGGCAGTTGAAAGGGATGGCGCTTGTTTCATGTTGGGCGGTGATAAAGAAGTGGTTGCCATCGTTGAACCTGTATTGTTAAAAATAGCAATGGCAGGGGGTTATGTGCATGCAGGCCCTGCTGGTGCTGGCCATTTTGTTAAATTAGTTCATAACGGCATTAATTATGGTATGGCAGAAGCTGTTGCAGAAGGTGTGGCGCTTCTTGAATCCTGTCCGCTGAATATCGATGTGACTAAAACATTGGAAGCGTATCGTTACGGTACGGTTATTCGTGGTTTCTTTATGGATACTGTAGCTAAAGGTTATAAGGAAAATAAGGGGGTCAGTAAAATTGACAGTTATGTTGATGACACTGGTGAAGTGAATTGGTTGATCGATGATGCCCTGCATATGGAAGTGGCAATCCCGTCGATTACCGCTGCAGTTTTTCAATGTGTCGCTTCTCGTGACAGCAATAAATATGCTTTTAAAACCGTTGCAATGACACGTCACATTTACGGTGGTCATGCTTATGGTCATTCAAAAGTATCTGCTGCTGAGCGATATCAAGGTCGTGAAGGCGGGTATTATTACAACGGCATAGATCCAGCGACAATTGTTCACCAAAAGGAAGATTAATAATGGGAACACATAAAACAATTATCATTACTGGCGCAACCACCGGCATTGGCGAAGCAACTGCAAAGCTCTTCGCCGATAATGGAGTAAAGGTTTATAATTTTGATATGCATCTTCCAGAATATTCAAATCCTTTAATTGAAACTATTATTTGTAATACCTCAAAATACGAGGATGTTAAAGCAGCTTTTGATAAAGTGATGTCGACAGAAAAAGAACTCAATCATTTGTTCGTCAACGCGGGTATCAATGTTTATGGCACCTTAGAAGATACATCTGTTGAGGACATCAATCAAATGATTGATGTCGACGTTAAAGGCTATTTATTTACCTTGAAGTGCGCATTACCCATCATGAGAAAACAAAGTGCTGGCGGCACAATTGTGTTGAATGGTTCTGATAATACCTTTATTGGAAAACATGCCATGACGGTTTATGGTTGCAGCAAAGGTGCCGTAGGTCAAATGACAAAAGGTGTTGCAATTGATTACGCAAAATTTAATATTCGCGTTAATTGTATTTGCCCAGGCACAATTGACGTTCCTACTGTGCATCAGCTGATCGATCAATTCTCTAAAAAAACAGGTGAATCACGCGAATCACTTATGCAAAAATTTATTCAAGCGCAACCTATGCAGAAACTTGGCACGCCCGAAGAAGTGGCGCGCTTAGTTTATTTTTTATGCTCGGATCAAACGCCCTTTATGACAGGATCCTTGATTAGTATTGATGGTGGATACGTAGCGCAATGAGGAGAAGAAAGTGAAAGAAATAATTGCAATGGGTTGTGATTTTTGTGGCTATGAGCAAAAATTATATTTAAAAGAAAAATTAGAATCCCAAGGTTATGAAATTAAGGATTTAGGTTGCGGGCCTAATGATAAAACACTTCCATTTTTTCAGCCTGCAAAAGCAGTTGCTGAAAGTATAATTAAAGGTGAAGCAACAAAAGGTATTTTAATTTGTGCAACGGGGATGGGAATTGGGATCGTTGCTAATAAGTTTAAAGGCATTTACGCTGCCATTTGTGAAACAGATTATTCAGCTAGAATGTCACGTAAACATGATAATGCAAATGTGCTTGCACTCGGCGCTCAAATTACAGCACCCGAAATGTCTTATGAAATTGTCCAAGCATGGTTGAGAACAGAATTTATGGAAGGTTTTTCAAATCATGAAAAAATGCTTCAGAAAAAATATATTGATGCATTAATTGAATTTGAAAATAAATTATTTTCAAAATAAAAAATGGATTTTATGGGAACTTCAATCCACTGCGTTTGGGAAAAACCCTGCATTTTAGGTGAGGGCCCTATTTGGCATCCGCTTGAAAAAGTGCTGTATTGGGTTGATATTGTGAAACCCGAATTGCATTGCCTTAATCCAAGAAATAATTTTCATCAGTCGTGGATAATGCCAACAGATATTTGTTGCGTGGCGCCCAATAAAAAAGGCGGATTAATTGCAGCACTTAAAAATGGCATTACTATTTTAAACCCAGTCTCAAATAATGTGCGTTATATTGCAGAATTAAATAAAAATAAAACCATGTTCAATGATGGCCATTGTGATCGACAAGGACGTTTTTGGATTGGCACAAAAGACATTGCGGAATCAAATTCCAATGCCGGTATTTTTCGATTAGATAATAACAAATTAATTCAACAAGCAGATAATTTCATTGTTTCGAATGGATTAATTTCGAGCCTTGATTCAAAGTATTTTTATATCGCAGATTCACCGAATAGAATAATTTATCGATATGATTTTAATGTGGATACCGGTGAAATTGGCAAAAGAATTATTTTTGCAAAAATATCCGATGATTCTGGATATCCCGATGGTATGACAATTGATTCTGAAGGCTATTTGTGGGGTTGCCATTTTAATGGGTGGCGTGTAACGCGTTACGATCCTGATGGAAAAATTGATCGTGTTATTAAAATGCCAGTTTCAGCGCCAACCAGCTGTTGTTTAGGAGGTGCTGATTTAAAAACTTTATTTATTACCTCTGCAAAAAGAGATGTGACAAATGTTGAATTAAAAAATCAACCGTTAGCAGGTGGTGTTTTTGCAATTGATGTTGATGTGCCTGGTGTAAATGAACCGTGTTTTGATGGGGAATAATCTATGAAAGCCATTGCCGTATTTCCAAAAGAGAAAAAAGTTAAGCTAATTGATTTTCCAGAGCCTAAAATAGAGTCGTCAACACATGTTAAATTGAAAATTATAGACGTTGGTATTTGCGGAACTGATCGCGAAATATGCGAATTTAAATATGGTACGCCACCCGAGGGCTCTGACTTTTTAATTTTAGGCCATGAATCATTTGGGCAGGTGATAGAAATTGGTTCTGCTGTGACAGATTTAAAAATTGGCGATTTTGTCGTGACAATGGTGCGTCGGCCTTGCCCTCACAAATATTGCATGGCGTGTCAGGCGGGTCGCCAAGATTTTTGTTACACAGGTGATTTTAAAGAACGTGGTATTAATGGCATACATGGTTTTATGACAGAGTACGTGGTGGATGATCAAAAATACATGCTGCGTGTGCCCGAAAATTTGCGTGATGTCGGTATATTAACCGAGCCACTAACCATTGCCGAAAAAGCAGTTCGCGAAATTTACACCATCCAAAAAAGATTGCCATGGGGTGGTGAAAACATGTCAAAATATAATGCGCTAATAATTGGAGCAGGGCCTGTTGGGTTATTGGCAGCCTTGGTTTGTGTTATTCGAGGCTTTAATGCTACCGTCTATTCGCTAGAACCAGAAACAAGCGCGCGTGCGAAAATTGCGATGATACTGGGCGCGAGTTATGTATCAGCAAAAACAAATGATATTGCGCAATTAGGAAAATCCATTTCCGGTAATGTCGATGTTATTTTTGATGGTTCAGGCGCTTCCAAGCTGTCATTCGAAATGTTTCCATTGCTAGGTTATAACGGTATTTTTGTATGGACAGGTATTCCAGGGCGCAAAGAATCAATCGATATTAACGCAGGCACGATTATGCGAGATATTGTCCTAAAAAACCAAGGTATTGTGGGATCCGTAAATGCGGGGCATGAGGATTTTCAAGGCGCTATTCAAAATTTAAATGTATTATCCGATAAATTGCCGTTCATGCAATCCGAATTGATTAAGCGATATTCCTTAGAGGAATATGCTGAATTATTATTAAAGCCACCCGCTCCAGATACTTTTAAGACCGTTATTCACTTTGCAGAACCTAAATAATCGAAATAAATTTTTATTAGAAGGATCTAATATGAAAAGCAATAAAGTTAAAGTTAAGAAAAAAGAATCTTTATCGCGCTATCCAATTAATGGATTTGTTATTTTTGTTGCAGCCATTGCAGCGATCGGCGGAATTTTATTTGGGTTTGACACGGGCGTTATTTCTGGCGCGATTTTATTTATCAAACATCAATTTCATCTCACCGCATTAATGAATGGCGTTGTTGTTTCTGCATCGTTAGTGGGTGCTATTTTTGGTGCTGCAGCTAGTGGAAAATTGGCTGATCTATTCGGGCGGAAAAGATTATTAATGATCGCTGCAATAATTTTTATTATCGGCACACTTTCTTCGGCCTATTCAACTACTGTACCAATGCTCATTATTAGCCGTATTGTTCTCGGTATCGCGATTGGTATTTCATCATTTACAGCGCCACTTTATATTTCTGAAATTTCTCCGGCGCGATTACGTGGCGCATTAGTTTCATTAAATCAATTAGCAGTTACAATCGGCATTTTTGTTTCTTATTTTGTTGATGAGTATTTTTCAAAAACGAGTGATTGGAGCAGCATGTTTGTTGTCGGTGTTATTCCCGCGGCAATATTATTTATTGGATTAATTTATTTGCCTTATAGTCCCCGTTGGTTATGTTTGAGAGGAAAATTTGATGAGGCATTAAACGTATTAAAAAGAATTCGTCATTCAACTCATGTTGAAGTTGAATTTAAAGAAATTAAAGACAGCGTCAGTCAAAAAGGCGATTGGCATGGTTTATTGCAAAAATGGTTAAGACCTGCAATATGGATTGGCATTGGCTTAGGATTTTTCCAACAATTTACAGGCATTAATACAGTTATTTATTATGCGCCGACAATTTTTAGATTATCCGGATTTTCAAGTGATTCAATCGCTATTATGGCAACGATGGGTATTGGCGCAGTGAATGTGTTAGCGACTATCGTAGCGATTCCATTGATTGATAAGGTTGGTCGAAAACCTCTGCTTTATGTGGGTATGACGCTCATGGCGCTTTGTTTATTTGGATTGAGCTTGAGTTATGCGTTTGATTCAAGCCAATTAAAATGGATAGCTTCTGCAAGTTTAGTCTTTTATGTGATTGGATTTGCGATTAGTTTAGGTCCGATTATGTGGTTGATGTTTGCTGAAATATTCCCATTGAAAGTGCGTGGCGTTGCAATTAGTATCATGGCTTCCATACAATGGTTGTTTAATTTTATTGTGTCATTAACGTTCTTATCGCTAATTAAATATTTTCATGAATCTGGTACCTTTGCTTTGTATGGTGTAATTTGCGTACTGGGGATTTTATTTGTATATTTAAAAGTGCCTGAAACAAAAGACACATCACTTGAAAAAATCGAAGAAAATTTACGAAATCGGGTACCCAGTCGTGATTTAGGTAATTAATAATATGGAAAAATATACGATTGTATCAAAAGATGGAAAAACACAAGCCACCATCGTTCCTGATCGTGGTGGCTTTGTATCAAGTCTTATTTTTCCATTTCCAGCGGGTCAGCGTGACGTTTTATTTTTACATGATTATGCATGGGATAAAGAAATTGATGATTTACCGGGCGGAATCCCATTCCTTTTCCCAGTTTGCGGACGAATTTCTCGAAATGGTGAGATTGGAATTTATTTATATAATGGAAAACAATATCCATTAAAAATTCATGGGTTTTCATGGTTTGAAAAATGGGCTGTTGAAAGCGTCACTGAAAATTCAATTGAAGTTGTATTAAGAGATAATTCAGGTACATTAGCATGTTACCCTTTTCATTTTGAAATAAAACTATTGTTTCAAGTAACAAACGGAAAATTTGAATGTCATCAAACGTATAAAAATAATGAAAAAGAAAAACCAATGCCTTACTACGCGGGTTTTCATCCTTATTTTTTAACGCCTGAAATTGGATGTGGAAAGGAAAAAGTAATGTTGAATTTTCATCCTATTCGACGTTTGAAATACAATGAAACATTAACGGATATTATTGGCGAACAAACTCTTTTTAAAACGCCTGTTAACATTACAGATCCTGAAATCAATGAACAACTTTGTGTGCTCGGAAAGGATAAATTGGCGACACTAACATTTCCAAATGGTGATATATTAAAAACAAACGCTTATGGTATTCAAGATCCAGATATTTTTCCTTACTCACAATTATATAACATTCCTGAAAAACCATTTTTCTGTGTTGAACGCTGTATGAGTTTTCCAAATGCATTAAATACTGTGTTTGGTGTTCGTTGGCTTAATGCCGGTGAAAGTGAAGAAGCGGTTTTTGAAGTTTCGATTTAAATCATAAGGAAAGCACTGTGATTTTTTTACTCCCCGCTTTTGGATTACTTTTTTTCCTAACGTTAGCACTGAAATTATTAGGTGGCCACATTTCATGGTTAGTGGTGATAATTTCAGGAGCGTTATTTATTTTACCAATTATTGTATTAATCGTACTTGATATTACTTCAAGAATTAAAAATAAAAGTTAGAAGTACACATTGATTAATTTTAGTTGCATGCCCGGATTTTATATTTACGCAAATGAGTCTAGTTTATGGTCTCTCAAGAAGAAGAAAAGTTATTTGTTATTAAAACAGCATTAGTCAGCATTGGTGTTTTTATTGCCAGTGTCATTGTTGTTTTTACACATATTGATTTTGGATTTCTATCCATTGTGACTGTGTTTGTGTTATTGCAATTATTCTTTTCAGAATTACGCAGAAAAGCGATAGAAAGAATTTTTGGCCCGCTGCTTTCCGCTATTTTAATTCTAGCTGTATTAATGATATTTCGAAATCACTATGTCATTATGCTTTTAGCTACAGCCATCTTAGTCGTGATTTTTATTTATTACTTTGTTGTTGGGTATTTCCCCTATTCAATGATTTTAGGTGCAATAACGATCAGTTTAATCAGTGCGATGGATGTTAATAAAAATTTACACCAGGCAATAAATTTGGGATTATATTGGGTGGTCAATTTATTGATTGGATCTGTAATAGTTATAATGATTGATTTTTTTTCTTCAAAATGGATATTTCAAAAAAAGATTTTAAATATAATTGACAATCTTGAAAGAAAAAAAACTTTTTTCCCTTTTAGAGAACACTTAAGTAATTTGCGGGAAAAATCAAAATTCAATTACAAGGCTGGTATTATTGCTATTAGGGTTGCCGCAACTTTCATTATTCTATTGCTGGTGAATCGGAAGATGCAATGGTCATTTATCGACATACAGGCAGTGATTGCCGGTATTATTATTTCAGCACGCGCATCTATTGTATTGTCACATCGTTTTGCTTTAATGCGACTCTTGGGCGTAATAGTGGGTGCCTTTATCGCTATATTGTATGCTTATTTCCTGCAAAGCTACCCTTCATTATTTTTGACAATTATTTTGATGACAGTCAGTTTAGGAATATTAACGTGGCTAAGCGAACACTACCGGTCTTTCGAATATGCCTTCTTACAAATGGGTGTCATGATCCCATTGATTTTAATTACGTCAAATCAAGAGGTGATTAATGTGCATCTTGCTGTTGAACGTAGTTTAGGTTCTTTAGAAGGTGGTTTGGTTGGGATTGTGATGGTGTATGCATCACATTTATTTTTTTTACACAAAGCGAATTCTGGTACGTAAAATATAGCCAGAATCACATTTTTAGGAAATTTATGGCGAAATAAAGCCATTGTCAGCGCGTCACAGGCGAGTGCTTTATTCATCCTATGATTCGTCGACCATCCAATGACTGCGCGCGAATATAGGGGTTCTAACCATTTCGCCCGCCAATGATCCCAGCAGCTTTAAACCCGCATGGTTGAGACAAATTTCTGCATGAAAAATCCATTTTTAGGGCGTTTTTTACACCAAAAATCATCACTGTTTTTCATCAAAATTAACCACT